>JBEKLF010000489.1:0-4194 GCA_050010335.1 Terriglobia bacterium
TCGGTGGTTTCGGCAACGACGGCTCGCGCTTTCGAGACGAGTTTCCAATCGATGTGTCGTGGTCTTGACATGCCGCGATTGTATCATTTTTAGTCTCATCTTGAAAGCGAGCTAGAATAAGGCACCGGCCAAGATGTGAGCGACGAGAACATTAGCGATGCAAAAGAGCCCTTGGGACCAAATGGCGAAACGACAGTTATGTGAGAATTCCGATCCATCAATGAATTAACTGGTAGACAACCTGGCCCGCGCGGATGGTGTAGGCAACTTTGGCAAGGTTGCGAACATCGGCGGCGGGGTCGGCATCGAGGACGGCAGGATCGGCGTCAAATCCCTTTTCCACCCGGCCTTGATGGGTGGCGTGAAAATACGCCGGAGGATTGGTAGTAAGTGAGGCAAGCACTTCGCTTTCCGAGAGGGCTCGATGCATGAGTTCGAATTCGAGAGAAGTGTCGTAAATGTTAATGAAGCCGACGTCGGTGCCGAAGAGAACGGGGCCTCCGTTCGCTTGAAAAGTTCTGAGCTGGTCGACGCCGGATTGAACCACCCGGGCGGTTACGGCGGGATCGGGGACAATAGTTTTCCAAAGCGAGAGCGTAGGGATCAGGGCAGTGTGTTGGGATTTGAAACGAGCCAGTTCCTCGGCCGCATAGCCGCCTTCCGTGGGAACGGTGTGGGCGAGGATATCGACGCCGCCCGCGACCGCGTTGTCTACCCCGACTCTGTTTTGCGGATGCGCGAAAACCGGCTTGCCCTGCGCGTGGGCGACATCCACCGCGGCCTTCACGATGGCTGCATCCATATTCACGACAGGTTGGTCACCCATGAATGCGCCGGCAAAGAGCTTCATGCCGTCCAGGCCCATTCGTAGGTCTTCGCGAGCCAATTGCGCGGCTTCATCGGGCGTGGCCGCTTCGGGGAGATGCATCTCGGCAGGCAAATAAACGGGATGGCCGTTTTTCGGGAAGATGTCGCCGGCAAGAAGAATCTTGGGGCCCGGGACTTCACCCGATTCGACGCGGCGGCGGAGAGCGAGCGAATTGTTGGGGTCGGAGCCAAGATCCCAGACGGTGGTGAAGCCCCAGCGGGTCAGCATTTCCTGCATGTGCTTTTCGAGGGTGGCGGCCGGCGCACCGCCAGCATTGTTCCACTCCGGTTCCATGAAGTGCACGTGACTATTCCAGAATCCGGCCACAATGGTTTTTCCATGGCAATCAATCACGCGCGTATCTTTTGGGATCTTGACATCGCCGCGCCTGCCGACAGCGGTAATGGTCCCGCCGGAGGTTACAACGACCGCGTTCTGAAGAGGAGCGGCAGTGGGCGACGAATAGACAGTGGCGTTTACGAGAGCAAGAGCTTGTGCTCCCACCGCGTGGGTGGGAAATACAGCCAAGCTCAGCAGGAGGAGAAAGAAAAGGGCGGCGCGGGATTGCTGGATCATGCGTTAGTCCTTGTACTTTGCATGCCGGAATTTCCTATTGACCCCAAAGACAGATGCCATTTTACCTGACAAATCCGCACAGCCAAAGCGTGTAGCACGGCGCAGCGGAGCCGCAAAGGAAAACCAAAACGCACGGGGCAAAAGGCATACGACCTAAACTCAATCCATGAGGCAGCAGCAAATCATGGACGGATTGAATTCAGCGACACATCCGTGCTACGTTTAGATTGCGCCCAAAGGGTAAATAGAGGCGCCGGCTGGAATCGGGGCTATTCTCCTTCTGAAATCTCGCGAATATTATTCTCGGAGAGATAATTATGCCATTCCCAGTTGAGGTCGAACGAGCCAAGGAAAGAATGCTGGAAGCCCAAGGGGCACTAGAGAATTACGTTAAGAGTGGGATGCTTGATATCGAACGGCACAAACAACTCGCCGATGCCTTGAGGGTTGCGATCGACGAATTCATTGCTAAATTGGCCGTAGCATTTCCTGGATAGCCGTTCAATCGCCAGCCTTACCCAACCCACTTTCAAATCGTACGACTACCGAGTTTTCCCCTGTGTTCATAGCACTTGCGGCGACGCGCCATGCGGCTCACCAATTTGCGGCTTCGTTTCCCCACGAGAGGTAGGGGCCGCGCTGGATGACATCGCCCGGCAGTTGCGCGGAGAATTCCCTCAGGCAGTGGGTGAGGTGGGCAGCTTCGGAGGGGTCCACCGCGTAGAAAGAGACCGTATCATTGGCGGCGACCATGTTATTCCTGATCGTCCACGTTCCCACTCGGACCCATCCCGCCGGCAACATGCCGACGAACCACTCATCGTAGATAATGGCAATTCTCACCTGGGCTTGTTGGGAGAAGCTCGCGACTTCGGCCAGCTCATAGTGGTGGCTGCGTTTCGCCTTGGCCACGGGCAGGCTCGCCAACCCCCACAAATCCAGGCAATGGATATCGGCATAATAGTTGACGGCGCCGATGTCATTGAGCGCTAAGCTCGAGCCCTGGTAATACTTCCTTACAAATAACGCCATTTGATACTGTTGTTCATAAATGTTGGTGGTGCATTGCGGAACCTGCCAGAGCAACACCCCTCCTTCCATCACCACGGGGAAAGCAAGCACTAGGACCAGCACGCCCGCGGCGGCATTTCGCGGAACCGCCCACGTGTCGAGCGAAAGCACGCGGGGCCACACCGGTGCGAGCACAGGGAGTTGCATGCCCACGAACAGAATGGACAGCGTTGACAGGTAGGCGTCATAGCGGTAGAGCAGGGTCGGCCGCACGAACTCCATATGGGCGATCCCCACCAGAAGCAGAATCGTTCCCATCAATTGCCGGCTTTCGCGGGGGCCGCTTCCCTTCCCGTTGGCTGCGATGTAAACCAGGAGCACGGCGACGAGTAGCGCGGGCACGTGCAGGGCCATGCGCGTATTCGCCATGACGGCATAGCATAATGAGAGGATCAATCCGCCGGGCGAACCGGCGCTCGGCAAAGTCGCCTTGAGCAGCACCGAGTTGGGAAGCCAAAACCACCCCTTCGACACAGAAATGATTCCGTAGACGATGACCGGCAGAAACCCCAGGACGCAGAAAGCCAGCGCATAGAGCCAGCGCCGGAGCGTCAGCAAGATCAGGCCGATGGCAATGATCAGGAACATCCCTTCGAAGCGAACGCCGGTAACCACAGGCGCGAGAATTAGCAGCCGGATCGAATCCCCGCGGGCCGAGCCAGGTGACTCACCGCTGAGCCATCGACCGGCCAAAAAGGCCGTGAGCATCGAAGCCAGGATTTGCATCGGCGGTTCCATGCCGGTCATGATGAGCGCGGGCAACGGGATGAACAGGATCAAGCTCAATAGGGCTATAAACCTGGCCACAGGCGCCACTTTGTACCAGCTAAGTAGGGCGTACGCGGCCAGCAAATCCCCAAGGACGAACAGAAGGTCCCAGAGCATGGGCACAACCGGGTGCTCTCCCGCGAGGTAAGAGGTGAGACTCAACAGCAGAGTCCACAACGGTGGGGACGAACAAGAGGTGAAGCCGTAGCGGGTTGCGCCCCAAACGCCATACTGTGCGAAATTCCGGGCCGTCGCCATGCCGATGTAAGGATCGTCCAGCGCATACACCAGATGCCCCTGGTTCTGGCTGATGGAAACACCCAAGACCGCAGCAACGGTCAGCAAAAAGATAGAAACGGCGGCGTAGAGCGGCCAGTGCTGAGATAGAGTCTTCTTCACTTCGAGATCCTTGTTTCTTCCCGTGGTGTGGCCATCTTGGCCATGATTTCACCGGGGCAGGATGCCCGTGCCACGCAAGGAAATATACACCATCCGTGGCGTGGCCATCCTGGCCATGATTTCACAAGGGCAGGATGCCCGTGCCCCGCTTGGTTTTTTCCCCCCAAGACTGGCACGCGGGTCGAAGATTTGGTAGTATTGGCCAATCAGGGCAAAATTCACAACAGGAGGACCGGCATGACCAAACCCATCGTGCAATCGGTGACGTTTAAGGCTTCCCCGGAAGAACTCTTTGAAATCTTTACCGACTCGAAAAAGCACTCCGCCGCCACGGGGGGAAAAGCGTCCGTCAGTGCCAAGGTGGGGGCCAAGTTTACGGCCTGGGACGGAATGCTATACATCCGCGCATAATTAAAGGGACATAGGTTGCCCCTGTATGGCATACTTCTCGCCGGAGGAGTAGCCATGGTTCCTCGCCTGCTGCGGTTGCATCCCTTGACCTATCGCCGGTT
>JBEKLF010000490.1:0-4187 GCA_050010335.1 Terriglobia bacterium
CACCTCGACCGCGCGCACATCCAGACGCTGATGTACCTGAAACTGTCCGTGGCCGGACATTTGACGATTTTCCTGACGCGCACGCGCGGCCCGTTCTGGTCCATCCGCCCGGCGCGGATTCTGTGGGCAGCGGTCCTCGGTACGCAAACGCTGGCGACTCTGATTGCGGTTTACGGGCTGTTCATGACGCCCCTGGGCTGGGGCTGGGCAGCGTTCGTTTGGGGCTACGCCCTGGCATGGTTCCTGGTGAATGACCGCGTGAAACTGCTCGCCTATCGAATCTTCGATCCTACTAAAGCCCCATTGTTGGGCAGCAAGCGACTCGATCTCACCCCGCAGATTGCCGCACGCGCCTATGAGCTCTATCAGGAGCGGGTCCACGGTGAAAGCCAGCAGGATCAGGACTGGCATGAGGCGGAGCGGGAGATTAGAACAGATCAATCGGGACCTGCGAAGGTTGCGTGAATGGCTCTTCGCGGCTAAAGGACTATGGCAATGACAGCGGGAAATCTCAAGGGGTCTGGAACGACCTAATTATGCCGGCGACCGGGGGAGAAACATGTTATACGAACTCAAGGCATTAATCGGATCTCCAGTCATCGCGACCGATGGCGAGACGGGAAGCATCCGCACATTTCTCTTCGATGATCAGTCCTGGAAGGTTTCCTACCTGGTGGTGGACGTTGGAGACTGGCTTAAACGGCGCGATGTGGTTCTTCCCATTGCGGCGCTCAAACAGCCCGATTGGGCAAAAAGAACCTGTTGCGCTCATCTGAGCAGGGCGCAAATGCGCGACAGCCCTGTCGTGGATACTGAGAAGCCGGTCTCACGTCAGCAGGAAATTGCCATGCGTGAATACTGGGGCCCGCTGGCATGTTGGGTGAATAGCGAATTCTTCCCTTCCTCCATACCGGCTGGAGCGGAGTACCCGGTACATACCGCCGAGGACCCCCATCTGCGCAGCACCTCGCATATGGTGGGTTACCATGTGTGGGCCACGGATGGTGACTTTGGAATCCTTGAGGGCTTTGTCATGGACGAGGCCAGTTGGCATCTAGGCTACCTCGATGTGAAAAGCGGAGACTGGCTCCAGAATCGATCGGTGCTGGTCCCCACTCGTTGGGTACAGTCTGTTTCGTGGGCCGACTTCCGTGTCAATCTGCATCAGACGAAGGCAGGGATATAGGGGTCAAGCACCAACAGTGTTGGGCTTCCTGCCATTCACCAAAGATTGCCACACACACCTATGAGCCCTATCGGTAGTGGGGCCGGGGCGGAAGCCAGGCAGATCAAGACTGGCTTGAGGCGGAGCGAGAGACTAGGGCAGATCAACCGCTCCCCCAGAAAAGCGCCGTGAATGTTCTTGTGACCACGATGATGCGAGCAAGCCAACGCAGTTGGTAACACTAAAGGGAACGAGATGAGAATCGATTCAAAGGATTTCCGTGTGCGGCCCGGAGAAAAAGTAAAACTCAGAGAGTGGCCGACGATTGTGGGGCCCTTTTGCAAGTCGAAGAAGCAGTATCAAGAACTCCTGGAAGAACATGTTGAGGAATTGAGCTCGCTGCAGAACCTTCGCTACGCCTCCAATCGTTATGCGCTGCTGCTGATTTTTCAGGGGATGGACTCAGCCGGCAAGGACGGCGCCATCCGGCACGTCATGTCCGGGATCAATCCGCAAGGCTGCGAGGTTTTCAGTTTCAAACAGCCGAGTGCAGAAGAACTAGAACACGATTTTCTCTGGCGCACGACGTGCCGCCTTCCGGAACGCGGACGGATCGGCATCTTCAATCGTTCCTATTATGAGGAAGTGCTGGTCGTTCGGGTGCATCCGGCGATTCTCCGCAACCAGCGGCTTCCGGAAGAGTTGCGCGACGAGAAAACCATCTGGAAGGAGCGCTATCGCTCGATCGTGGACCTGGAGCGCCACCTTTATCACAACGGAACGCGGATCATTAAAATATTTCTAAACCTTTCGTACAAAGAGCAGCGAAAGCGATTTCTCGAGCGCATTGACCAGCCTGATAAGAACTGGAAATTCAGTCTCTCGGACATTCACGAGAGAAAATATTGGAAGCATTACATGGAGGCTTATGAGGATTGCCTGAACGCGACAAGCACCCATCACGCGCCCTGGTACGTCGTTCCCGCCGATGATAAGGAGAACGCCCGGTTGATTGTTTCCAGAATTGTCCTCGATGTGCTCAAGGATCTCAAGATGGCATATCCCAAGACCACGGAGAAGCGTCGGCTGGAATTGCAAGCGATTGGCAAGCAGCTAACGAAAGAGAAGTAACGGTAGAATTATGGCCTCTTATTTGACAAGTGCTGCTAAGGCGGACTCGAAACGCCCGCACGATATGGACATAAACTCTCAATGAAATTGGTACAAAACTCGGGCTGGTCAGGCGGGCCTTGCGGCTACACCGAAGACCGCGAGTGTTCCGGCGAACTGGTCAACATCTAACGTCTGCGAGGAGCGGGTGTTACGGCTCTTAAGAGAAAGGAAGACCACATGGAATTAGGCATGATCGGACTGGGCCGGATGGGAACCAACATGGTGCGGCGACTTCTGCGGGCCAAGCGTTGCATCAACTTTGTCATGGTCCAGCCGTTGTCCCAGTCATCGTGCCTCCACATAGCCGACATTTTGAACGTGCAGAAACGCCAGAGTGTACACCGGTTTCCAGTAAATCCATAGGCTACCGCGTGGAACGGGTGACGAGGCATGTTAGGAGTTTATGGAGCCTATGGAGACGCCGCGTCGATCGGCCGTGCCTTCAAAGCATTTCAATATCGCGATTTCCGCCTGATGTAGTTTGGCGCCTGCGCGGCGCAGCGGCGGAGTTGCCGTCTCCAAGCTGATAACTCAGGCGGACAGCCACAATTCCATTTGCTTTGATGGCAGGCGCTGGGGCGCGTATTTGCGGAGGAAAGACCGGACGAACTCGTTTGCCAATCGGGAATCGTCGTCGGCCCTCATAATCACGCACGTTTCGAAATGCAATGAGGTATCAGAAAGCGGCTTTACCACTACACCTTCAGTGTGAAAGCCAAGGGCCGTAGGTTTGGTGAGGATGGCCACGCCAACCTGCTCAGATACCAAGTGAACCGCCTGTTGAGCCGTAATAATGTCGTGCGCGTAGGTCGGAGCGATTCCCGCACGTCGTGCCGCGTCCATGATTGCGCCATGAACGACGGGGTGAACTCGTCGCGCCATCAGAATCCATTCATCGTTTGCCAGATCTTGGAGCATGATGTGCTCCTTTTGGGCAGCCGCGTGGGTCCGTGGGAGAGCCGCATAGAGCGGCGTACGTGCGAATGGCACGGACGTGATCTGAGCGTTCTCCGGCGGTGCTGTCACCAACGCCAAATTCAGTTCGCCTGCCATGACACTACGGACCAACTCGATTGAGAACTGACTGATTAGTCGAATGCGGAGCTTAGGGTACAGGGGGAGACGAATTGCAAGAAGGGCCGAGACCCAGGCTTGATCGGCGAAGAGCGAGTGTCCAATCAGCAAGACGTTGTCTCCTCCATCATGAGTGGCACGAGCAAGATGAACGGCCCGCTCCATATGCGAGAGCGCCGAGCGAGCCTCTTCGACGAAGATACGTCCAGCGTCAGTGAGTTCGACAACCCGTTTCTTGTCACGAGTGAACAGATGAAATCTAAGTTGTTCTTCGATCTCAGTGATCTGCTTGCTGAGCGCAGGCTGGCTGATGCGCAATCGTTGCGCAGCGTGCGTGAAGTTGAGTTCCTCGGCCAAAACAACGACTGCGTGCAGGTAACGCACTTCAACATTGGGGAACACTGCTCCAAGCCCCTTTCGCCAAGCGGCAGAAATCGGTAATTGCCCTACATCTAGTAAAGGAACCGGCAGGGGAGAAAAAGTATCAAAAAGATTTTTTATTTCTACGCGGCGCTGGCCAGCCCCGGTGGGCCGCAATTCCGCCGGCGTGACGGTATGGTCTCCGGTCGGGGGGAGAGATGCACCGGGCCTTGACACCGCCTCATGTCGAATGTCACGCTCTGGTAATCTTTGGCCTTAGCAGTAATCATTAATGAGAGGTGAGGCCTGTCCGATGTCCAGCCGCGAATTGGGCCCTGAATGGGTTCTTTCCGCTTTCCTTCAGAATGCTGAAGCGCGGGGCCAGGATGACGTCAGCGAATTGGCAATCGTTGCG
>JBEKLF010000491.1:0-4181 GCA_050010335.1 Terriglobia bacterium
CTTTGGTGATTTCCAGGCTTTACTGCCCGCTGCTTTCTGCCTACTGCCTTCTGTCCGCTTACGAGCACCCACTGGTCGAGCCGCAATTGAGGCACTTATAGCATGCGCCATTGCGAACCATGATGGCGCCGCAATCGGCGCAACTGGGGGCGTCGTCGCTCTGATTGACGCCCACCAAGCCTCCCTGATTCATGGACGATGCAGATCCGCCATTAGAGGGGACCTCCGTGGCGCGTGTGAACTGGTTGGCAAGTTCCGTGGCCTTTTCCGCTTCGGCGCCATTCAGGGACTGGATGCTGGCGTCTTCGCGGGGCTGGGCGTCGCGGGGCAGAAACTTGAACGCCATCCAGCGAAAGATGTAATCCATGACGGACTTGGCGTAACGGATTTCCGGGTTGGGAGTCCAGCCGCTGGGCTCGAAGCGTGTGTGGCTGAACTTATCGCAGAGCACCTTGAGCGGCACGCCGTACTGCAAGGCCAGGGAAACGGCGGTGGCGAAGGAATCCATCAGGCCCGAAACCGTCGAGCCCTCCTTCGCCATGGTGATAAAAATTTCGCCGGGCTGGCCATTCTCGTAGAGGCCCACGGTCAGGTAGCCTTCGTGTTGTCCCACGGCGAACTTATGGGTGACCGCCTGGCGCTCATCGGGCAGCTTGTGGCGATAGGCTTGAGGAGTTGCGTCGGGGGTCCGGGGTGCGGAGTCTGGTGTCGCGTCCTTGCTAGTTTCAGTTTTCTGGGTCACGGCCACCGCCTCCTTCTTGGATTTCCCTTCGGACGTGTTCAGCGGTTGCGAGCGTTTGGAGTGGTCGCGGTAGATGGCGATGGCCTTCAACCCCAACCGCCAGCCCTCGGTGTAGACGCTCGCGATCTCCTCCTCTGTCGCCTCTTCCGGCATATTCACGGTTTTGGAAATGGCGCCGGAAAGGAAAGGCTGCACGGCGGCCATCATGCGCACGTGGCCCATGTGATGAATCGAGCGCTTGCCGTTGGCGGGTTTGAGTGAGCAGTCAAACACCGGCAGATGCTCCGCCTTCAGGTGCGGCGCGCCCTCGATGGTACCGTGCTGGTCGATATGATTGACGATTTCCGAGGCTTCCTTATCGTTGTAGCCCAGCTTGAGCAGTGCGGTGGGCACCATGTTGTTCACGATCTTAATGACCCCACCGCCCACCAGCTTCTTGTATTTCACCAGGGCCAGATCCGGCTCAATGCCCGTGGTGTCGCAATCCATCATAAAGCCGATCGTTCCGGTGGGAGCCAGCACCGTGACCTGCGCATTGCGGTAGCCGTATTTCATGCCGCTGGCCAGGCAATCGTCCCAGGTTTTCTTGGCCGCTTCCATTAGATTGGATGGGACGTTCCGCGCGTTAATGTGCTGGAGCGACTGCCGGTGCATGGAAATGACACCCAGAAATGCGTCGCGATTGACCGGAAAGCCTGAAAAAGGCTCGAGTTCTCCGGCGATACGGGACGACTGGAGGTAAGCCTCGCCGTGCATCAAGGCCGTGATGGCGGCCGAGTAGTCGCGCCCGCCGTCGGAATCGTAGGGCAAACCATTGGCCATCAGCAGCGCGCCCAGGTTCGCGTAACCTAGCCCCAGGGGGCGGAAGTCGTGCGAATTCTTGGCGATCCGTTCCGTGGGGTAACTGGCGTTATCCACCAGAATTTCTTGCGCGGTAATCATGATGTCCACAGCGTGCTTGAAGGATTCCACTTCAAACTTGCCGTCGGAAGTGAGGAACTTCATCAGGTTTAGCGACGCCAGGTTGCAGGCGGAGTCGTCGAGGAACATATACTCGCTGCAAGGGTTGGAGGCGTGGATGGGCGCCGTGGCCTTGCACGTGTGCCACTTGTTGATCGTGGTGTCAAACTGCATGCCGGGGTCGCCGCACTGCCACGCAGCCTTGGCGATCATCTTCATCAGATCGCGGGCACGATGCACTTTGGCCACTTCGCCGGTGCTGATGTGGTGCGTCGCCCAATCCTTATCCTCCACCACGGCCTTCATGAAGTCGTCGCTGACCCGCACGCTGTTGTTGGCATTCTGGAAGAAGATGGAGCTATACGCTTCACCATCGATGGCCGAATCGTAACCCGAATCCACCAGGGCCCAGGCCTTGCGCTCCTCCTTGGCCTTGCAGTCAATGAATTCCGCGATGTCGGGGTGATCGATATTCAGGATCACCATTTTGGCGGCGCGGCGCGTCTTGCCGCCGGATTTAATAACGCCGGCAAAGGCGTCGTAACCTTTCATAAATGAGAGGGGACCCGATGCCACACCGCCGCCCGAGAGCGCTTCCACGGAAGACCGGAGGGGCGAGAGGTTCGTCCCCGTTCCCGAACCCCACTTGAAGAGCATCCCTTCCGTTTTAGCCAGATTTAAAATGCTTTCGAGGTTATCCTGGACGGAATTAATGAAGCACGCTGAGCACTGGGGGTGCCGGTAAGCCTCGGTCTCCTTCTTGACGCCGCCCGTGGCGGGGTCCCAGTACCAGCCGCTCGCGTGGGAACTGCGATGGTACTTGTGCCATAGGCCGCAATTAAACCAAACCGGTGAATTGAACACCGCCTTCTGCCGCACCAGGATGTGGGTCAATTCGTCGTGAAAGTTTTTGGCGTCTTCCTCACTACGAAAGTATCCGCCCTCCACGCCCCACTGGGCAATGGTGTCGCTTACACGGCTAATCAGTTGCCGCACGCTCGACTCGCGCTCGGGCGTCCCCAGTTTGCCGTGGAAATACTTCGACGCCACGATGTTGGCGGCGGTCTGCGTCCAGTCTTTGGGCACTTCCACGTTGCGCTGCTCAAAAATAGTCTTGCCCTTGTCGTTCTGGATGGAGGCGGTCCGCATTTCCCATTCGAGATCATCCAGGGGGCTCACGCCTGCCTTGGTGAACAGCCGCTTTACCGTGATACCACGCTTACTCGGTGTTTCCGCACCGGGGGCCCAGGCTTTGATTTCAGTCGACACAGCATCCCTCTCAGACATTATACGCCTCCAAAATAGTGGGTCTCACCCTACATGATTTGATGCTGGTGCGGCCTGGTCACAGCGGATGGATATTTTTGGTCGCGTGTCCCGCTGCCGGTTATGCCCCCCTCCGGGCGAAATCCGGCTCCGCAATAGCTGGAGCAATCTATCTCCACGAAGTCGGTTTGTCAAGAGGGAAAACACTACATATAGTGGTTTGATGGGTGGTATAGACAAAATCTTGTGGAAAACTTCTGGAGATCGTAGGGGTTTCCCGGAACCAATTTTCCCTCCCTAGCGCCTTCCAGCCGCTAACTTCTTTCCCTCTTTTGAGATGCCGATTCGGAAGGGTGGCGCTGCCTGGCGACGGCAGATTCCACCACTGCGTGGCCACCGGCTGCAACCCCTAAAGGGTTTCATCGCGGAGGTCACCTTGAATAGGCTTGGTAGAAAACTGTGCGTCAACAAACCAAGGAAGAAACTTAGCTGGGAAGAGGCGCTTTCAGGTTGACCTTGGACAGGGACTTCACCAGATTTGATTCCACTGCTTCTTTCGCCAATCCACGCGCTACAGCGATTTCATCAACCAGCAGTTGCCAGGAACGGTCCAACATCTTCTTTTCGCGGAAGGAGAGGGGCTTAGCCTGGTTCAGAATGATCAGGGTTTTCAGAACCTCGGCCACCTGCATCAGGGAGCCGCTCCGCATCTTCTCGGAGTTTTCCTTGAATCGCCCCTTCCAATCGCCTGCGGATTTGCATCGGCCCTTCTGCAAGTATTCGAGAATATTGCCAATTTCGCTGCTCTTGGTTACGCGGCGCAAACCCACATTGGCAACACTGCTCACGGGTACCATCACTCGCATACTTGTGGAGCCAAGTTTTAGCAGATAAAACATTTCTGGCAAACCGGTAAGATTGCGGGTAGAAATCTGTTCAACGATGCCCACACCCTGGTTGGGATAGACCACTTTGTCGCCTATCTGAAATTGGGAAAATTGCATTGGGACTCCTCGGAGGTCATAAAGTGGCGGTCACAGAACTATTAATCTTAGATTAGAAATTGCCGGAAGTCAATCAAATAGAAGCGAAAGAACTGCGATTCAGACAGTGGGGGAGGGCGCGAGGCTGGCGGGAGGCAGGAGCGGCGAGACGAGGGGAATTGGGCGCAGGAATGGGGGCGTGTTGAGACGGGTGGCGGCTGTGTCGTAGG
>JBEKLF010000492.1:0-8176 GCA_050010335.1 Terriglobia bacterium
ACTTGGCGAGGTCCTCTTCCAGTCGGCTTGGCCGGGGTCAAAGGCCCAACATCCGACTCAATGAGACCAAGGCCGGCAAAGGGTAAAGACTTGGAAACCTTATCTCCGACGGGCTCCTAGCCATCGGGTCATCGGGCGGTTTAGCGATTTGCGATTGGTGATTTGCGATTTTCGATCTTCGCGTTTCGATTGGCGAGCATCGTTGTCGCTAAATTGATTCATCTCTTCACGTGGCGTTGCCGATAACCGAAGTGGGGAAGTGTGTCACGCGGGGGCCAAGATGTAGGCCCACCCATCCTTTGGCGACCTTGAGTAGGGCCGGTGCTTATCGCTCACCGCTCGTCACTGACCTTAACGACTTCGGACCATGACTCCGTTTCCCGTGACTCGCCGCTAGCCAGTCGCCACTGTCGTTCATGCCTTCTGGCCCCGGCGCGGGACCGATTCTCGTCACCTCCCACTTGTCCTGTCCTCAAAGACTTCGGTCTCCGGTTCTTGTCACCCGCCACTTGTTACTGTTTTGCTACCTCGCTTTCTTTTCCTCAACACCTTGGAGCGAAGAGCTTAAATCGTTTGTTTTCATGAACATCATGACTCAGGCGAAGTGCAGACATATTTTCTATATGTGTTTTCAATAACTTAAGGAATCTTCGCCGCTTTTCTCACTCCCGATTTCTTTTGAGACGAAAGGCTGCCGAATAATCAGCTAAATACCTCAATTTCAATGACATAGATTTTTGGAAGATCTTCGTTTTCCGTTGTTAACCCCTTTGGTTGCCGGTACGTGTCCTTTCGGTAAGGCTGCGTAAAGAGTCGCCGGGCTATTTCTCCGAGAAATAGGTGGCGCCGAAAAACGGGGCACGGAGTTGGCTAGTTTTGGAAGCAGTAGGGGCCGATCCTCCATTGGTCAAATATTGCACGCTAAGGGCTAAGGAGGGGCCTCAAAGTGCCTGTCAGCGGAAACCTCTGCACTGCGCCGTTCATCGTGAGGACCATCCCGAGGTGACGCTTTGGCGGGTGCAATCGGCTTATGCTGTCCAACTGAGGAATCCGGTCGAAGGCGATCGCGATTCCGGAGCTAAGCCGATCAGGATTCCGGCGGCAAGCCGATCATCTAACATTAGAACGTACTTCTCCGGTGGGAGCTTGAGCGATCTTCCGCCAGACATCGGCCATTCTGGAAGCGTCTCAACCTGCAGCTTTCCGCCGTTCAGTAGGATCGAATTTCTGCGTATAGTGTTTTCTTCCGAGCATTCCTCTGTCTACCCTTTAGTCAATGTTCGCGGCTTCTCTTGTTCATACCGGCCTGCCGTTTGTCGCTGGAATCAGGTAGCGCCCAAGTCTGTCGACGGCGCCCGCCGATTTCGTCGGCACGACTCACGCTTGACCGCCATATGGACGTTCCATAGACATGGCAGTCTCCTCCGCGATCAAGACCGAGCGCCCTTCGGCGGCCAGCTCTGGGCCTCGACGCCGAACTGCTTGGCGTATGAGGCAGGTGCCGAAGCTCTTTCCCTATGGGAGGAGATATGGCCGGGACGTGCGATGAAGCTAGTCGGCCCGCTTGCGGCTCGCTCGCCGGGGCTTCGGCTGGCTCTTGCCCATGAGATTGAGCGCCACGGCAGCGCGGATGAGATCCTTCAAGGCCGCCGCATCGACCTTGTCGCCTTCGTGGAGGTCGATGGCGCGCCTGGCATTCCCCTCGAGGCTGGAGTTGAATAGACCGGAAGGGTCCTCAAGCGCAGCTCCCTTGGCAAATGTCATCTTGACGACGTTCTTGTACGTCTCTCCCGTGCAGACGATGCCGCCGTGGGACCAGACCGGGGTTCCGGGGTTCGTGGGTTTCACCCACTTCCACTCTTCCAGGATCTCAGGGTCTGCCGCGTGGATGATTTCGCGCACTTTCGCGAGCGTCTTCCCGCGCCAGTCCCCAAGTACCCTGATCTTCTCGTCGATGAATGCCGAGGCGGATTCCTCGGGCCTTTTCATGTACACCTCCAACTCTTGCACCTGATTTAGCTGCGCTCAGCGTAACCTGCAACCTCCGCAAGTGGAAGCCTCTTCACCACCTCTCAAAGAAGGTAGGTGCAGTCCGGCTGCCGAAGGCGCTCAGAGCTTCTTCGGCCGCTTGCGGGCGCCATGGAAGACGCGGAGGATTTCGACAGCGTGGCCGCGCACGCGGTAGGGGACCAGATACGGAGTATCGGGGACCACCAACTCGCGGGTGCCGTCGACGCGCCCGGGGCGGCCCAGGGCGGGATGCTGAGCGAGCAATTCCACCGTCGTGGCAATAGCTTCCACCACGCGGGCAGCGGCGGCGGGACGATCGCGGGCGATGAAGGCTGCTTCGGCATCGAGGTTGGCCAGCGCCCGTTTCAGCCAGCGGATCTCCAGCCGACTACCGGGCACGTGCGCTCCGCTCGGTCCACTTCTTCACCACGCGGCGAACCTCGGACGGAGAGGCAAACTCTCCCCGGTCAGCTTCCGCCAGCGCCTTGCGGGTTTCCTCGATCTGCCACTCGTTGACCCTCACATATTCGCGGATCGCTTCCGTCGCCACAAACGAGCGGCTGCGGCGCTGCGCCTTCGCCAAACGGTCCAGCCGTTCCCGCAGTTCGGGTTCCAAGCGTACCGTCACTACCGGGGTGGTCGCCATGATGCACTCCTAACACAACTGAATACACGTGATTCTACCATGTCCAAAAGGCGCGGGAAAAGGACTTTGCACCCCTACCCGCTCATACGCTGCCAGCGCCCCTGTCAAGGAGCTCCCGGTGGATTCCCCGGCATTGTTAATAAGGAAAAGTGGGACAAGGAATGGACTGCACCCCAAAACTGAGACAGAGAAAATGGTGAAATAGGTGTCCCGGACTTTCCGAAAAGTGGACAAAAAAACGGTACCTGACACCGTTCGTCTTCCGCTTGACATTGGTATCACATATGTTACCATCATTCATGGTCGATGTGCGTGAGTATTTGGGCCGCGAGGGAAACAGCCCTTACGCGATTTGGTTCGACGGTCTGAATGCAGAGGCCGCCGTGAAAGTGACCATGGCGGTCACACGGTTAGGGCAAGGCAATTTCTCAAATGTCAAAGGCGTAGGGTCTGGCGTGTTTGAGTACAGAATTGACTTCGGCCCCGGTTACAGAATCTATCTCGGTAAGGACGGAGACCGCCTGGTGATACTTCTCGGCGGCGGAACAAAGAAGCGGCAAAACACGGATATCGCCGTGGCAATTGCTAGGTGGCAAGACTACAAGCAGAGAAAGAAAGAGGGGGATCGGTAATGGCTTTGACCCGCGATTTTAAGGAAACCATCAAGGCGCGCGTGCAACGCGATCCTACCTTTCGCCGGGAACTTCTTCGCGAGGGCGTGGAAACCATGCTCAACGGAGACGTGGAAACCGGCAAGACCGTGCTGCGCGACTACATCAATGCCACGGTCGGATTCGGCGAGTTGGCGGAGGTGACGCATCGGTCGCCCAAGAGCCTGATGCGTATGCTGGGGCCGCAAGGTAATCCCCAGGCACAGAATCTCTTTGAAATCGTATCCTATTTGCTCCATCATGAAGGTATTCAGTTCGAGCTACGCGCGGCGGGGGCACGGTAAGCGTTCCTGGAAGCAACACATTGTCCGCCGGTGGACTGGTATGATGGGTTCATGAGCAGAGATACCCAAGCACTGCTGGACGCCTTCGAACATCTCCCCGTGGAAGAGAAGCGCGCCTTTACGCAAGAGGTGCTGCGCCGTTCCCTGCCTTTCGATTCCGGACCCTTGGAAGACAAGGAAATCGGCGCTGCCTCCGCCGCCCTGTTCGAGTCCCTGTAGGGACCAGCGGCGCTGGTCCTGGGCCGAACGCCGTTCGGCCCTACGTCGCCCGCCGCGGTGAGGCTTGGCTGATCGATTTCGGCATGGCGGGGAAAACTCGTCTCGCCCTGGTAGTCAGCCGGGCGCGACACGAAAATGGAGAAGGCCATGACGCCGGAAGAGAGATGGGAAAAGATCGAGAAGAACCAGACCGTGATGCAGGACCAGATCATCGTCACCGCCCGGATGCAGCAGGAAGGGGAGAAGCGGTGGGCAAACCAGACGGCCGATGTCTGGGAAGGATTCGCCCAGGATTCGCCCACTTGGCCCGCGCCCAAGTCAGGACGCACGAATCCGTGCAACGCCTGGCGGAGACGGTACAAGCCTTGGCTGATCGGCAGGTGACGACGCAGGCGGCGCTGGAGTCCCTGATCGCGACGGTTGACAAGTTCGTGAAGGGCCAGAGCGGCAACGGCCACCATGACCACTAAAAGCATCGATGCATCCCTGTATCTGAGTTCAATGCCGAAGCTATCGACTGAAGCACGCAAGGAATTGGAGGGGCTGGCGGCCATGCCGGACAGCGCGATTGACACGTCCGACATTCCCGAGATCCGCGAGCTTCCTTCCGACGCGGTGGTCGGGCGGTTCTATCGCCCGAAGAAGACCACCGTCACCATGCGCCTCGATGCCGATGTGGTGGCGTGGCTCAAAGCCTCGGGCGAGGGCTACCAGACGCGCATCAACGCCTACCTGCGCGAACTGATGTACCGCCTCAGGCCGCGACGGAGGATGAACGAGGCAGCGGAAGCTGGCCGGGTCCGCCAGCCGTTGACCAGGCATGACCGTCCGAAACGCGCGCATCGCTAGATTCGGTCCGCTTCCTTGACCCTCTCCCATAAATATGGGACAATAGCGCCATGAAGACGACTCTAGAAATTCCGGATGCCATCTTTCGGCGCGCCAAATCTCTGGCGGCGGAACGGGGAATTCCGTTTCGCGCCTTGGTTTCCGAGGCCGTCGTCGACAAACTCCAGGCCGAGAACGGCCAGGGCAAGCCCTGGATGGCGGCTTTTGGCAGGCTCCGGCACTTGCGCCGAGAGACGGCCAGGATTAACCGGCGGATCGAACGAGAATTTGAACAAATTGAACCCGAGGATCGGCGGTGATCCTGGACACCAACGGACTTTCGGCCTTGGCCGAGGGCGAACCGGCGATTGAGCCCCTCCTTCGCAAAGCCGCCCAAATCGCCATACCGGTGATTGTCTTGGGGGAATACCGGTATGGCATAGCGCATTCCCGTGACCGGAAGCATTACGAAGAATGGTTGACTGAATACCTGTCGAGATTTCGAATTCTTGACGTTGACGAAGCGACCACCATCTCCTACCGCGATGTGCGCACGGAACTGAAGAGAGCCGGAACGCCCATCCCTTCCAACGACGTTTGGATTGCGGCGTTATGCCGCCAGCATCGGCTGCCTCTGCTTAGCCGCGACCGTCACTTCGACGCCGTGCCGGGGATTCGGAGGCTGGCATGGTAAAGGCAAGGCAGTCTGCCCGGAACAGAACCTTAGTTGTGGTACATTTAGAAGTTGAGGACGAGATTCGAATCATCGGCGCAAGAATTGCCACGCCACGGGAACGGAGCAACTATGAGGAAGGGGCGCTCTAATCGGAATTCCGAAGAGATGTTGCCGGAATATGACTTTTCCCGTGGGGTACGCGGGAAATATGCCGACCGGTTTACAAAAGAGACGATCATGGTGGTACTTGACCCTGACGTGGCCGCGATATTTCCCGACCGGAAGTCGGTCAATACGGCCCTGAGGGCTCTCGGCCACATCGTCCGCGACCGCCAGCGGGCTTCGGCACGCCGCCGCGCCACAGGGTGAGGGCAAAAGCGCGGGACGCAAGCGGTCGGCAGCTCCTGGCCCCGGCGCTTGGAGTTCATTCGCACCAGCTCTTCTCTTGAATCCTGAATCGCTCTCCACTCCCTCGCTGCTCTTCCAGCTTTTGCCAAGGTTTTTGATGGATTATTGCGCTGGCTGGGGAAATCGCAGGAACCGTGACGGCACTGCTCCGCCCGTTCTTAACATTCATCTTTGCGGGGGGAAAAACGGTTCCTGACACCGTTTCCTCAGTAGGGAGAAAAGGTGTCGGGCATCGTTTCCACCTCCGGTTCGCGCTCTCCATCGCCTCGGTGCTCTTCCAGCTTTTGCCAAAGTTTTTGATGGATTATTGCGCTGGCTGGGGAAATCACAGGAACCGTGACGGCACTGCTCCGCCGGTTCTTAACATTCATCTTTGGGGGAGAAAAACGGTTCCTGACACCCTTCTGCTTTCAATCCGGTGCGCGCAGGGTTGGTCGGCCACCCCCAGGAGTGGCGATGGTCGAGCTTTAACGAATATGCCGGCATGCGCCCCGAGAAACAACGACACGGCTGCGGCGTGACCATCGACCGCGTGCGAATCCCCGCCGACCCCCGGACTCGACTTTGAGAACCACCACGACTCCCCTTCAGGATGAGGAAGAGACGCGGACCGCAAAAGCGGCGGTCCGCGCTACGCACTGAAGTGGAGTATGTGATCCGACAACCTCATTGGGTGTGACGCTTTCCAAGAACTGGATACCAACCTGCCTTTGCCACCACATGAGGATTACTGCCGTCGGCATTCATCACATAAATCGCTTCATTCCAGCCTGTGGAGAACGCGATTTCACTCCCATCAGGCGACCAGGAAGGATGGCGGCACCCCGCTTTTATCCCGTGCGTAAGTTGGCGGACCTCCTACGCATCACGGTTCATCACGTAGATCTCGTGCGTTCCATTTCGGTTCGACGAAAAGGCGATTTTCGCACTGTCGGGTAACCACGTAGGATCGCTGTTTTCTTCTTGGTCACCGCCGTTGGTCAGGGCGCGTGAACTGGACCCATCAGGCATCATGATATAGATGTCAGCTTTGTTCGTGTGTTTGGATGGCGGCCGCGCCTCATACGCAATGGCGCTTCCGTCCGGCGACCGGGCAGGCCGCTTGTTGTAATGATCTGTACTCTGAGTGAGCTGTCGAAGGCCCGAGCCGTCAATATTGATAGAAAACAACTGATATCGCGTGCACAGAGGCCCTTTGGTCCGTGGCAACCAACGAGACGTGTTCGATTCGAGATCGCGAGCGAACACCAGGCGATTGTCGTCTGGCGACCAGGCCGGATCTGCCAAGCACATTATGTTTTCACGCAGAACCGTTCGCGTCTCACCCGTTGATGGATTCATTATGTAAACGCCGCTATGTGTGACGTTGAAGGTTGGCCACGGATCTCGTGAAATGAACGCTAAATACGCACCGTCAAGAGACCAAGCAGGACAGCAGTTCGCGCGAGAGTAGACATCGCTGTCGTGCGTCAGCTGGACCAGTCCCGAACCGTCAGCATTCACCTCGAAGATATCGATGTGCTTTTTGATGTCCTGCGAGTAAGCGAACGCAATTCTTGCTTGCTGCTTTGTGGAACTTGCAGGGTTCACATCCTGAGCTCTGCCGACGCAAGCCAATAGGAAAATAAGCCCGGCAATTCGCCAGAATTGCCGCGCAGATCTCCGTTGTGACAAATCCTCTCCCTCCGAGAACCGGGGACGTTCACGTTTCCCAGTTTTCCGGGGCGATGGCGAATCACCGCACATGGCCGATTCCTTTTCAGACGCGGTTCCGTCGCCGCGACGGATTGCTGTTAAACAAACTCCGCGTTGCATGGTGCCGACCGCACGCCCACATGAACCCGCATGGAATTGGGGAACGGCCGCAAAGGAGCACAGAATACGCGCACCTTTGCGCTACCCTGCTTCGCGGCGAAAACGACCAGCCGATAGGGGGTCAGGGTTTCACCCCCACATCGTCGGCCCAATTGACCGTCTGCCTCACGTCGATATGCTTCGAGCACTCTCGCAGGGTGTGGTCGTTCGTCACCAGCGCGGCTCCCACGGCGGCAGCATGGGCGGCAATCAGCAGGTCCATGTTCGCCAGCGGCTTGCCGATTCGTTCCAGCGTGGCGCGGGCCTTCGCATAGGCCCGCGCCGCGGCGGAGTCCCAAGCCAGGATGTCAATCTTGGACAGGAACAGCTCAACGGCAGCCTCCGTTGCCGCCGAGAACTTCCCTCGGGCGAGGCCGAAGCGGATCTCCGCCTCGGTCATCACCGAGATGCAGACGTCGTGATCGACGCTCACCCGTTCAAGCTTGCGGCGGGCGTGTCGGGACTGGCCCTTGACGATGTAGCTCACGGTGTTCGTGTCGAGCAGGTAAATCATACCGTCTCTCGCTCCTGGGGCAGGCTCCGGTCGCGGTCGGCGAGAAGGTCCTCGGGCACGCCGGCA
>JBEKLF010000493.1:0-4117 GCA_050010335.1 Terriglobia bacterium
ACCCTACGACACAGCCGCCACCCGTCTCAACACGCCCCCATTCCTGCGCCCAATTCCCCTCGTCTCGCCGCTCCTGCCTCCCGCCAGCCTCGCGCCCTCCCCCACTGTCTGAATCGCAGATATTGGAATTTCACCCCTATCTTCGACAGATTTGAACGGAGTAAAATGTCCGCCGGCCTTAAAGCGTTTATACACGAGTTGGCGGGCTATGCCGGGCCGCGCCCGCAAGGAGCCAATATGCTCAAAACTGGACGAAGGGCTTTTCTGAAAACTGGAGTACTCTCCGCCGCGAGCATGGGCACTCTGGCGAGCGCGGAGGGCGAGGGTCTTTTTGCCAAGGGGGAGACGGCCGTGCCGCCAGACTCCGTGCCTTCGCCGCCGCCTTTCAAATTGGGGCTGGTGACCTACAACCTGGCGCATGACTGGGACATCGACACCATCCTCAAGAACTGCGAAGAGACCGGGTTCGAAGGAGTCGAGCTGCGCACCACGCATAAACACGGGGTGGAGATTTCCCTCAGCAAGGCGCAACGCGCCGAGGTGAAGCAACGCTTTGCCGCTTCCAAGGTGCAATTGATGAGCCTGGGCACCACCTGCGAATACGAGTCACCCGACCCCGCCGTGGTGGAGAAAAACATTGAGGAGACGCGGCGCTGGTGTGAACTGGCGCAGGACCTCGGCTGTGTGGGCGTAAAGGTGCGGCCCAACGGATTCCCCAAAGATGTTCCCGAGGACAAAACTCTCGATCAGATCGGCCACGCGCTCACCCGGTGCGGAGACATCGCCCGCAACCACGGCGTGGAAATCTGGCTGGAGGTCCACGGCTCTGGCACCCAGCTTCCGCCCAACACTCACCACATTCTCAGCGTGGCGAATCACCCCGCAGTGGGGGCGTGTTGGAATTCCAACGACACCGACGTGGTGGACGGCTCGGTGAAACCGTCTTTCGACCTGCTAAAACCCTGGATCCGGAGTTGCCACATCAACGAGCTGTCCCGGACGCTCTCGCCCTGGGGCAGCGGAATCGCGATGCGCGCAACAAACCAACCCGGCTTCCCTCAATGGGAGAAGCCGTATCCCTGGCGCGAATTCTTCACCTTATTACGGAGCATCGGGTTCGACCGTTACACCTACGCGGAAGTTCCGGAGAGCTGCGAGCCCATCCGCTTCATGCACTATTATCGCGCCCTGTGGCAGTACCACGCGGCTTGATGGTCGACACCGCATGAGCGACACGAATGTAAAGAGCGAAAGTAGCGCGGGCGGGACGCCCACGCTACTACGAGGGGAGAAACCATGCAGGCCTATCTGGTGGAATGGGAGTGTGGGAGTTGCGGGCAGAGCCACTCATTCCGGCACAGCGTCAATGAAGACGACGGCTGGCCGAACAAGTTTGAGCTGACTTGCGAGAATGCCGATTGCGGACAAGAGCAGGATGTGCCTTATCGCGCCTGCACGGTCACGCTTCTTGACTCCGAATAGGACAGATTGGGGTGCCGAGGCAAAACCTGCACTACGTATACCGCAGCCAGCGGACCAATTCCACCAGCGAGGGCCGTTTCCCGTACATCAGAATCCCCACGCGATAGATTTTTGCCGACAACTGAATCACGCCCACAATGGTCACAATGCAAATAGCCAATGAGAGGGCGATCTGCCAGAAGGGTGGGGTTTGCACCGTAATCCGAAAAACCATCAGGATGGGGCTTGAAAATGGAAACAGGGTCAAGGCCACCGCCAGGGGGGAGTTGGGCGCGCGCTGAATGATGGGAAAGAGAATAAAGCAAGCAACGAGGACAAGGGTAACGGGCATCTGCACCTGCTGCAAGTCTTCGTCGCTGGACACCATAGAACCTAAGGCCGCATAGAGTGAAGCATAGAGGAAGTATCCGGCCAGAAAGAAAATAAGCGGATAGACCAAAAACGCGGTGGGCAGGTGGATCTCCAGCGGTGCCGCTCCGGGGAAAAATGCCGAACCTATAGCGGCGCCGTACCCGGAAACGAGCGCGGCGGTACACACCCAGATGAGGTACTGCGTCAAGGCCACGCCGGCCACGCCCAGGATCTTCCCGGTTAAGAGATGGGATGGTTTGATTGAGGAAGCCAGGATCTCGACGATCCGGGATGTTTTCTCTTCCAGCACCGAGCGCATCGTCATGACCCCATATACCAGGAGGGTAATATAAAGTATCACTACAATGGAGAGCTGAACCAAAGCGCTCTGGTCGTTTTCCTTGGTTTCACCGGTCGTGGTGACCTTCACCAGAGCGAGTTCCACCCCGCGCATGACGTCGCTCAGGTTGTCAATGTGAACGCCGCGGTCGCTGAGTCGGCGCGCAAAGACCGCGTTCGTGACGGCGCGGCCGATGGAATCATCGGTTTGATAGTCACTACCATTGCGGGTGTGCAAAGTAGCTTCTTTGCCGTTCAGCAGGATGTCCTTCGGCACCTCCAGGAAAGCGTCCAGTTGGCCGTCGCGAACCTGCCGGGTTAATTCCTCGTGAGCTGCGGTTTCGGAATCAGGGCGATCCCAGGATCGAACCAGTTGGAAGCGCGGCTGCCCATCTGGCAGTTTTTCATTTAGCAACAGGAGGATTTGTGGCGAGAGGCCGCCGAGATTATCCAGAATGGAAATCTTGATGGGGTGATCGGCCTTGCGATTCGCCAAGGCCAGGGTGAAAGCAAAAAGCCCGATGCTGAACAGTGGCAGCCCCACTGTGCTGAGCACGAATCCTCGGGTGCGGACGCGCGTCAGGTATTCGCGTTTGATGACCAGCCAGATCTTACGCATGCGCCTCCGAGACTTTTTCGATGAAGATATCGTGCAGTGGCGGCTCGACCAGCTCAAAGCGCGTCAGGCGAACGCCCCGCGCGACGGCGGCCTTGAGAATTTCCTGGGGGTCCGCGCCCGGACGGAGCTTCGCCTCCACCACCGCGCCAAAGTGGTTGAGTTTTTCGACCAAACCCGGCAGGTCGAGAAAATTATCGTCGCCGGTATACTCGATGCGCACGGTGTTCTTGCCGTACGACTTCTTGATGGCACGCAAATCGCCCGCCAGCACGCTGCGCCCGTGGTTGATCAGGCAAATCGCATCGCACATCATTTCCACCTGCTCCATGCGGTGAGTGGAGAGGATGATGGTGGCGCCCTTCTTGCGGAGGTCCAACATAATGTCTTTGATCTGTGTGGCGTTAACCGGGTCGAGACCGGTGAAGGGTTCGTCGAGAATCAAAAGCGGCGGCTGGTGAATCACCGCCGCAATGAACTGCGCCTTCTGCTGCATCCCCTTGGAAAGATCGTTGATCTTCTTTTCCGACCACGCGGCGAGATCCAGACGCTCCAGCCATTCGTGGACCCGCACCGTCGCTTCCGCTTCGCTCAATCCCTTCAGCGCCGCGAGAAAAACCAGCACCTCGCGCACCTTCATCCGGTTGTATAAGCCCCGCTCTTCCGGGAGATACCCGGTCAGATCCTGAGTGCGGGCGCTGGCGGGTTGCCCAAACACTTGGACGGAGCCCTCATCGGGGGCCAGGATGTTCATGATCATCCGGAGAGAGGTGGTTTTGCCAGCGCCATTGGGGCCGAGCAATCCAAAAACCGCCCCCTGTTCGATATGCAGGCTGAGGTCGGAGACCGCGACGACCGTGTCAAAGCGCTTGGTCACATGTTCGACGGCGATGGCTTCCATCGGTGGGTCTTTCCGCTCCATTGTCGCAGCTAGGATGACGAGCCGGAAGCAAAACGATATTTGTAGCATCAAATGAATGAAGAAAGCAATTCGATGCGGGCATTCGGGCGCGCGACACAGAAGATGAAGGTATTCCCTGATCCATCACGTTCGTCCTTGCGTAGCGGCGCGTTAGGCGTCAGAGGAGAAAGGCGCGGGCATCCTGCCCGCGCTCCCTCCCCCGGAGCTATGCCCGCGCTGTCACTTCTATGTTTCGCACCCCGGACAATCGCCGTTGGGACTGTCTGCCGTGAGAAGTGCCCACTGCAGGAGTTTCGGAGACGACAATTGGACCGCTGCAAGTGAAGTCAATAAGCAAGCCTTGTCCGACGCTTCCGCCGGAGTTCTCCTGATCCCTTCCTATTTTCGCATTCCCAAGAAGGCCTTGC
>JBEKLF010000494.1:0-4114 GCA_050010335.1 Terriglobia bacterium
ACCCTACGACACAGCCGCCACCCGTCTCAACACGCCCCCATTCCTGCGCCCAATTCCCCTCGTCTCGCCGCTCCTGCCTCCCGCCAGCCTCGCGCCCTCCCCCACTGTCTGAATCGCAGTCAAAACGGAGACCCGATTGGCATTTAGGGAGACGCGGTGGTACCATTCCTAGCAAGAACTGCTAACGTCCGGGAGGTCACCATGGGATTTCTAAACAAAGCTCAGGTTGCCCTCGCGCTACTCCTCGTTTCAAGCCAGACCGTGGCCGTCGCGCAACTTCATCCATCGTCGACCACCAAGTGTGGCCAAGCCACGTCCACGATTCGTGTCGCCACGATTGTCGACCGGATCGAGCGCGGCCGGCAGGACATACACGTTTACGAGTCGAGCCTGCCCATCGATTTGCCGTGGTTTAGTGAGCTCGCGATTGCCGTACCTGGCGACCGTCACGTGCCTTTGGACTGCTTACAGGGGAACAGCGTCATTTTGGTCCGAGATGACAAATCGGTGAACGAGTGGGCGCTCTACTCAAACTTGGTGGCCCAGGGAGACGGAGGATTACCCCTGGCTGACAACGTGTTCAGAGTGAGAAAAGTGATTCTGTGCACGTCTCGGCACGCGATCGAGCTACACATGGGTGGTTGGGTTTATCGCCTAAAGCCCGGACAGGTTTTGCTAGTGCTTGGTTAAGGTGGAAAGGCCAAGACCTGCTTAAACACTACGTTCTACCAGGGCAAGCCAAGGGTGGGGAATCCCGTGGCTTCCACCTGGCCGCCTTCCTTGATGGTGACTTCAGTCAATTGCTCGCTGAAATCAGCAGGACTGTAACGGTCGCTAAATAGCCGCAGGATCTGGTTCCGACTCGTACGGAGCGGCATATTGCTTGGCTGAGCCTGATTGAAACGCCCGAGGATGGCGAAGTCTAAGCATCCACGGATTTCTTGCCAGAGACGTTTCCGGTGTTGTTCAGGAGCACCATCTCCCCAGACCCAATATTGACCTTTGTCGAGTTCATGCTCTGCGTAGCCGCTGAACATTCCGAAACTCAGCCCTGGGGCTTGATGATGCAGGCAGTGAATCAATCGCAGCAAACTGCCAGCTTGCTGCATGGGCTCACCACCGGAGAAGGTGACACCTTCCAGTGCATGGTTCTGGCGTGCCCGAAGCACTTCCTGAGCTACGTCTTCAACCTTGATTTCCGTGCCGTGAAACGGATGAGTTCCTGGGTTCCAACAGCCAACACACCCGAGTGTGCAACCCTGAAAGAACACCACGGTGCGTAGGCCTGGCCCGTTAGCACGACTGGCGGGAATCAACGCATGAAGCAGCATGGCAGGCCTCCTTCAGCGCTGGCTTTTCTCTTGCTGGGTCACGTGGGCGGTGTAATAGGCGGGCTTCTTCCGCTCCAATTTCACCACGTCCCCGCCACGGAAGTCATCAAAGACCTTCTCGCAGCCCTGACCTGTGAAACCTTCGAGGTCCAGCGTGGAACTTCCGTTCTCGTCAATAATGATCGTGATCGTCTTCTCATGCATGGTCACCTACCTCCGCACCGCAAATTGGAGTCGTACCTGTTCACCCTGCGCGGTCTCGATTACCTCGCGGCATTTCAGGGTGTAACCCTTTGCCTTCGCCATGGCCAAGGTTTGCTTCTCCTTGTAGAGTTGTTGAACGCGACCAAGCCATCTGGCTCCGTAGCCCCGGTACCCGTCGAGTTCATCCTTGACCATTGCGAACTGCCCGTCCGGCTGGCGAGTAAACCCGATATCGCCATAGGCAGCGCGAAGGTGCTGGCGACGGATGATGATGTTGGCGATCTTTGCCTCTTGTTCCGCGTAATACGAGTTCAGTGGCGCACCCTCGGGGTGGACCTCAACCTCGTAGCCCATCTCCTTCAAAGCCTCCACGAGGCATTTCTCCTCGCGCAAGACCGTCTGATTGATACTGTATTTCGACACAGCGTGTCTCCTTTCCATGTAACCGGTTGTCGCAGGATTTAATGCAGATCCCTTCCGTCACGGAGTTCTTGGGGCCTCTCACGAACACCCACTCGTGCCCCCGCAGTTCGCGCAGCGGTAGCACGACCCATTGCGAGCCATGATGGCCCCACAATCTATGCAAGCTGGCGTATCCGTCTGCTCGCTCAATTGGTCTCCTGATACTTGGGCGGGTACCGAAGCCATTGCCTCAATTCCGGCTTCCGTAAGGGGAGGAGACGTACGTGGGAGAAACTTGAGGGCCAACCAGCGAGCGACGTAATCCGCTAAGGATTTGGCGTACCCGATCTCGGGATTCCCGCTCCACCCGCTGGGCTCAAAGCGCGTGTGGCTGAACTTGGAACATAGCACCTTAAGCGGCAAACCGTATTGCAGCGCAAGCGATACTGCCGTGGCGAAACAATCCATGAGTCCAGAAACTGTCGAACCTTCCTTCGCGGTGGTGATGAAGATCTCGCCAGGGCTCCCGTCCTCGTAAAACCCAACGGTCAGATACCCCTCATACCCGCCAACGTTAAAGTGATGCACGATGGCTTGTCGTTCATCGGGCAAGCGACGCCGGATGGGCTGCGCTAGCACGTTATCTTTAATTTCAGGCATAGAAACCTCGCAACAAAGTTCCCTCAGATGTCTGACCAGCCGTGGTTCGCCCTTTGTGCGCCATCCATGGGGGCCTCGGGTGACCCACTGCGGCCCGAATCATGTCGCGGGTGCAACCGGCCCAGCAGATGTACTTGCGAGGGTCTTCAATTGAAATTGATAGGTTGTCTCCGCTGCGGTCGTGCCCCTCTTCGGCGCACGATGGGCAGCGGGTCACGTTGTTGTGCCCCACGGTGCGGAGCTTGGTGCTGATGTGGTCGAGGATGCGGAATTCTGGCCCACCCGTGGATCGAATTATCAGCGGTTCAGGCTTTGGCTTTGGTGGAGCGAGATCAGCTGGGAGGGCCTTCCCGGCAATCAATCGGGCAAGCTGCTCACCGGCCATCTTGGGAAGCGAATTGAGATATTGCATCTGCTTCTCAAGGTCTTCACCGGCACCCTCAAACCAAAAGCGCTGAGCTGCGCCCCGGTGAATACCCAGCGGTCCACGGATGGCATTACCGTACCTGCCTGGCTTCAACGCATCGTGCTTGGGGAAGATTTCAATCCCTTCCTGCCTCCCCCTCTTGACCGGGATACCCAACTGCAAGGCAAGGCCGCAAACGTAGATGCGGCAGTCCCGCGCTGGGAGTGGCTCCGCCATGAATATCCAGAGATGTCCGCCTCGATGGCTATTCTCAAGAGCGGACTCCACCCCATCTTGTCTGAGGTGGAAGCGAAGCTTCAGGAGGTCTGCGAGCGAATCCTCATAGTCTGCATCGATGGCCACCCACTTCGAGCACTGGGTGGTAGGGTTGATAGCGTAAAGGCCGATGGTGATTTCGCCTTCGAAGTGGCGGCGGATTGTGTCAAAAGTAAGGCTGAGCCCTTGGCCTGTTTTCTTGTCCTTGGGACGGTAGTAATAATGCCGGGTGCTTTCCGGGTGCGACCGGTTGGATTGGAGGGTGTAAGCACGCCGGTTAACGAAGAGGTGGAAGTAATCCGCCGCCACACTGGCGGACGCTTTCAGACGAAGGCGCTGCATTTTCTCCTCCCTGAATGCAGGTGGACGGTCCCGCCATTTCCTGCCGGTGGTGAAATGATGACGGTTCTCTGTCAAATGGGGCGACTGGTTGTGGCCGCGAACTAAACGCTTGCTAAGTCGGTCACTTCAGAAGTTCACTAACGTATTTTTTGGGGGGTGAGCGCGGGGTACCGAGCTTGACGAGGAGCTCGGCGAGATCCTGACGGGTGAACTTCCATTGGAAGGGCCGCGCCGTGGTTTCCCAGTAATATTGAAAATCCAGGAGGCGCGCGGCGAGGGCGTTGAGATCGGGAAAATCATTGGGGGTCAGGACCTTGCGCTGGACAATCGAGAAGTAGATTTCAATCTGGTTGAGCCAACTGGCATGAACGGGGGCATGCACGAGCGTCAAGCGGGGGTAGAGATGGCGGAGACGCGCAACGGCTCGGGCACCACGATGCGCCGAGCAGTTGTCGACGATCCAGAAGACGCGACGGGCGTCGTTATAAGGCGG
>JBEKLF010000495.1:0-4067 GCA_050010335.1 Terriglobia bacterium
AAACCGCGAAAATACGCACTTGGAAAATAGACGCCGGCTGGCTGTGCCACCGCGATCAGCCCTCCCACGCACCCCAAGCCGAGACCCAACGGCTCCCTGCGTGGGGATTCCGAAGCTGCTGGCCCGTCGACCTGCACGTTGACTCAATCGGTGGCGTGCCTTAGTCTTGAGAATATCGCTCGATTCATTCCAGGAGAGCTTGGATGCAGGGTTTCAAGAAAACCGGTTGCGCTTTGATTATGTTTGCCGTGTTTGCGGGTCTCAGCAACGCCCCGCTCCACGCCCAGGACCAGGGGGGCGAAAGGGCGGAGGATCCGCTCCTCGACACGCTCAACCATGAATTTCTAAAGCAGTATCAGCAGGCCTTGGCGGCCGCGCTTGCCGAGACCGGGCCGATGATTCTCGAGGAGGGCGACGACCTGATCCTGGTCCGCAATGGCACGCGCACGAAGGTTCAGGTGAAACCGGTCGAGTATCACGAACTCAAGGCCGTCGCGCATATTCCCCTAGCCCTCTTCGTAATGCTGTCATTCCCGCCGGCGGCCAACCTGTCCGGCGATCGCTTGCAGCGCCTCCGGCATTACCGCGAGCTGATGGAAAAGGCGCAAGCGACCCTTCCGGACCGTCTCTTTACGCTCGCGCAGGTTTCGCGGCAGCAGGAGATATTCCGCGAATCGTTTGAGTTGCTGGACGATGTCCTTGCGAGCGGCCAGGTGAAACCCGCAAAGCTTTCGAGCTTCACGCGGCAGGTTGCGCCCCTGTTGCTCGCAAACGTTGCGGACGCGACGTCCGTGGAAATGCGCGAGCTTTTTGCCACAGTAACCGCTTGGCAGAAACAACTCACCGCGGCGGAGTGGAACGCGCTCCATGTGGTGATGATTGGCCCGCATATGCCACGCGACCAGGAATGCTCCATCCAATTCTTTGAGCGGCTCCTCCGTGAGCCCGAGGAAGGCAAGCGCATCATTTACGCCGAAGCTCTGTGGAACGAGACCGACGCGCTCAACCTGCTTGCCACGCATGAGGTGGATGAAGCCGCAGGCGCGGCATTCTTCGGCGACCCGATGCGCATGCACCGCGACTTGCTTGCCGACGCGGCCAAGGTTTATCTGGATACACATCCGCTCGCGCCTTAGGGCGGCACTCTGACACGGAAAAATCCCGCCCCCAAGTTGCCCATCTGCTGCTACAGTACCACCCTTATGCGAGCTCGTTTCATCGCCGTTCTGGAAATTCTTGCCGCCTTTGTGGGCTTGATTCTCCTGCACCTGCCGCTGCTCCGGCTGCCCTACTTCTGGGACGAATCGGGGTATTACATTCCGGCAGCACTGGATTTCTATCGCTCGGGGCTGCTGATTCCCACGAGCACGGAGGCCATTGGACACACGCCCCTGGTCATGATCTATCTCGGCCTCGCCTGGCGCCTTTTCGGCTATTCCGCGTGGGTGACGCGCACCGCCATGACCCTGATCGCGGCGGGGACAGTCGCGACGCTCTATGCGTTGGGGCGCCGCGTGGCCAGCCGCGAAATCGCCGCTTGGAGCGCACTGCTGCTGGCGCTTTCGCCGCTCTTCTTCGCGCAAAGCACGCTTGCGCTCGTGGATCTTGCGGCCGGCCTTTTCACCACCCTGGCGGTTCTTTTCCTGCTGGGCGATCAGCTTTGGCTGTTCGCGCTGGCAGCTTCCCTGGCCTTTCTCAGCAAGGAAACCGCCGTGGTTTTGCTACCCGTCGTGTGGCTCTATGCGTGGCGAAAGGGCCGCGGGTTTGCAGCCGGCCGGCCCGCGGCTCTTGTCCCACTTGGCACCTGGGGGCCGCTCGTGGCGCCCCTTGTCCCACTTGCAGCATGGGTGCTTTACTACCACCATGCGACAGGATATTGGACGGGCAGCCCCGGGTACCTCAAGTACAACTTGTATTCCACACTTTCGCCGGCGCGGGCTTTCTGGAGCCTGCTGCGACGCGCATATGAGCTCTTTATCGGCGGATTCAATTGGCTGCTCACCGCTTGCGCCCTGGTGGGAATCTGGACTCAGGACACGGGACACGGGACACGGGAATCGGGATTCGGGAATCGCGACACGATACTCGGAACTCGGGACTTGGGCGAGTCCCAAAACTCGTGCCCCGTATCCCGTGTCCCGCGTCCCGTATTCGAATCTCCTCTCTGGCGGCAGTTCCTCTTCCTTGCGGCGGGATTGACGACCGTCTACATGCTGCTGTTAAGCCTGGTGGGTGGCGCCGTTCTGCCGCGGTATCTGCTTCCGGTCCTGCCCTTGTTTTACGTCGCCGCGGTCGGCCTGACGGCGCGCTTGCCCCGCTTCCCGGCCCGGCTCGTTTTGGCGGCGGCTGCAGCCTGTTTTGTATGGGCGTGGTTCATCAACCCGCCCTATCCGTTTCCATTTGAGGACAACCTCGCGTATGCAGACTTCGTCCGGCTGCACGAGCAGGCAGCGCATTTTCTCGAAACACAGCCTGGCCAGCCGCGGATTCTGACGGCGTGGCCGGCGACAGACGAACTCACCAAACCCCTACTCGGCTACGTGGGAAGGCCATTGGCCGTCGTCCGGGCGCGGGGCTTCGCGCCACAGGAGTTTGCGGACGCGCCAGCGGATTCGTTTGACCTCCTCTATCTCTATTCCCGCAGGTGGGAGCCCCCCGGCAATTGGGTGGTGCGCTTTCCCCTTTGGCTGCGATTGCAAGGCCGGCATTTCGATTATCATCAGCAGGTTGCGGCGGAGGTCCTGGTGGCCCGCTACCGGCTGCGATTGCTGGCGGAGATGAAACGACGCGGGCAGTGGGTGCGAATCTACTCCCACTAAGCTAGCCCGCAGGCTTTGTACTCGCCCGGTGCCTCGCTGAATCCAGTGAGAATCTGCACGGCTGAAGCCGCTCTGTAAAAGCGGCGGAAACATCGCCTTGACGATGGTCGCCAGCGTGCTGGGCTACTGGGCAGGAAAGGGCATTGGGGCAGAATCGCCCGCCCGTGAGTGTGAAGCGCCGCCCTTCCGGAATCGAAGGGTAGTTGAAGCCTTTGTCTGCGGTCAAGAGAACGTCGACTTCCTTTGCTTCGGCGGCGTCAAGCAAATCCCCATTCGTGATCTGGTCCCATCCATGCCCGGGCGCTGTTTCGATTATGAAGCTCTCCAAGGAGTATCTGAGGGGAACAGTAATGTTGAGGCCATTACTTGAGATTGTGGTCCAGAAACGCCACGGTGCGCTGCCACGCGTCCTCGGCGGCGGCTTCGTGATAGCCCAATTTGTTTTCCGAGTTCTCAAAGGCGTGGCCGGCGCGCGGATAGATCTCGACGTCGATGGATTTGTGGGCGCTCTTCATGGCGTCTTCGAAAGCCTCCACATCACTGATGGGGATGGTGCGATCTTCGCTGCCGAATATTCCCAGCACCGGTGCATGAATTTTCTGAATGTCGGCCGGATTGGTGGGCATCGAGCCATAATTCAACACGCAAGCGGCCAAAAAGGGATCATGCACGGCGAGCAGCAGCGACCACTTTCCTCCCATCGACCAGCCAATGGACCCTATCTTCTCCTTATTCACCTCCGCACGCGCGGCCAGGAAGTGAATGGCGGCCTCCATGTCCTGAAAGGCGCGCTCGGGCGGCGTGCTGACCATTAACTCGTAGGCAAATGCGGGGTCGTGGGCCACCTGCCCGCGGTAGAGATCTACGGCCAATGCCACGTACCCTTGCCCCGCCAGCCTGCGCGCCTGGCCCTTGACCCAATCCGTCAAACCCCAATCCTCATGGATCACGACAAGGGCCGGGTGTTGGCCGGGGGAATCCGGCGCGGCCAAATATCCTGAAACAGTGTCAGGGCCGCTTGGAAAGGTTACATCCTGGGCTTTGACGGGCGCCGCCAGAGCGGTCGAGGCGAGCAAAAGAACCCCACAGACTATGATTATGGCGATACGACGCATTCCCTGTACTCCCTAATTCTAGCTCGCTTTCAAGATGAGACTAAAAATGATACAATCGCGGCATGTCAAGACCACGACACATCGATTGGAAACTCGTCTCGAAAGCGCGAGCCGTCGTTGCCGAAACCACCGA
>JBEKLF010000496.1:0-4057 GCA_050010335.1 Terriglobia bacterium
ACTTGGCGAGGTCCTCTTCCAGTCGGCTTGGCCGGGGTCAAAGGCCCAACATCCGACTCAATGAGACCAAGGCCGGCAAAGGGTAAAGACTTGGAAACCTTATCTCCGACGGGCTCCTAGCACCTCTGAGCCAGCCTGGGGTTGTCGATGATGGCCGATTCCCTCATCCAGCGCAACCCGTTCTCGCGTCTCTTGCTGCCCTTCTGCAATCGACGCTGGAAGCACGCGACACAATTTCAGTGGACAGGCATCACCCCAGTTCCAGCCGAAACCGCCACACCGCTCTACTGGAGCTCGGACGATAAGGAGTTCATGAGTCGGGTCACCGTCTCACATTCCGCCAACCCGACATCTTTCACTTGAGTGGCATAGAACGGGTCGTTCGTTGCCTCTACCATCACTTGCGCAACACGATCGGGTGGAAACCGGGAAGTTCGTGAGGCTTCTTCAGGCCGCATTCTCAGATCTAGCGGTTCCGGCCAGATTTCCTGCACGGGTATGCGATTGCCGATTCCCTTCAGCCTAACCGTTGTAAAGACTGGCAATGGAAGGAGCCTCCCCGGTAGCGATTGCGCAAGGGCGAGTGGCTTAGTGGCCACAATCGGAGCGAGGTAAGCTAGCAGATGGTCGTCTGCTCGACGTTGAGGGGCCTGGGATGAAGTGGAGCCTGAAAATGCAGATGCTGGTCGGTCAACAATATCTACCGCGGACAATTCCGCATGGGCGATTCCACACAGCCGAGCGGCGACGTTCATGTGGTCGCCGACCGCATTGTAATAGAGAAGCCCGCGACTAATCGCGCCCCCGGCTGTTTCTCTTCGGGAAGTGCCGAACTCATCAAAATGGACGCTCCCATACCCCAGCCCGATACCCAATCGGATTCCCACGTCCTCATTGTGCTCAAGGTCGAACGAATGTATGCCTTTGTCGCGCCAAACGTTATACAGGTGGGCGAATCCGCGATGCAGCCGCTCGGCTACAAAAAGCGCCAACGCACCTGCCCCCGCAGCATGCAGTTCTGGGGCAGCTCGAGCTGGAACTATGTGATCCCCAAATGTCGCCATGAAGCCGTCGCCAGTGAAGCCATATATCGTGCCGAGGCCCGAACTAACGATGTATTCAGCCGCGAGATGCATGAACGCCTTGAAAAACGAAAGAAACTTGCGAATATGGTCATCGCCACCAATCCGAAGCACTTGGAATACTGTAGTGCTGTTCCGTAAGTCACAGAATAGGATGGACACCGGTTTCGTTCGCCGTTGGTAGAACGATGGCAAGTAGGTTCGGCTTGTGGCTTGGTAGAACGCTTCAAAATACTCGAACGCCTTCCGCTGCAGGTAATGAACGTGCCAGAGGAGCCTTTCCAAGTCGATTTCATTCCATTTCACGGGAAGCAATATATAACCCATGGGACGTGCCAGACGGCAGAGGCTAAAAACAACGAACTTGCGGCCAGACCCTTGTTGCACCTCGACCAACTGCCGCGCTGCGTCGTGTCCACCATTTTCAAACGACGGTCCGATGAGATTGCAGAGGGCATCCGTCTCTGACCCTTCAAACAGATGGTGGTCCGCATTCCAGGGGCTATTCCAGGCTCCGCCCTCGAACGGCCCGCGGCTGCCCTGCCCTGAAGGTAGGAATCTGAATACCTTGGTCTCGCCAGGCAGCTGTGAGTTCGGAAAGACGTACCAAACATCGACATTTGGACCAACGAGACATCTCACGAAGCCAGCTATGCGTCTGCAAACCCCTAGGAGCACTTCGTCATATGGTTTGCTTGAGATGAACTCCCGGGAGATGGCAAGCACGGTATTCGCGAGGTCCTCGCTTTGGAGAGCTGACGGCGTTCCAACTGGATCAGTCATAACCTATCGTCTCCTCACTTTTGCGGCGTTCGCTAGACGCGTGATTGAGCCCATCAGTTCGTCAAGCGTTACGTTTCGGTCGAGCCAAACGGCCACCTGATCGCAGCCAGCCTGCGTTTCAGGATCGCCCTCCCTTCGAAGGTCTTTGAGGTCCTCCCGGGAATAGATACTTCGGACTATGACGTGCTCCAGGATCGCGGGAAATTGTTCTTGAGTGCGAAAGTGAGCCACAAGACGTCCCACGATGAGCACCCCACAGTACGGGAGTTCCGCGGCTCCTTCGTGCTCAGGCATGCTGTTATCGACAATGAGAATGTCGTGAGCATCTGGGTTGCTCTGGATGCTGTCCATCAAGTCTTTGCCGGTCGCGACGCTTTCGGCCCGATATCCCCAACGTTCGAGAAAATCGCAAAATGGCTTGCTCCACTCAGTACTGTCGTCAGCAACTAGAATTCGAGTTTGAGTCATGATGTTCTTCTCCCCATCTGGTTTGGCACCGTGACGGTGAAGGTCGTGCCACCGGTTGGCGGGTAATCGTGTACAACGATCCATCCGTACTCTGCTGCGAAGCGAAAGACACGGCGGAGCCCTGTGCCGCCTCCTCGCACGAGAAGCAACACCTCCTCTTGGGCACCCGAAGCGGCAGCGGCCCGGGCACGATCTACGACTTCCTTCTGAATACCAGCACCGCGATCCGCCACCTGGAACTCGACAATCGGCGGGTCTGAGCTGGTGCGAACGCGTAACTGAACAGGTTCAATGGTCCCGGCGTGCTGATCCGCGTTTCGCAAAAGGTTTAGTAGGACTGTCTCGAGGTCATAACGTTGGATACTTGTGAGATGAATTGTTGGCTTTGCCGGAGTATCCCAAATTATCTTGCAACGACCTAGATCTGCAAAGCCTGCCTCGAGTGCAGAATACACGACGTCTTTGAGCATAAAGTCCGTTGCGAATTGTTCGCCGCGATAAGCTTCAAGCACTCGCTCAATCCGACGGACTCCTGCACGCAGAAGGCTTTCGGCCCCTGGAAGATGCGTTTGCGCATACTCTACTTGCGGTGGGCTCTGGGCGAGCAAACCACGACACATCTCGATCACCGACAGGCTATCCGACAATCGTCCCCTTAGGATGTGCGCGGCTTCGCTAAGCACGCGCCGGAGCGTAATAGCGAAGGACAGGTACATTTGCAGCGTGCGGCTGATGCTGGCTGCTGCAAGATCGAACGCTTTCCGCTCGTGTTCATCGAATACAGCTTTATTCCGGCGCCTTTCAATCTTGAAGACCCCAATGACCGTGTTTCTTGGCTGTCCCGTTCCCACCCGCAACGGAACTGCGTAAAAGCACCCAAACCCCATTTTAGGGTGATCTACGCCTTGTGGGTTCTCGAACAATTTGCCGTCCCACGCGCCCTTTCCTGCATACGCACGATGTCGCCTTAATTCCTGAAGATTAGGTACAAACAGCGGTTCGCCATGTTCCGCAACCCAGCACGTCACACCGTGGTGCATTCGCTGGTCAAGATTTGGGTCGGGCCACTCGAGTTTGTACGGTTCCGTTCCCGAAATCTCAACCTTCCCTTTGGGGCCGTAGCCCGCTTCCAAACGCAGCAGTGAGCGATCATCCGAAACCCGAAATAGGGTCGAGAAATCGGCGTCATACGAGGTGGCCACATCAGCGAGAATTTGGGTGACTAGGTCCAGATACGGAGAAATGTAGGGCATCTGGTCGGGGGCACCGGAGCTCCTGCCGCTACCGCTTGATGAAACGCCATCTCCATGGCGAACGTCTTGAAGCCTACCATCCTCCATAAGCCTCTCCATTCGTGGCCCGGCAGCGCCTACCCTCGTCAGTTTTCTTCGTTCTTCGCCACAGTGTTAACGCACTGCCCCAGCCCTCCCAAAACCATAAGCCGACCAAGGAATTTACCCTCCGGCAGCCATTGTTCGGGTTCTTCGGGGACCATACCGGCTCGTACCTTACCATACTCGTGTCGGAGACGGAAGCTGAAGCTGGCAGCGTAGCTTCGAAGAGGCGTGCATGATTGCAGGCCCCACCGACGCTAAGCTCCCCTAACGTTAGGTCTCTATCGGGAGTGACCCGGCGCGCAAGTGTGGGGAAAGCGCGGAGACGTCGATTCGCCGGGTCACTTTCGATAGAGCCGTTTGAATGAAGCCGCTGGCGTTTGCGGCGGA
>JBEKLF010000497.1:0-4047 GCA_050010335.1 Terriglobia bacterium
GGATGAACTCCACTTCCGCCGCCGTGATGAGCCGCCCCCGGTAGCGAAAATCTCCTTCCATGCCTCGCAGCGTAGCAGAGACGAAATCAGAACGCAAGCCCTGGCGCTATTTTTTCTCAACTCATCACGCTCACCGGCCGCCAGACGGGAGCTGCCGGTGCCGAGGTGGGATCCCCGCCCGCCAGCAGCACGTAAAACTCGTGCGCCTCCAGGGCTTTCGTCACCCCCGTCTGGCTCACCGGCCAGAAAGCGAAGCGCCCGCGCGAGAGCCGCTTCTGGCACAACCAGAATCCTCTACCGTCATAGGCCAATATCTTCAGTGCCGTGCGCCGACGGTTGCGGAACACGAACAGTCGGCCCGAAAAAGGGTCCGCCTGCAACTGCTCATGGCACACTCGCGCCAAGCCATCAATCCCGTTGCGGAAATCCACCGCTTCCACCGCCACCAGGATGCGGGTCTGCGGGCTGACCTGGATCATACCTCGCCGCTCCACAACGCCCGGCTCAGCGCCACCAGTTCTGCCGTGGCGACACCCTTGAGCTCGATCCTCATCCGGCCCCGCGGCCCTTCCAGTTCCACCACGGCTCCCGGAAAACTACCGGAAGGCGATGCCATCAGCTCCACAAACGTCGGCGGTGCGGTGCGCCGCCCACGGCGCGGGACCTCTGCCAGGGCCTTCGCCACGCGCTTCTTCACTGCCGGCATCACAACTTCCGCGCGCTGCCTGAGCTTGCCATACTCCAGGTGCAGAGCTTTCGCGGTGGGATTAATCCCATGCGCGCGGGCCAGTTCTCCCGCCGCCGTCCACAGAGACTCTGGAATCGGCACGCGGCGGGCGTGCGAACTCCGCCACCGCTTGAGACGCAGGTAAACCTTCCGCATGTCTGGGGGAATAACAGGAATCTCGTTGGCCATCGTCTGCCCTCCTCGCCCCGTGGGGCAATGGACAGACGTTAGCAACTTCCGTCAGCTTAAGTCACGCACCCTTGCCAAAAGGACACCACCTTTGAGTCCCTTAGCAACTTCAGGGTCCAAACTCCATGCACTGACCGTTTCTGGAAGAGCGCCACTTGTAATGAACCTCCAGATGTACCTTTGCGGGAGTGCCAGTCGGCGGTAAACGACTTTCGTGCACCAACAGAAATTGGTTTTATTCAACGCCAATACCTCTTGCTTGAGGCGTTGTCCCCTCTTCATCTTGGCAGTGTGATTACCGCCTTTCTGCCATCGATCAATGGCATGAAGCAACGAAGCCGGAAACATATCAACTGGCATACCGCACCATACTCGATCCGTGATCGCGTGAACTCACTGGAGAATCATCTTTTGCGAAGCGTATACCCCCTGGGAAAGCGCACTTCGTCAACTCGGTCTTTGTTGAAATCGTAAGTGATTTTCAACATATGAGCTGGAACCACCATCTCCTCTGAGAGTTTTTCTTCGAATTCTCCAAGTTGCATGGACCAGTACTCCTTCTTTCCGGGATCTTCCGCAAACACGTCGTCCTCCATCCAGAGGATGTCGGTGCCGCCAACATGGACGGCCTTTATGGTCGGCATACCTCCCTTGCCGGAAGAACTGACCACGTCAACCGCAACATGATGTTTTTTCCCCGGTATCGAGTAAAACCGATTTGCGTAAAGGACCAGGCATTCCGAAATGAAGTCAAAGCTCTCAGACAGTTCGGCGAATTGCTGTAGGCCGAATACCCGATTGAATCCCCCCATTTTGAATGTCTTCCGCAATTCTCCCTTGGGGTCGAAAAATACCTCGAACAACAGCCCGTCAAGCAGGGCTTTTCGTTTATCTGCCGCAAGGCCACTTGTCCGCGTGAGGAAAGCCCCGATATAAGTGTTCGCGCTGTGTGAATTCCCGCACGCCGACTGATAGATATTGCGCCCGATCACAAACAAAGAATCTGCTGAATACTTGTTTGCCTGCGCCACGTCGAAGGAATCAATTGCCGGGTTCTGCTTCGGCCAGGTGAGGCTTTTGAGCTTAGCTATCAAGCGATGAGAGCTTTTCCCCGGATCGAGGACAAAAAGGCTATCACACAGCGCGATGCGCGAATAGGCGTCAATCCGTGCCCCGAGGCTGAGATTGAAATAGAACTCGCCGGACAGGGATGTATGCTCCCATGAGGTTTGCTTTTGCTTGGTTATCGTGCTCAGCGTATTGCGCACTCGCTTGAACATTTCTTCAATAGACGAGTCCGGCGTATCGATGTGCCTCAGAAGAGCTTCTGTATACGCTCCATTCCGCCCACGACCATCACTTGCCACTTCGCCCGGAGATGTCGCGAACGCTATCAACGTTCCTTTTGGCGCATAGATCGGAGCCAGTCCACGAAGGGCGGCAGACCGTTCCCATGCTCTTTCAAAAGGGTTGTTGCGACAAGCGTCCAGAATGATGATATTCGTTGACGTTCCCGACTTCTCCATCAACTCGATGACCTTGTTCAGGGCAAGCGACGAATATTTCGCATCCGTTTCGTCGGAAAAGTCGGTATCAATAGCGTTCAGGAAATTGTCACCATCGATCTGCATTCCATGGCCAGCGAAGAAAAATAGACCGACATCATTGCCCTTGAGATTCTTCCGAAATGCCTTGAGAGCGCGGTCCATCTCCTTGTTTGTGCAATCAATTTCCTTGATAACGGAAAAACCGCAACGTTCAAGCCGTTCCGAGAGATCATCCGCGTCGTTTTTGGGATTGTTGAGTTTCGCAGCGGCTGGGTAGTTTCCGTTGCCAATCACCAGTGCAGTGAGTTTTCTGTCCATTCAAATCCCAATCCTCGCGACTTCATCAAGACTCACGTCATCGTCCCACCGGTCGTACAGGCCCGTTTTGCGTGACGACTCAAGCGGTGCGATTTGCTGCGCGATTTCCAGACTGCTGCCGGTCTTGAGGTACGCGGTGATACCCGTGGCCCGAAACACGTGATTTCCGATCTTTTTCACGATACCCGCATCCCTAGCCCGCCTGCGAAGCACCCGCTTGCGTACTGTTGCTCGAGTTGTCGGGCATACCAACTGCACCAAACCAAGATTTGGCCAAGAAATCCCGACTGAGAGCTCCTTTCGGTTTTGGCGAGGTCAGGAATCTCGACGAGTTTCCTTAGGCACTTCATCTCAACGGGCTGAGATTACGGGCTGATGCTGTTCCTGTCAAGCGCCCACCTGACGTCCAAACTCCATTCAGCGATCCATGTCCGGTGATCTGGCCAGTCTGCGGGGCATGAGTACACCTTCGCAGAGGCGCGGCACACAGTTGGCACACGTGAGGGGCTATGTGGTTCATTTATTGGGAATAAAACGGAGGACTCCTGATGTTAGTCTCAGCGACCAGAGTAAGGCCCGCCGCCGTTTGTTGAGGCTTCGCATCCGTCTTGGGACCTGCGAGCAACGCTTGCACCATTTCTGCGGCTGCATCCTGCATGTGCGGCAGCACGTGAGAATAGACATCGAGCGTGAAGGCAACGCTTGCATGCCCAAGTTGCTCGCTTATAATCTTCGGTGACACGCCTGCGGCCAATGCCAATGTGGCGGCTGTGTGGCGCTTATGCCGCGCGCGGCATAATGCAGAGGATTTTTAGCTCAGCGGCGCAGTAGGAAGAACTTAAGAGTCCACCGTAACCTTGCCAGCGCCCGCTGAGCTAAAAATCGGTTGGACTAAACCGCGGGCCAACGACGGCCCTATGGGTATTGAATCCCTGGTGCGCGGCGGGGAGAATGGTTGAATACCGGGCAAGGGCGGGGCAGGGGCGCCGTGCGTTTGGGTGGGGGCTGATCCTTTTCGAGGGTGGAGTCACACTGGTCAGGGAGACGCGACGTAAGGGCCGAGAATCCGCCCACGGCGTCGAAAGTCGTTGTCGCTTTCGTTCCGTGGACATGACCTCGCTGTTGGCTTGGAGGAAGCAAGCGGAGGGAGGACGGAACGGATTGTAAGTCAGATATCTCATCGAGTTCTGAAGGGCGGTGCCCGATCCGCGGCAGGAAGGACGGCGATCGCCACCATGTGCCCAGCGTGGCAGACCGGGCAATCGC
>JBEKLF010000498.1:0-4014 GCA_050010335.1 Terriglobia bacterium
ATTGGTCGCCACTTTGACCCGGGTCTTCGAGGATATGCAATCCTACCCGGAGCTGATCCGACCCCGGCTGCTACCTTTTTGCTAGCCATCATGTCCCTTTATTTATGCGCGGATGTATAGTTAATTGGTGTCGATTCTTCAGCAGCGCTTGTATCTTGCCGGCATCAGAGGTGGCACAAAGGCGTGCGACTTAAACTTTGGAGTGGGTGACGCGGACCGAAGGCATGCCATCGGGCTCATCCACGAGCTCGATATCTTGAAAGATATTCGGGGATTCTTTCTTGAAGACGCGGAAGACCTCGACGGCGAGCAAGCGGATTTCCGTGTCGGCGTGGATGCTGCCGCGCAGTTCGAGGAAGTGCCGCCAGGCGCGGGAATTTCCGGTCACGAAAATCTTGGTTTCGGTGGCGTTGGGAAGGATGGAGCGGGCTGCCTGGCGCGCCCATTTGCGCCGATCGCGGGGGGCCATTTCCGGGTGCTTCTGCTGCACGTATTGCGCTGTGGCCTCTGCCAGTTCGTCATACGCCAGGCGCAGAGATTCGATGGTCCGCTGCCATCTCTCCCGCAACTCCGGATTTTCCTGGTAGAGCGGCGGCACCACGTATCGCGCGTCGCTTTCATCCACGTAGCGCTGGGAGAGCTGCGAATAACCAAAGCCCGCGCGGTGGCGCACCAGTTCATGCGTGAGGGCGCGGCTGACACCGGTGATCAACAGGCACCACACGGCGTGCTCGAGTACGCTGCCGTGTTTGGAAGCAAGGATATTCTCCAGGTACTCGCGGTTGCTCTTTCGCCCCTTGCCAAACGACATATAGCAAGTGCGCCCGGCGATTTCCGCCAGAACCTCGCCGGCTGCGGGGGCATCGGTGGAAAACACCATCCCCTCATCGGCAAGGAAGCGCGCCAGTTCGTCGTCGGCAACGTGCTGGCGTCCCACCAGATAAACTTTGGGCTTGGAGATGTAGGGATCGAGGGGTGGAATTGTGGCCATCCGGCTCCCGTTAAGCCATTTTGTGTAAAGCCCAGGGTTCGAGGTTTCTCTTCGCCCGCCCAACCGCCCGAGCGGCCGCCTTGCCCACCGTTACGAGCCGGAGGCGGTCTTCGTGCCGGCCGGCGCAGGCGCCGCTTTCTTGAATCCGGCGTACTTCCGCTGGAACCGCTCGACGCGGCCGGCGGCGTCCACAAGCTTCTGCTTGCCTGTAAAGAACGGATGGCACTTGGAACAGATGTCCAGATGCAGGAGGTCGCTCTTGAAAGTCGAGCGCGTCTTGAAAGCGTTCCCGCACGCGCAGACCACATTGACCTCGTGATAATTCGGATGAATCTTTTCCTTCATAACACTCCTTGTTTTGGTCCAGAGCAATCGTATATTCTAACGGCACTGCGGGAAACTTTCAATTTGTCTTTTGCCGGGCAAACTGCGTCGTCCGGCATTCGCCATGCGGGCGCGAATTCTTGAGCCGAATCCATGATGGATTTCTGGAATTCAGGGCACAACCTGGTTTGTTGAAATATTCTTCTTGACAAAAATGCCAAAGCCTACTACATATTGGGGTAATGTAGTGCGCAACCACAAATTGTGGTTATACACACAGACAACGAGACTCATAGCAAAGGAGGGGAAAAAATATGGCAGTGAAGAAGGCAAAGAAGAAGAAGAGATAAGGATTAAACCCGTTTTAGGTTTCCTCCTTTCCCCAGGCCCGCTCCCCCAAGCGGGCCTTTTTGTTTGCAGACCCATAAGGCAACAACGGTTATGTGAAGCTGATTTTCACATCCTCGCGATCGGCTTCCGGGGCCTGAAAGAGCGCATGGGGTTGAAGCCCCATAAAGCCCGCCACAAAGTTGGCGGGAATCTGGCCAATGCGGATATTGAAAACGTTGACGTCCTCATTAAAGCGGCCGCGCTGCCCGGCGATCTTTTCCTCGAGTTCCGTGATGCGGCCTTGCAGTTGCATGAAATTCGTATTGGCCTTCAGGTCCGGATAGTTTTCCGCGACCGCGAACAAGGTCTTGAGGGCGCCCGAGACCATGCCATCGGTTTGCGTTTTCTCGGCGGGAGTGGTGGCGCGCATGTAGGCGGTTCGCGCGTCGGTTATTGCCTGCAAGGTTTTCTGCTCGTACTGCATATAACCTTTGCAGGTATCGATGAGCTTGGGCAGTTCGTCGTGCCGCTGCTTGAGCAGTACATCAATGTTGGCGAAGGACCGGTCGATGTCATTCTTCAGCGTAACCAGGCTGTTGTATATCCCCACGATATACATGATCAGCCCGATGACGATGATCGCCAGGACCACAAATATTGCGATAACCACGGCCGCGACTATCATATCCAGCTCCCTTCTTCATTGGCGATGGGTGAATGGCGATGGGTGATTGTTGGCAATCACAGATCACCAATCCTCAATCACCAATGCTTACGTCATCTTCACATCGACGTCCCGGCGATCTTCTTCTGCTACCTTGAACAGGTCGCGACGCTGCAGGTGCATCAGGCCGGCGATGAAAACGTCGGGCAATTGTTGAATCCGAATGTTGTAGGTATTGACGTCGTCGTTGAAGAACTCGCGCCGGTCGGCAATCTTTTCTTCCAACTCCGAGATGCGCTTCTGGAGTTGCATGAAGTTGTTGTTGGCCTTCAGCTCGGGATAGTTCTCCGACACCGCGAACAAACTCTTGAGCGCGCCGGAGATCATGTTGTCGGCCTGCGCTTTCTCGCTCACCGACCCGGCTTTCATGAACGCCGTCCGGGCCTCGGTGATGAGCTGGAAGGTCTTCTGCTCATACTGCATGTAGCCTTTACAGGTCTCGATCAATTTGGGCAGCTCGTCGTGCCGTTGCTTCAGCAGGACGTCGATATTGGCCCAAGCCTTGTCGATGTCGTTTTTCAAACGCACCAGGCTGTTGTAGATGGTAATGAGGTAAACAAAGATCCCCACCACGAAGAGGATCACGACCAGTCCCACCAAAATCACGATGCCCATCGGTTGGTTTCTCCTTTGGCTTTAGAACGCTCCGTGTTTTGCCAGCAAGATACCCAGGCAAGCAACCGCCAGAACCGCGCCGCCGAAAATGTACTTCGCCGCGCGATTGCGCAGCGTCTGCCTGATTTCCTTTTCACTTCGCCAGGTAATAAGAAACGTCGGCTCGTTCGTCCCCTTCATAATCATGTTGCGGTCGTATTCGTCCTGAGGTTCGGGATTCTCCGCACAGGTGCCAGTAATGTCGTACCAGTGCTCAGGGATCACCAAATACTCGGTCAACCGGTAGCGCTCCCCCGGGCCCGTACACGACCCAAATCCGGTGCCTTTCCGACGTGCGACCGCGTCGGAAACGTAGGACCCGAGATCGGGGCGTGTTCCCGGAGCCCTGGAGGAATTGCCGATGCCCAAGCGGAGGAGCCCCAAGCCTGATCCGAAGGATCCTCGGGTTTCAACCCTGGCGGTTTGGAGCAAATCGTATTCCGCTTTGTGCGCGTCCACCAGAACCTTGCCGGAGGCATCTGCGACATAGAATTTCTTTCCGTCGGCGTCGGTGACCAGGTGATTCCAGTGGCCGCCGTTCTTGTCCGTAACCCAATGCTCGATATCCACTTTGTAGAAATAGCAGGGGGTTTGCGTAACCGGGCTGGGTATGGGCCGGATTCCCGTCGCCTTCCCGTGGATTTCCACCAGGCCCATGGCGACGCTGCGAATCGGGATTTCGGGAGTGTCCATCAGCACGCGGTACTCGCGAAAAACTCGAAAGCCTTTGTAGAAGTAGTACAATCCCGCGCCAAAGCCTACCGCCAGCCACACATCTATCTTTGTCGAAGCGTCTGATGACATAGGATGACCAGAGGTTCTCGCCATCCTACTTGACGCGCCAGGAAAAGGCAAGAGCAGCATACTGCCCCCCAGGGTGAATTTGTTCAATCCTCCAAGTGCAATAAGCCTTAGATATTTGTAACTTCTTCTGGACAACCGAGTCGCGATGCGGTATCTTTACCCGATGGAGCAGGCGGAGAGTCGGGGT
>JBEKLF010000499.1:0-4002 GCA_050010335.1 Terriglobia bacterium
ACCCTACGACACAGCCGCCACCCGTCTCAACACGCCCCCATTCCTGCGCCCAATTCCCCTCGTCTCGCCGCTCCTGCCTCCCGCCAGCCTCGCGCCCTCCCCCACTGTCTGAATCGCAGTATTTACCCCTTTGCGGCTTGAACCCATTCAAGCCCTGTGCTAGCCTTAACACGCATGTAACCTTATCTTGATTCGGAGGTGACTTGCCCATGAGCACTATTACCGAGGCCGTCCGGGAGCAGTTGATGGCCGGCAATGAAGAATATCGGCGTCTCCGTGAGGAACACGCCCGTTATAAGATTCAGCTTAATGAACTTTCCTCCAAGTCACATCTCTCCGAAGCGGAGCAGACGGAAGAGTTGCGATTGAAGAAGCTGAAGCTGCGGGTGAAAGATCAGATGGAGTTGCTGGTTCGCCAAGCTCAGACCGTGCGTTAGAAAGCCCCACATCGGCATGGGCTCAGGGTTTCGGGTCAAACGGCCTGGCCACCAAAGCGGGCGCCGTTGAAGTGTAGAAAAAAAAGGTCCCGCGGCGGGTCCCGGTGGTTAAGGGCCGGCGCATAGAGGTCCATGGTTAAGGACGGTTACTGGTACGGTTTGCCGCTAGTGTTGATCGCCGGCGGCCTGATGGGCTTTTGGCTACGCCAGCGAAGCCTTTTCCTGCTGATTGTCACCATCTTCTTTGTTGTCCTTTCTATCCTGGTGCTCAACTTTTTTCGCGACCCGGAGCGGGCCGTCCCCGCTGAGCTGCACGCCATCGTTTCGCCCGCCGATGGTTTGATCGTTCAACTTGCCGAGGAAGAATTTGAAAGCCGCCCCGTTCGCCGGCTGAGTATCTTCATGTCGCCGCTCGATGTCCACGTCAACAGGACGCCTATTGCTGGCAGCATCAAGGCCATTAATTACAAAAAGGGCTCGTTCCGTGTTGCCTCGCAGGAGTTGGCTTCGGTGGAGAATGAGCAAAATGTGTTCACCGTCGAGGGTGAGCAGGGCGTTGTTGTGGTCAAGCAAATCGCTGGCTTGTTGGCCCGCCGTATCGTATTCTGGAAGCATTTAGGCGATTCGCTGGCGCGAGGCGAGCGCGTGGGAATGATCAAGTTCGGTTCGCGTGTGGACGTGCTGGTGGCCCCCACGGTCGAGTGGCGTGTTAAGGTTGGAGACCGCGTACGGGCAGGGAGCAGCATCCTTGGAACCACAATCCCCCAAGCCGATTGAGCGCCACGGCATCCGCCGGGGCATCTATGTTCTACCCAGCCTTTTTACAGTGGGCACTCTCGTTTGTGGTTACTTCGCTATTCTCTCCACCCAGAGCGCCGGGCAAATGCTGGCCGCCGCGGCTGCCGCCAGCCTGGGTTCGAAAGCGGCGGAGTTTAGTGCTTTGGCTGCCGTCGCGCTTGACAACGCTTCCAAGGCCATCGGCTGGGCTATCGTTTTCGACGGCCTTGACGGTCGGATCGCCCGCATGACGAACACCGCCACTCCCTTCGGGCGCGAGTTGGATTCCCTTGCCGATGTCATCACCTTCGGCGTCGCGCCAGCGGTATTGGCCTACGTTTGGGGTGTGCGGGCCATTGCGAATCTGGCCGGTACACCCGAACTCATCCAGCACTTCCGCGAAATGGCCGCGATCCTCACCTTCGCTTATGTTATTTGCGGGGCGGCTCGCTTGGCGCGCTTCAACATCGATACCGTTAAACCCACCTCCGACCGGCGGTTCTTTGTGGGTATGCCCATTCCCGCCGGCGCCGGATTTGTGGCCGGCGTCGTCCACTTTTGGAAGCAACCCTTAACTTCCTGGCAGTTCTCGCTGGCTTGGCTGTTGGGGGTGGGGATTCTGGGTTACCTCATGGTCAGCCGCATGCGCTACTGGAGCTTTAAAACACTCAACCTTCGCAAGCGCCGGTCCTACCTGGCCGTCATCGTTATCGCCCTCATCATTGGGGGCATATGGCTTTACTCAGAGCCCGTCCTGCTGTCCATTGGCATCACATATGCGGTTTCCGGCATCGTCCTGCGGATCATCTCCAAGATTCGGCCTCACCCCCCTGCCCCCCAAGAGGTCCCCGCCGCATGAAACCGGTTAAGGAAGGATACCGTGTCGCGGTCGTGGGAGCTTCGTCCCTACTCGGCAAAGAGTTGGTGTCGGTCCTGGAACAGGGCAAATTCCCGGTTTCGCGCTTGCTGACCTTTGAATCGGACGAAGACGAACCCGAACTTCCCATTATCGATCTCAACGCGGCTTCCTCCGGCGTGGTCGAAGACGCCCAAATCAGCGAGGAGGAGCTGGACTTCGCTTTCATCTCCGCGCACCTACGACAGTTGCCGGCTTTCTTGAGCGCTTGGCAGCAGCAAGGGAGCGCGGCGCGTTGCCTGGTTATTGACGTGGCGGGTGAAGGTTTGGGGGGAGTCGTTGATTCCGCTCGCGCTGAGGCTGAATCCGCCGATCTGGTGGGCATTCCGTTTCTCGACCGCCGATACCCCGTGGCGGGAGTGCATTCGGCTGCCGGACGCATTCACGTCTCCCCTCACCCTGCCGTTATTGTCATCAGCAGCCTGCTGCTGCGGCTGGCGGCGCGCTTCCCTCTGAAGACCGCCGTGGCGCAAGTTTTCTGCTCGGCGTCGGAGTCCGGCTCGCGAGGCGTGGAAGAACTTCAGAGGCAGACGGTAAATATCCTGAGCTTCCAGAAGATACCCGATAAGGTCTTTGGCGCGCAACTCGCCTTCAATCTACTTTCGCGCCTGGGAAGGTCGGGTAAGGGCGAGATGGCACAGCTAGAAGCCCGCCTGCGCCGGCAGTTGCACCGCTATCTGGGCGAGCGAGTCCCCCTCCCCGCGGTGCGGCTGCTCACAGTCCCGGTTTTCTATTCTGTGGGCGTCTCCCTTTATGTTGAAATGGCGGCCCCCGTGACCGCCGAAGCTGCTAGTGCGGCCCTGGCAGGCGAGCGCATCAAGGTTCGGAAGTCCAATCTTGACGCTCCCACCCCCGTCGAGGTGACCGGTTCGAGCGATATTCTGGTAGACAGCATTTCCATCGACGCTGAGCATCCAAACGGTCTGTGGCTGTGGGCGGTGGCAGATAACCTTCACTTAGCTGCCTCGAACGCGGTGGAACTTGCCGCCAGCCTGCGCGAGCAGGCCCGCGCCTGAGGAGCGATCCGCAGACTACACCGATTACACAGATGGCAGAGGATACAGAAGGACAAAAATCGAAATTTGAAACTCGAGACTCGCCGCTTATCGGAACTCGCGCAAGGCGGTCAGCTCCCACTGCCCACTGCCTACTGCCCACTGCCTACTGCCTGCTGTTTACTGTCTACTGTCTACTGTCTACTGTTTCCTGCGGCTACCACGTGGCGGGCACCGCGGCGCGCATTCCTCCCGATGTCAAGACCATTGCCGTGCCTGCCTTCAAGAACATGTCTTCCACTTTCCGCGTTGAGCAACAGGTCACTTCCGCCGTTACGCGCGAGTTCCTGGAGCGCACGCATTACCGCATCGTGCCGAATCCCGTCGGCGCTGATGCCATACTGCGGGGGACCATTAAAGACGTTCGGTCACACGCCATCACTTTTGACATTAACACCGGCCGTGCCACCTCTTTACAGGTGCAGGTCACCGCTGACGTGAAGCTTGAAGACCTCCACTCTCACAGGCTTCTCTTCTCCAATAGCAGTTACGTTTTTCGCGAAGAATACCAGGTGAGTGAATCCCCCTCCGCCCTTTTCGAGGAAGACAAGCCCGCGCTCGACCGCCTCTCGCGCGACCTCGCCCGAACCCTCGTCACCGACATTCTCGAAAGTTTCTAGCTGGGATTGCCACGAGGGGCAGGGAGCTGTTATGCGATGCGCCACCCGTGGGATTAAGCTGGTATATCGTTTCATTGAAATATATCTAGTAAGGTGAAAAGCATGTTATGCTTAGGGGATGCCGACAAGATCCAATCGTCCCCCCTTGCTATTAGTGCCCAACGAACGCGATTTGTTGGAGCGGTTGCGCAAGTCGC
>JBEKLF010000500.1:0-3976 GCA_050010335.1 Terriglobia bacterium
GGGCACCACCAGCCGGATGATCGTGCGTATTGTGCGAGAAGCCGGGGCGAGGGAAATCCACATGCGAATCAGTTGCCCGCCCACAGTGTCGCCCTGCTTTTACGGGATCGACACGCCAACCAAAAAGGAATTGATCGCATCCACACACAGTGTCGAGGAAATACGACAATTCCTGGGGGCTGACTCCCTGGGCTACCAGTCGCTCGAGGGTCTGCGCCGGGCTGTGGGCGATACGCAGGGGCAATATTGCCTTGCCTGTTACACTGCAAATTATCCTACCGCCATTCAAGAACCCCTCATTGCGATTCGGAACCGGGACTGAGATCTATGGAACCGCTTGAGAACGAAGCACAAGGAAGACCTGTTTCAGAACCGCCTGAGCCGGTAACCGAACCTCCAGGCACGAGGCCTGAGCGCCGGGAAAGCGTCTGGGAGACTGTCCGTTCCTTGCTCATCGTCCTGGTGGGCGTCTTCTGCATTCGGACCTTCATTGCGGAAGCCACCGTGATTCCCACTGGCTCCATGGAACAGACAATCCTGATTGGCGATCATGTGTTCCTGAACAAGCTGCTATACGGGCCCCGGCTTCCTTACACTTCGTTTCGCATTCCTCCTCTCAGGACTGCGCATCGGCAGGATATTGTCGCCTTTCGGTATCCCCGAAATCCGTCCGTGATGTTTGTGAAGCGCGTGATAGCGGTGGGTGGCGACGTGATCAAGATCGAAGACAGGAAGGTATTCGTCAACGGTAGGCCGCTCAGCGAACCTTATGTCCAAATCGAGTATTCAACCATCTTGCCTTTGCGGGACAACTTTCCTCCTCCCGTTAGTCTTCTGGATACTTTGCCCGCCGCCTGGGGGCTGGATCCGGCGTGGTCGCGGGAAATGCCCAATTTCATCAGGGAAGATGGTTTGCACGTGCCCCAGGGATATCTGTTCTGCATGGGCGACAACCGGGATAACTCACTGGACAGCAGGTTCTGGGGATTTGTTCCGGAAGAGAACGTCGTGGGCGAGCCGCTCTTTATTTATTGGTCATACGATGCCCCGAGCAGGGATTGGACGACGGAGGAGTTGACGTCCCGACTGAGGTTCGACGCCTCTATCCTTTGGAACTTTTTCACCAAAACTCGCTGGTCAAGGACAGGGAAAACCTTCTGATCGAGCTTTGGGACCTTGCATCGCAGGGGGGCCCTCCGACTTTGCGATACCCTTTACATTCCTAATAAGCCTATGCTCTATCGTGACGCCGGTGTTGACATTGACGCTGCAACCGAAGCCAAAGCAGCCATCAAGCAATTGGCGCGCACCACTTTCAATGTGCGCGTGCTGAAAGATGTTGGGGCCTTTGGGGGATTCTTCTCAATCCAGGCCCTTCCCCGCGATGCCGTTCTCGTTTCCAGCATCGACGGCGTGGGGACCAAGCTGAAAATCGCCTTCGCACTGAATCGCCATTCCACCGTGGGAGTTGATCTGGTCAACCACTGCGTCAACGACATCGCGGTCCATGGCGCAGCGCCGCTATTTTTCCTCGACTACTTGGCGACAGGGAAAATGCATCCGAAAGTCGTCACGGAAGTCGTGCGCGGGTTGGCTGTGGCGTGCCGCTCCGTGGGCTGCGCTTTGATCGGCGGTGAAACGGCGGAGATGCCGGGTTTCTATCCGCCTGACGAATATGATCTGGCAGGCTGCATCGTGGGCTGGGTGCGGCGGCGCGAAATTATCGATGGCAGTCGAGTCTGTCCGGGAGACGTGATCGTGGGGCTTCCTTCGATGGGACTGCACACGAATGGATACTCCCTGGCGCGCAAGGTCCTGCTCGAAAAAGAAGGAATCAAGCTCACCCAGCAGGTGCCGGAACTTGGCTGGACCCTGGGCGATGAACTGCTCGCGCCGCACCGCTGCTACTGGAAAGTCGTCGAGCCCCTGCTCGCTGAGCATTTGCTCAAGGGATTGGTCCACGTCACCGGTGGCGGGATCACCGACAACACGCCGCGCATACTTCCGACAGGAACGCAGGCGGTGGTCCGTCTGGGAACTTGGCCGGTGTTCCCGATTTTCGAGTTGATTGCCCGGCTCGGTCGCGTCCCGGAGTCCGACATGCTTCGCACCTTCAATATGGGCATCGGCATGATGCTGATTGTGGCGAAGCGAAAGCTCGCTCGCGTTATGACTCTTCTCGCTCGACAGCGCGAAAAGTTCTGGATCATGGGCGAAATCCAGCGCGGAAATCACGGCGTCAAGTACGTCTGAACATTGGCGATTGGTGATTTGTGATTGGTGATTGACAGTATTGACAGTCGCGGGTGGCGCATACATTGTCTTGTATGTATGCGCCCCGTTTTTGGCATCCGCAGCAGAACATTACGAGGCGGCGACATGGAAAAACAATGTCGTCGTCGCCGCCACCACGGCGCCAATCGAAAATCGACGATGGGCAATCACCAATCATCCATCACCAATTGATGGCTCTCATGAAAAACCTTGGAATCCTGCTCTCCGGACGCGGCTCGAACTTTGAGGCCATCGCCCGCAACGTTCAGGCGGGGAAAATCCCCGCCCAAATCGCCGTCGTGATCAGCAACAAGGAGGAAGCTGCCGGCCTTGCCACGGCCAGAAAGATGGGCCTCCAAACCCGCTTCATTCCGTCGACAGGGAAAGAACGGGAAGCCTTCGATCGTGAAGTCGTTTCGGTTCTAAAGGACTTTCAGGTGGATGTGGTGTGCCTGGCAGGTTTCATGCGCATTCTCAGCCCTTATTTCGTTCGCGCGTTTCCGCGTCACATCCTGAATATTCATCCCGCCTTGCTGCCCGCCTTTCCGGGAACCGACGCGCAGAAACAGGCGCTGGATTATGGCGTGAAATTCACCGGCTGCACGGTCCACATCGTGGATGAAGGTGTGGACTCCGGCCCCATCGTCTGCCAGGCCGTCGTCCCTGTTTTGGATGAAGACACCCCCGAATCTCTCGCTGCGCGAATTCTGAAGGAGGAGCACCGGATCTATTCTGAAGCTGTCTGCCTGCTCGTGGAAGACAAGGTCCGGGTAGAAGGGCGGAGACTCTTGAGGAAGGATTGATTCGGTCGCTCTCCGGGAAAACTACTGGCGGTTGCACAATGAGCCCCTGGAGTAATCGTCATGACGTTTCTGCCGTCCGTGATTCGCGCTGAGTATCGTGGTGGGTTTCGTATCCACCTCACCTTCAACGACCTTTCCGAACGGACGGTTGACTTCCGTCCGTGGTTGGAAGGTCCGGTCTTCGAAGCACTCAAAGACCCGGCATATTTCCGGGAATTCTTTGTGGATGGAGGCACGGTGGCGTGGCCGAACGGGGCCGATATCGCACCCGAGACTCTCTACGAGGCTGCGGCGTCGCAGCGAACCCGTGGCAAGCGCCCGCCGCGGGCGACGGCGAATGCGCGCTTGAGGCCAGCCAAGGCGCGGGTCCCTCACTGATACTACCTTTCGGAGGCACTGCTCGGCGTGACATCCGTCGTCTGACATGCCGTCATTCTGATCCCGTCGGCCTAGGAATCGTGTTGCGATCTATGCGGCCTCTTGGCAATTGGACTAGAATGCACGGGTGCGCCGGGAACCGCACTGCGCGGTGCCATGGTCGCATACATGCCAAAGGGCGGCATGTATGCGCCACCCGCGATTGCTCCAGGGCTCCGTCGATAGCCGCTCTCGTCTCCAGAAGTTCCTCTTCGTCCTCCTCGACCAGCCGGTGCACGGCCTCCTGCACTAGAGCGTCTACGCTCGCATACTGCCCCCGCTGGATCTTCTCTTGAACGAGCCTCTCAATCTCGGGTGTGAGGGTAATGTCCATGGTTTGCCCACTCTCCAAACCTAACGCTCGCAATTCGGCTCTCGACATGCAGCCGGATGGCATCTTCGATGAGTTGGCGTGCTTCTTCCTCGGTCTCCCCCTCGGTATAGCAACCCTGGAGGGCAGGACAAATGGCCACAAACCGGCC
>JBEKLF010000501.1:0-5734 GCA_050010335.1 Terriglobia bacterium
GACCACAAAGAGCAGAAATACCGCCCCCATAAAGGCGAGCATGACCTGATTGGCCCTGGCCACGGAACGGATGCCACATAAATTTAAAAAGGTAATCACCCCGGCGAAGAGGGCAACCAGAATCGGATAGGGCACGCTGGGCGCCAGTTGCTGAGCCGACAGGGCGCCGAAGATCACACAGAACATCGGCATCACCAGGTAATCCAGGAGCATGGCCCATCCGGCCAAAAAACCGATATGGGGGTTCAAGCCCCGGCCGACATAGGTATAGGCAGATCCTGCCGATGGATAGAGCGCTGCCATGCGTCCATAGCTGAAGGCCGTAAGCACCATCGCGATCATGGCGATGAGGATCGTGTCCACGGCGTGGCCAAGGGAAATTGACAGGGCCAAACCGAATACGGTGACGGGCGCGATAGGACTGACGGTGACAATCCCGTAATAGATCAAATCCCAGAGCCCGAGAACTCGACGGAGGCGCGGAACCGCGTCGGCAGCAGTCTGCGGCGCTACAGTTGAGGGATTTTCCATTTTCACGCCGGGGAAGAGGAGTAGTACCAGGAAGGCCAGTCCTCCAGCTTTTCCAGTGGTATCCTTTTTCCTATTCCATAAATTGCCACCATGTTGTTATGAAGCATGTCCAGGGCGATGCCAGTCAAATCGCGCTCCGTCATGCCCAGGTGCGCGGATCTTTCGCGGAGAGCTTCCCCAAGGATTTCCCGCGTGAAAAGCGACGAACCAACGGCCATTTCCACCGAGGTGGAATCGTGGTCACAGGTCAGCTTATGAATCGGGACGTAGTTCAACCAGCCGGTCATGGCTTCGAGGAAAAAGGCAGGATTGAGGACCGGTTGCCAGCAGGTGGTGATGTAGATATTCTGATGGTATTTGGCCAGCCATCCCGCTTCTCTCAGGAATGGCCAACAGTGAAGCATAACAATCTTCATGTGGGGATAGCGTTGCGCCAACGGCCCGAGCGGCATGGGAGAAGACTCGGTAATGTTGTTGGTACCCACGTGAACCTGGTGGATCCAGCTTCGATCGTTGGCTTGTTTGCAGCATTCGTGCATCACCCAATCCTGGAAAATTCGCACTTGCCCGGCGGAGAGGTCGCCGCTCCAAACGACTTCATTGTCCTGGCGCGGGAGATATTCCAGGGGGCGAGTATAGGCCTGAAGCTGCTTGATTCCACCGGCCTGATGGGCGGCGGCGAGGTCAAACAACCCGGCGATGAAGGCGCGCCAGGTCGTCGCATCTTTGGGCTCGACACCGGCAATGCGCGCCAAGCCGTCGCGGCGCGGAGAAACTTTCTTCCAAAGCTCGAGCAATGGGTCGATGCGCATCAGCGTGTGGGTCAACGACGTATCTTCGGCCGCTGTCTCGGGCGACTCCTCGCGGATGTAATACTCCGGGTGGACAATCCGAATAAGTTCCGTGAAGCGAGCCTGCTTCATGGCGGTGCGGTACCAAGTAAAAATCTTGGTGTAGTTCCGCCCGATGTCGCTTCCTAACCGCGCAATCGCGTCGGGTTCACCGCTGGAAATGTCCACGCCGTAAAGCGCCACGAGGCCCCGTCGGATACATTGGTACGTGCCGGTGAGTTGCTGCCTCGCCAGAATAGGCCGCAGCAATTTCAGCGCTTCCGCGGGCGACTCCAGCGCCATGCTTCGGAAATTCGCCACCCCGGCCTGCTTCGCCACGTCCTTGGGAGTAACCCCGCTGGCAGCCAGAAAGCCGCCAAAATAAGGGTCCAGGAGAATGTCGAAAACGCCCGTCTTTCTTTTGGGGGTGGCGCCGCGTTCCACGTCCGCGCGGTATCCCTCGGGCACCATCCCAATCGAGTCAATGCTGCCCCAATGCTCGTGTCCGCAGAAATTAGGAAGTGCGGACAGATCAAGAGCAGTCGATTCCTGGGGGGTGATCTCCGTACCGGGAGATGTTGTAACCCCTCCTCCTTCCGACCCTCCGGCCGGCGCGGGCGTTAGACCTGCCACGCCTGCTCCCAATGATCCCAGAAAAGCGCGTCGTTTCATTGCTCCTCCATTAGACCTGTCGTGCGGTTGCCAGGGACCCCTTGCGCTGGTCCCCTAGGCTGAGACAAACATTTAAGACACTGTTCGCCGTTCGCTGGAATTGCATTGTACTGCAATGGGGTCTTCTTGCAAAATGTGCGCCAGTTGGTGAAGCGGAGGCGGGCAATGCTGGAGAGCAGTTTTAACCTGTGGACAGCAAAGCCCAGACGACATCTCATCCCTACAGCAAACTCGGCCGTCCGCAAGTGAGGAGGCCTGTGCTAGCATAGAGCTGTATGGGAACTGGGTACAGTGAACTAACGCGGGCCATATTATTCGCTTTCTTGCTGCTTTTCCCGGCCTCATTCTCGGCTCAGGAATTTCCGGGCGGCGGGAAACCAACACAATACTTCGAACGCGCCAGCCAATTCGCACAGCAAGGAAAGCTGGATGAGGCAGCACGCGAATACCGCCTTGGTCTTGCCCTCGACCCCAAGTCGGCTGCGGCGTACAATAACCTTGGAAGTATCTACTTTCAGAAGAAGAATAACCGTGAGGCGGTCGAGGCCTTTCGCCACGCTCACGACCTCGCGCCCCAGGACCCCACTTTCAGTTTTAACCTCGGGCTGGCACTTTACACTACCGGCGATTCCCGCGCCGCAATCGGACCCCTGACCTTGGGCCTTGCGGCTCCCGACCACACCGTAGACGCTCACTATCTCCTGGGAGCTTGCTACTTTGATCTCAAACAATGGCGGGGCTCGACCGAGGAGCTGCAACTGGCTCGAAAAGCCCGGCCTGAAGATGACAAGATTCTGTTCATGTTGGTAAAAGACTTTCGCAACGTTGGCGAGCCCAGTCAGTCCCTGGAAGCCGCGGCCCAATTGCTCAAGAGCCACCCCGACTCCCCCCTCGCTCATGAAATGCTGGGCGTGGCCTACGACACCACGAGCCAGCCATTCGAGGCGGAGAAGGAATTCAAGCAAGCCATCGCCGCCTCTCCCCATGCACCCCAGCTCCATTTTATGCTGGGATATCTGCATTGGAGGTGGAAACACTTTGCCGCGGCAGTCGACGCGTTCCAGGAGGAAATTCGCATCTCCCCGGATTTTGCCCCCTCTTACTTCTATCTCGGTGACATTGCGGTCCGGCAGGGCCAGGTTCAACAGGCAGCGGATTATTTCAATGAAGCTCTTCGCCTTGACCCCTCGTACGGTGAAGCCGAGGTGGGCGTGGGCCGGGCTTATGTGCTTCTGGGCAGATACCAGGAGGCGCTCAAGTTTCTGCGCCAAGCTGTGGCCCGCTTGCCGGACCAAGCGGAACTCCACTACTGGTTAGGGAAAGCGCTAATGCAAGTGGGAAAGTCCGATGAGGGCGGAAAAGAACTGGCACGGGCGCACCAAATCAATTTGGCGAAAGACCGTGAAGCGTACGAGAACCTGAAACAAGTGTCGGATCCTGCTCAAACCCAAAAAGCAACCCCGCCGCATTAGTGCTGGAGGGTGGGGGAGCTACCCGGATGACTACATGTGGTTGGCGCAGATGCTCTTTAACTTGGGACGCAAGCCGGAGGCGGTGAAGGCATTGCAGGAAGCCATTTCTCTAGAGCCTTACCGTCCTGAGTACTAGGGGTATCTCGCGGTAGCGTATATGACGGACGGAAAATATCGCGAAGGTAATAAAGTTATCGATCGTGCCCTCGCGCTCTTTCCGGAAAGTGAAGCTGTCCATACCCTCCAGGATAAAATTAAGTAAATAGTATCCGCCCGGTGAACCCACTCTTCCGCGGCTAAACAGGCTGCGGAAAAACGCAGTGGCGAAGGTTTTTTCCGCAGCCTGTAAAGGGGTGTGCGACATAGAAGTTGGAATTAAGCAGCCTAAGCCGCCCGGCGGCCCTCCCAATAATCTTCAAAGCGGCCATTGAGGAGGGAGCATCGGAGGGCCAGGATAGCGTTGGCTCCGCTCGGAGGGCCAGGATAGCGTTGGCTCCGCGGACGGTCCAGAACATACCCGAACGTTTGAGGCGGGAAGCGACCACGGTTTTGCATCCGGCTTCGATGACGCCCGAACCCACAAAGAGGTGCTGGCGGCGGAACTTGGGGTAGCGCATGCGCTCCGCGTTCCTCTCAAAGTAGTCCGCCTCGGCACGGATTTTCTCCGTGACTTCGGGGTTGCGGGAGCGGATAGCGCGGAGTGCGCCGACGAGCTTTTCGATTCTCCCCCGATCCAGCAGGCGCTTCTGGTGGAGTTTCATCCAGGCCTTTTGCTTTCCTTCATCGTTGGGGTACAACCGGCGCGCCAACTCCCACAGATGCTGACGAGCGTGGTAAAGGTCGACAATTTGTATCGCCTCGGGAAAGTGCTCGGCGACCAGATTCCATATCCATTCGGCCCCGTCGCCCATCACCACCTGCTTTTGGGCACGACTCCAGCCCCGTTTCCAGGCTTCCCGATAAAGGCGTCGCCCGAACTCCTCCGCGGTTTCGATGGCGCCGGTATAGGTGGTGGAATCGGGAGCGCGGAGGGGGTAGCCCTGCTTATCCCACGTCGTCTGCGTGAATACACATCCCAGTTTGACTTCCCGCGTGTGCGCCGGTTGGCCCGGGGTTTTGCCCTGCCGACCCACCGTTTCTTTCTTCACCACCGGCACGCCCGTCCCATCCATTTGCACATAGAGGATGGGAATCGGTGCCCCGGCCCGGGCGGGCAGGTCCACCGGTAGGGCGGGCGGGATCAGCGCTTGCTCACCTTGCGCGATATCGGCCCCGAGGGCTTCCGCCGTACGCTCCACCGATTTGGTGGTCACCTCCAAGCCGGCGAGAACCTGCAACTGTTCACGGCCCTGGTCGAAGGGAGCTGCCTGACCCACCATCGCCTGCATGCGTCGCACCCCGGGAGAGAATTCCGTATTCTCGATGTCCAGTTCGACATCGGCGGGGAACTGGCCGGCGTGACAACTCGGGCACCAATAGTAGGGACGGGAGACTTCCACCGGCCCCACGGCGGTCAGCACAGGCTTGGTGCGCAGTTGGTGGTAGCGGGCGGGTTGGCCGCAAGGGCAAGGCACGGTGCGCGGCTCGCCGCGGGGCGCGGGGAACTGGAGCAGTTGCGTCAAGGCCGCGGCGCCCGCCCGGTGCAGGGCCGAGCGCACCGCCATCTCCGTCGCTTCCAGGTCGAGGCGTCCGCGCTTGCGCCGATCCTGGAAAACCACCCGTAAGAGCTGGTCTACTTCCCGCGCGATCTCCTGGCGGATCGCTTCCGCCGTTTTTTTTCCGCTTCGCTCATCTCGGTTTCTTCCCCTTCCACGGGGCGCAACTGGCAAATCTTTTCGTTGACCTCCACCAGGGTCTCGCTCAGCGCCCGAAACTTGTGAAACTCATCCACCTCCCGCTGCGCTTTGCGTAAGGCGGCGCGACTGGAAAACGTCTCCGAGACGGTTTTACCTTGAACCTTACGGGTCAGGCGAAAATTCGGTCCGTGGCCGGGATGCCCAGGCTGATGGCAGCCGCAGTTGGCTTTCCCGCAGCGCCCGATTATGCCGGTAATCGAGCCGCGGCGAAAATCTCCCAACCCCGCGATATCCCGCACTACCTGAACTCTTTCCTTTTCCAATTGAGAGAGCGTCTCGGTCATAAGCCTCCTAATCCTAACGTCTATATACGTTAGGATTAATAGCACAAAAAAAGAAACTCTTCAAATCTCAATCCCTATGTCGCGCACCC
>JBEKLF010000502.1:0-3912 GCA_050010335.1 Terriglobia bacterium
TACTCTTGATGGTGCTGTACTCGGTGCGCTCCGAGCGGCAATTGATGGAGCAGTTGAACTATAACTTATTGTTCCGCTGGTTCGTGGGCTTGGAGATGGACGACGAGGTGTGGGACGTGACGATGTTCACCAAGAACCGGGTCACGCGCTGATGGAGAACCGGAACGGTTTGGCGGTGGCGGCGCAGGCGAGTTGCGCGGGCACGGCGGCGGAACGCGAGGCGGCGGTGGCGATGCTGGACGAAGTGCTAGGGCGGGAAGATCCGAGGGCGCCGGCGGGGGAGATCACGCTGGGGGCCGACACGCCGTACCAGGACGCGAAGTTCATCGCGGCGCTGCGGGAACGGGGCGTGGCGCCGCACGTCAGCGAGTATAGCGAGGGCAGAGCGAATGCCGCCAAGAACGGCCTGAATGAGGCGGAGCGCGCCGATCCTCGCCGACCGATCAGTCAGCGGAAGCGTAAGCTGATCGAGTGGGTGTTCGGGTGGGGGAAACTGGATCGTCCCCTGAAACAGATTAAGCTGCGGGGATTGCAGCGGGTGGACTGGTTCTACCAGTTGGTGGTGTCGGCCTACAACTTGATGCGCATGGGGAAACTGATTCCGATTCCGGTGCAGGTCGGCTAAGGCCGAGGTGTCTCGGGAGGCCGTGAAAACGCCCTCCCGAGACCAAAACCAACCTCGAAAAACCATGCGCCTCAACCCAAAACGGCCTCCCCACCGCCCACAACAGAACCGGAAAACAAAAACCCGCAGTTTTTCCGCAGCCTGTAAAGCCCGGCATTTGCCGCCCTAAAGGACGGCGCTACGAAAGGCACGTGCTGAACCAAGGTTCAGCGCTACAGACCCGCCAGCAAGCTGGCTGGTAAGAAAGCGGCAGTCCGTCAGCTGACGGACCCTGGAGTTTCTACATTTAGGTCTGGCAAATAGTATTGTTGTTGACAGACCGGCCTCGGTTCCGCTATCTTCCTTCCCGAGCCCAGGCGCAGGAGGTTGCCATGCCCGACGATCTCCAGGATTCCATTCTCTCGATAGTCGAAGCTTCTCTCGATGCTCAACTGCGCGCCATTCGGCGCCTGCGCCGCGGCCCGCCCGCGTCCGTCCGGAAGCCCCGCCGCGCAAGTCTGTCCCAGGTTGACATGGCGTACGACATACTCAAAAAAGCCCGCGCCCCCTTACACGTTTCCGAGATCTTGGCCCGTATTCACTCCACCTTCCATGTCACCGTCGATCGCGAGAGCCTGGTCTCTTCGCTCACCAAAAAGGTCGCCCGGGGCGATCGTTTCCTGCGCACCGCCAAGAATACTTTCGGTTTGCGTCCGGAGGTCCCATGACTCTGCTTGCCGCTTGGTCGGAGATCGTGGCGGACTGGGGCTCCAGTTTTCCTCAGCCGCGTACCGTGCGCCGCGCCGTGCGCCAAGCCCTGGGCTCGTTGGTCTGCGTGGGCCGGCGCTGTCTGTCGCCCATCATCTGGACTCAGGGCCGCCAGCAGCGCAGTTGGAGCAGCGAGTACTTTCTCCACTCGCGTTGTCGCTGGGAGCCCCAGACGTTGTTTGCGGGTGTGTGGCGTCGCGCCTTGCCCTATTGTCCCGGCTGCCTGGTGGGCGTCGCCGTCGACGATACCCGCCTGCGCAAGACGGGCCGCGCCATTCCCCAGGCGCGCTATCACCGCGATCCCCTCTCGCCCCCCATTCATGTCAACCTGATGCACGGCTCTGTTTTCGCGCTTCCCCACCTTCCCGGCGCCTTTACGCTCTCTCCACCTTTACCCCCGAACAGGTCCGTCGGGACGAGTCCCACCCCTGGAAGCAGACCAAGCTGTTCTACGGAGGCAAGCGCCGCCGTATCCGTTACCAAGAGGTGTCGCAAGTCTATTGGCGCCGCGGCGCCGGCCAGATCCCGCTCCGCCTCTTCGTCGTCGCTGCTACCCCCTATCGCAAACGCAAAAGCTGCAAACTCTACTACCGCCAGCCGGCCTATCTGCTCACCACCGATCTGAAGCACTCCCCTCCCCAGTTGCTGTAAATCTACTTCGATCGCTGGCAGATCGAAGTCAACCACCGCGACGAGAAGGATACCCTGGGCGTCGGACAAGCCCAGTTGTGGAATATCAACGCCGTACCCAAACAGCCGGTCCTGGTGGTGGCCGCCTACAGCGCTCTGCTCTTGGCCTCTCTCCAGGCCTTCGGCACCGAACGGAGCGAGGCTTATCAGGCTCTGCCCAGGCGGCGACGCAAGGCCCATCGGCCTTCCTGCCTTGACCTCGTCACCCTGCTGCGCCGGGAAATGGTCGACCACCCCGAATGCGCCCAATCCCTCGGCTTCCAACTCACCGATCACGCTCTCACTCAGGCCGCCGACGCATGAAAATGTACAAATTCCAGAGTCCGTCAGCGGACGGACGGCACTGCAAAGGTTCGCACGCGCAAACTGGCTGTATGGAGCGCCGGACATGGTGATGGTCGGAGATTCCCTTTAACACCCGGGTCGAAGCCCCCCCTTCCAGAACCTTATGAGCCGGCAGCGGGGAGGTAGGCGCAGTCTGCCTTCCTCCGCAGTTCTATATCGGTAAATGACCCCTTGCGGACGCGGGTGCAAGGCCTATAATGGGCGGCGTGTCGCGTCTACGACGCCACCGATGAACGCACCCGCGATTGATTGCCAAGCGAACGACGTTAACTACGGAGGCGATTGACGAGCCGCAGACAAAGGCAAAGCGGGCCTACGTCTGCGCTTCAGAAGCGGTAGCCAAGGGTCAGGGCGACGATTGGGTAGTATTTGAAGGGGCTCAAGTCGTTGCTGAGGATCGTCTGCTCGGCGTGAACGTTGCTCTGAACAATCGGGTCAGTCGCGACATTGCTGCAGGTGGCGGTGCCAGGAACGCACGCGCTGCCGGTCAGATCAAGCCCGATCTTCGGGGACCCCTGGAAAGCGACGCCCGCCTCGATATGAGCGCTGAAATGCTTCCTATTGCGCGGGACCAGATTCCCGAACCCAAACATGAACGTCGGCGCAGCTTTGTTAAATGCAAGTGTCCCCGTGCCCCCCACCGGGTTCGCCGGGTTGCTTTGGTAAGTCACATGGTTCAGGGTGAAGGTGTTTCCACCGGCGCTCGAGGCTGACGCGTTCACGTGATTGTCGTTATAGGCGATGAGGCCAGGGCTCAGGTGGAACGTGTGCGCGAAATGCGAGAAGGGGAACCAATCATAATGGGCTTCTACGGATAACCATCGCAGGTCGCCGTTATAATTGATTCCACTGTTATTGAAGCTGCGGCTGTAGTTGAAGACGTTGAATCCCCCGCGGACGTTTGACGAGTGGGTGACTTGATATGCGGCTTCGCCGCCGAGCCCGAGCGTTGACACCCGGAAGCCCACGCCGACTTTGCCTGCACCCTGCGGGTCCTTCTTGGAGGATGACTTCCTCGCCGCAGCGGTGGAAACGGTGGGTTGATCGCTGGAAGTTTGCGCAACAAGTTGCGGAGCGCAATAAAGAAAGACCATCGCAACGATACCCAATAACGAAGTTACCCTTTTCCTAGAATACATTTGGTTCTCCTCTTCTCCAGAATTTCCGCTCTCAGTTTTCGCCCGGCGATTAATGCCTGGGCGAGCAGGCTGGCAGCCACGCACTGAGTTGATCAGTAAATACCAAAGTGGTATTAAGCACCCACAAACCATAGCTGATTGTAGAATTGTGACAATAGTACGATCGTGCCCCCCAAGGGGTCATGGGCACAAAAGGGCGGAGTGGGCATGGTGGGAGTGGTGCTGTTTTTCCCCTTTGGGGAACAGCTATACATCCGCGCATAATTAAAGGGACATAATCGGCCCCTGTATGGCATACTTCTCGCAGGAGGAGTAGCCATGCTTCCTCGCCTGCTGCGGTTGCATCCTAAAACCTATGATCGGTTG
>JBEKLF010000503.1:0-3893 GCA_050010335.1 Terriglobia bacterium
ACGTTAGCCCTCGGCGGATCGAACCAAGATTGCATCCCATCCTGGGGATCTCGGAGCTTCGCCATTTCTACGCAGGCTCGCTGCACCACGCCGACCGAATCGAGTTCAGGCTTCTCCCTCGCGCGGGAGATTTCTTACGGACTGGCCGTTCACCTCCTGCTGCTCCCCACCCCGTGTCACCACGACGCAGTTGCAGAGGGATGGCCGAGTTCCTGGTGGCGCTATTGCCCGACAAAAGAGCGATTGTCGAAGCCCAGCATGGTAAGGTCGCGATCACCGAGACCCGATCCGGCGAGAGCTACACACTTGCCGAGGGGCTACTAGCTCAGATCCCTGCACCCGCAACGGGAGCCCCCGGGCAGGCGGAAAATCAGGGCGAGGTAATTGGCAAAGTCATCACCTCCGGGGGAGCGACCCGGAATGGGAAGCCGCTTGCCGCCGACGGGTGGGTCTATGACGGCGATGCGGTTGCGACGGGGGCCGGCGGCCGCGTCGTAATTCAATTGTGGCCCGCAAACCAAATCACTCTCAATGAAAACACCACTGCCAGCTTCACCCGACCCGTAGATCGAGTCTGGCTGCACCTTCAGAACGGCACAATTGTGGCGGAGAGTTCCGGCGAGAGCACGCCCCTCATTGCCACGGCGAAGTTTCACATCGAACCCACCTCCGCAGGGCCCGGGAAGATCAATGTGCAGGTGATGGCTGACGATAGTACTTCTATCGAGTCCGCATTCGGCGATTTCAGGATTGGGGAAATCCCAACAGGACAGTCTTATCTGTTGCCGGCGGGGAAGAAGGTGCTGGTTCCAGCAAACGCCTCGGGTATCCCCGGGTTACAGCCGTTGCGAGGGACGCCCGCCGAAACACCTACGCCCAGCGCGCCGACTAGCCCCGCGCACCCCACACCGGCGTCGGGATCAAAGTCTCATAGCACGCTCATCATCGTGGCAATTGCGGCGGGAGGCGGAATTGCGGGGGCCGCAGCCGCCTTAGCCGGCGGAGGGCATGGCGGCAGTAGTCCTGTCAGCTCCTCGGCGCCGTAGGTTAGATTTGTAGCGCCGCTAGTTGGGCGGTTGATGGACTCCGATCGCTTCGATGACCCATGTCGGGGCGGTCCAAGACGCCCCATTCGGCGTCGTCCCGCTGGTTTGCTGATAGTACAACAGCCCCGTAGTGTCCAGCGTTGGGGTGGAGGCCAGCCCGGTCAACCCACTGACGCCGGTAAAAAACGTAGGGGTATAAGTCATCGCGGTAATGGCTTGTCCGCCAAATAGCCCGCTGCACGGAACCATGGTGAAGGCGCCGGTCTTGTCGTCGGAGCCCGCCGCCTGCAAGGTCTGGAAGGTCCCCAACAGGTTCTGCGGTCTCAGAAAGACGTGGCTCGCTGCTAGTGTCGAGCCCGCTTGGAGTCCACCATAAACAGCCACTTTTTGCCCCACGCCCAGGGTCTGTGGGCCGAAGGTGAAATCCTGGCGATTCCAGACTTGGCTGTTGGTAAAGTAATTGACGGTGCCCGCCAAAGTTACATTGAGTGTGGAATGGAGCGGAACCACGCTGCTAAGGTCAGGGATTTCATCATCGACGAGCAAGCCGAAGGCTGCGGCGTTGCCTGCACCGCGCGTAACATTGAGAATCCTTCCTAAGAACGCCGACGTCTGGCTGGTTGTGGAGGTCTGCTCCTCGGCGTCAACCTCTCGCGCGACAATCTGACCGTTGGTGTTGACGGTCAACGAGACCTCAACGAAGGTACTCGCCGCGAGTTCCGAAAAGTTCGCTACTCCATCACCCTCGAAAACCGTGCTACTGTTGGTCAGGACCGTCACGGTCTGCCCTGCGCCATCACCCAGAGCGAGGGCAAAGCTACCCGTGTACCCTGTGGGTAGGCTGCTGGTACTCACGCTTTGCACAATTCCATAGACCGAATCGGCCGCGCCCAATGCGGAACCGGAGGCGGCGTTGGCGCTGACGGTCATCTGCGGGTCAACCGTGCCGGTAACTTGTCCGTTGTTATCTACGGCAAGCGATTTGAAAAGGTTGAATTCAAGGCTTAGTCCGCTCATGGTGTTACTGGAAACGACCAGGGCCGGACTGATGGTGAAGGTAGATGTCGTGGCCGTCAGGGTCACAGGGACCGTTTGCGGAGTCGGCGGACTGGTAGCGGAGTTGATGACCACCAGTTGCGGATTCGTCAGCGTGACCTGCAAACTCGTGTACGTCCCCGCCGGCACACTGCTAGCAACGTTGAGAATGCTGGTGAAATCCACCAGATGGGCAAACTCGACAGTCGCCGGCGCTGTGGACGTAATCAACGGGACAGGCGTTCCGCCACTTTGCGGCACGAGACTTGCGGACGTGATGGTTACGACAAATGATTCCACATCGCAAACGGGTGCATCGGTCCCGAAGGTGATAACTGACCCTGTAGGCGTGGGGGTGGGCGTCGGTTTCGTCGGATCTGTACCTAATCCGCCAATCGATCCGCACCCAACCATCAGCGCCACGGTAAATAGGGCGACCAGACGTGACAAAAGCTCCATAATTCTCTTGCTCATATTGGCTCCTAACTTACTCCTTTCTTATTGCACATACGAGGTAATTTATCAATAGTACGATGGTACTAATCCAGAAGATGAAGACTGCTAGCTTGGACAGCGGTTCGGGCTATCTTGCCTTCTCTCCTCCAGGGTAAGAACACTCGCTCTAGCTGTTCCGTCCCTCTTTGCCGCTAGCTTCTAAAGTTCCCGAGCCGCTTAACTGGTTAATTGTTTGGCCAAAATCGCTCACGCCTCATTGACCTCTTGGTCGTGCTGGGGATTTTTTTGGCAGGACGTGTTCGGAGGATTCGGCGACTTCCTCTTCCCGTCGGGCACACATTGGGTTCAAAGAAAAACTCCCCCCCCTCAGCGGATAGCTAAGAACGGGGCCATATCAGCATGCGCGGTGAGCCGCATTGCCGACTTTCTCAACCTGCATTATGGGCGTGCTTGCGGAGGGAAGCAAGCCCTCTTAACTTCCCCACCGCCGCCTCCACGGGGGTAAGGAGGTGCTTTCATAGGCATCAATTCACCTGCCGCCTGCTGCAAGCGGCGCATACAGTTCTCCCATTCCCCCTCGGCGCATTGCGGCCTGCGGCAGTCGAACTCACAGAGGGCATCATCCTCAGAAACCTCTCTTACCAAGGTGTCCCTTTGCCCAATCCCAGATGTTCCGAAGAAGATTCATGCAGTCAACTCGCTTGCCTTCATCCGCACCCTCAGAAGAATTGACCTCCTACTGCTGAGACGAGAGCTGGTTCTGTTGTCTCGTCCTGCCCCGCCAACACTTTACCGCATGTTCGGCACATCCAGCGTCTTTTTTCACCTGCCAGTATTTCTCCGTGGCTAGTCAGTATTCACAATCCCACAAGGAGCCTGGGGTGATATTCTGTTTGCCGAGCCGGCAAGAGCTTCTGGCGAGAGGTAGGGGTTGCCCCGCCAGGGGCCCGCGGAAGCAACTTGCACTGCAAACCTAACTGGCAATTGCGTTTGGCGGCGGTCAGGGGTATGTTATCGGTCGGGGGGAAGTCTAGAATAGAGATTTCGGTTCGATCAGCTTTCGCAGTGACGTCGCGGAGGGCCGCTACCCCGACGACCACGAGTCGTATCACTGGACCGCCGCGATGCGCCAGCAGTTTGAAAAGGAAACCACCCGCTCCGCCTGACCTGCTTCCCGTGCGGAGCACGCGGCTTGGCGCCCGGCCCGTACCGCTCCCGGACGGCCATCGCTGGCGGGCTCTCGACTGTACTCGAAGAAAATGCACACCCGACTGATTACTTCGGTTGCGGACTTGCAAAGCTTCGTGCGCGAATTGCGCCCCCGCGGCAGGTCGCTGGCCTTGGTGCCGACCATGG
>JBEKLF010000504.1:0-3857 GCA_050010335.1 Terriglobia bacterium
GGAATAGCAAAGAGGAATGTGGCCAACGTCATCCCTGCTGTCCAGGCGATCACACTATACAGAGATTCCCGCTGGCTTGACATAAGCACCTCCCCCAACTCGCGCTCGCAACTCCCGGCGCGGTTTGAAACTCCGCCGGCTGCGCGTCCGTAATCAGCGCAGCCGTGCGGAGCCTCAGCGAGAGCGACGAAAGTCGTTGCGTGTTGTCAAAACTGTGGCGGACCGGGAAGCCGCAGGAACCCGTGCAGCACCCAATTACTGTCGATGTACGCGCCCGTAATCCCCCCCGCTGCATTGATCGCCAGAGGGATCGTGCCCTCATAGCTGGCCGCGTCCGCGCCCGCGCCCGGAGCATCGAAGTACGTAAATTTACCATCAGGAGCACGCACGAAGCCGTGGCTAACATCGTTCGAGTCGTAGTATTGGCCCGTGACCACTCCCGCATCATTGTTGGCCTCGGCATAGGTGCCTTGGCCCTGGCTCCCGTCTGTGCCTGCGCCCGGAACGTCGAACTCGGTGATCCTGCCGTCCAGAGCGCGCACGAAGCCGTGAGTCACATCGTCCTCGGACACAAATTGTCCCGTCACCGCCCCCTCTGCGTTGATGCTGGCGGCATAAGTACCTTGGCCCTGGCTCCCGTCTGTGCCTGCGCCCGGAACGTCGAACTCGGTGATCCTGCCGTCCAGAGCGCGCACGAAGCTATGAGCCAGACCCCCGGCGTCAAGGTAGTATCCGGTGACCGCTCCGGCTGGGTTGATGCACGACCCCACGTCGACATGCGTGAACACGCTCCCGGTGGGGTCGAAGTTGGTAAACTTATTATGCGGAGTGCGCACGAAGCCGTGATGGATAGAGTTCGAGTCGAAGTAGTTTCCTGCGATCACCCCCGCTGGGTTGATGTTGAGCGCGAAGGTACCCTGGGGAGAGGTTGTGCCTACGTCCGGATCGTCGAAGGACGTGAACGTGCCGTCGGGAGCGCGCACGAAGCCGTGGCCCAGAGTGTTCTCATCAAAGTAAAATCCCGTGATCGCCCCCTCGCGGTTGTTGGAAAAGGGATAGGTGCCCGAGCCACCATAAACCCCGGCAGGGGTCTGCTTAAAGTAGAGGCCCGGCACAGAGCCCGCGCCTGGAGCGTCGAAGGTGATGAGTCTACCTTCCGGGGTTCGCAGGAAGCCGTGCATCACGTTGTTCGCGTCTGAGTAGACTCCCGCGATCGCCCCCGCCGGGTTGATGTCCACCCCTTGAGTGCCCAAGCCCAAGCCGGGGGTGCTGGCCGCGCCCGGAGCGTCAAATTCGATAATTCTGGGGCTCTGGGCCATGGCGAAGATGCCTGCCCCTGACATGTAGACGGCGAGGCAAAGCACCGCCCACACCGTGGACCTTCTCACATTTCGAAAAGATGACGTAGAATTGAAGTGAAGCCTTTTTAGTGTTTTCATAGCCCTTTTCCTCCCAGCCTCGCGCAGCCGATGCGAAGAGCACCATCCCGCGCGGCAAATATCCTTTCGCTCTGTGTGAATTCAAACAAACATACTCTCTTGCCTTCAGCTAGCAATGCGACAATTGAGATCGAAAACCGTAATGGCAGGTGAACAATTTTTGCGGGGAGCAGGAGGTCACTGGGGGCGAAGAGACAATTCCAAATGGCGCTACCATTAGGCCGCAGACCTTTTGCAAAGGTCGAGCGCGTATGCTATTTTGACCGTTAGATGCAGGTGGGTGACCCAAAGGGGGCCACATGGCACTGCCCTCAGCGCATGAGGTTACAGATCTGCTCCGAGCCTGGAGCGATGGGGACCACACCGCACTCGAGAAGCTGATGCCCTTGGTTTACGACGAACTGCACCGCCTAGCACACCACTACATGAGCGGCGAAAAACCCGGCCACCTCTTGCAGACCACGGCCCTGGTTAACGAGGCCTACCTTCGACTCATCGACGCCAGTCAAGTGAGCTGGCAAAACCGCGCCCATTTCTTCGCGATCTCGGCGCGGTTGATGCGGCGGATTCTGGTGGAGTTCGCACGTTCCCGGCAGCGCCAGAAGCGCGGCGCTGGGATTGCCCCGACGTGCTTGGATGAAGGATTGATGGTTTCTGCGGAATCGGGTGTGGACTTAGTGTCCCTCGACGACGCCCTAAAGGCTCTAGCCGCTATAAACCCCCGGCAGAGCGAGGTGGTGGAATTGCGGTTCTTTGGCGGACTGAGTGTGGAACAAACGGCCGAGGTCCTGAAGGTCTCACCCGAGACCGTGACGCGCGACTGGAAACTGACCAAGACCTGGCTGTTGCGGGCAATGGATGGCGAAAAGCTCGATGAAGCCGGAACAATGGAATCTCGTTAGGGAGTTGTACGACGCGGCGCTACAGCGCGAAGCAAGCGAGCGACTGGAGTTCCTGCGCGCAGCTTGCGCCGGAGACGCGGAACTGTACCATGAAGTCGAATCCTTGCTTGCGTACGAGAAGCCAGCGGAGAAGTTTATTGAAGCTCCCGCCTTGGAGGTGGCTGCCCGGGCGCTGGCCCGAGAGCAGGCTCAGGCCATCCACGAACCCGCGCTAGGCCAGATTATTTCCCACTATCGCCTCATGCAGAAGCTGGGCAGCGGGGGCATGGGTGTGGTGTACAAGGCCCAGGACACCAAGCTCAAGCGCACCGTGGCCTTGAAATTCCTTCCTGAAGAGCTCTCCAAGGACCGACAAGCCCTGGAACGGTTCCAACGTGAAGCGCAAGCGGCCTCTGCCCTCAACCACCCCAACATCTGCACCATTCACGACTTCGATGAATACGAAGGCCAGCCTTTCATCGTGATGGAGTGCCTGGAGGGCCAGACCCTTAAGCATCACATCCAAGGCAACCCGCTGGAAACCGAGGAGGTGCTGGAGTTGGGCATGCAGATCGCCGACGCGCTGGATGCCGCTCATCGCAAGAACATCATCCACCGCGATATCAAGCCCGCCAACGTTTTTGTCCCTGACCGGGGGCAGGCCAAGATTCTGGACTTCGGCCTGGCCAAGCTGCTGCCGGAGCGGCGGGGGGCAAAGACGGCGGTTGTCTCCGAGGGGGCGACGGCCACAACGCTGGAGGAGGAACACTTGACCAGCCCCGGCGTGGCCGTGGGCACCTTCGCTTACATGTCCCCCGAGCAAGTGCGCGGGCAAGAGCTCGATACCCGCACCGACCTGTTCTCTTTCGGCCTGCTGCTGTACGAAATGGCGACCGGCCAGCAGGCATTCCCGGGAGCCACGCCTGGAATCATCTTCCACGACATACTGGAGCGTATGCCGGTCTCGCCTGCCAAGCTGAACCCCGAGATTCCGCTGCGCCTGGAGGAGGTCATTAACAAGGCCCTGGAGAAGGACCGGGAGGTACGCTGCCAGTCGGCGGCCGAGCTGCGTGCCGACTTGAAGCGCCTGAAACGCGACAGCGAGTCAGGGCGCGCCGTGAGCCAGATGCTTACGGAGCGCCCCAAGCCTCGCTGGGTCAAGGGCCGAACAGCCAAACTTGCCGTCGTCGGTCTGGCCGTCCTGCTCATTGGGGCAGTAGTCGGATGGTGGTTGCTCCTCTCGAAGGCGCCGACGATACCAGGCGCAGCGGTGCACTTCGCCGTGCAAACCCCGCCGGAAACGCCGCTGGACGACAGTGATCCGGGCTTGGCGGTTTCTCCCGATGGGCTGCACATCGTCTCATTAGTAAAAACGCCGACAGGGGGTTATGGGCTATATCTTTACAGCCTGGACGAGTCTGCCGGCAAATTGACCCCGGCGCCCAGCATAGGCACGGTGTCGTTCTTCTCGCCGGATGGACAATGGCTGGCCTTCGTGGCTGCGAAGAAGGTCCAGAAAATGGCGTTATCGGGAGAC
>JBEKLF010000505.1:0-3856 GCA_050010335.1 Terriglobia bacterium
CCCATAACCGCATCTTACAAGCCTTTCCTCCATTGTCAATAATCAACCCCACCCTCCTCCCCAAAATCTTGAGACTTGATCTGTGGGGAGCCAAAATCTATCTCCGACAGGCTCCTAGGACAGCCAACCCCGCCTGTCCTTCAGTTCCTGCGAGAAGTGTGTAGGAGAAACGCAGAGAATCCTAAATTCCAACCCTGATTCAAGCGCGGCGCAACGGTGCCTCAACCAAACTCGTATTGTAGGGGCTGGGTTTGCCCTGCCCTAGGGCACCCCAAGGGATGCCCCCAAAAACGATCTGGGCGCCGTCCATCTTGGATCCCCGCCGGGGATACATCCAATAGCCGGGGGCAGCGCCCCCGGAAAGCGTGCCAACAAAAAGGTCTGACCCTGAAAAGGTCGAATCCCGGCAACGTCCCGGCGGTCATGGGTTACTCGTTGAGGGGTAATGCGACACCTTTAGTGTCGGGGGCCGAACCTCACGTGTTCCGACAGCGTTGTCCCCGGCTATTATCTTGTGCCTTTTCAGGGGGTAAGAACGTTGCCTTCGAAGAGAACGGTGCCCCGCTCGTACTATCCCTTCATGCTTACTTTTCTACCCGAGCAGGCAGCGCAGAGTTGTTCTTAAGTTGCATGCTCCCGGAGAGTATATTAGAGTGCGTCCGTTCTTATTTGCTTGTTGACCCTCCGTTCCGACGCCGCGCCGCAAGTCCGCGAGGACCAGCTCATCACGGCAGCAATCAGAGGTCGTGGACCATGAAGCGACATCGTCATCAAACTCCGTCTGAAATCCGAGCGGTGGGTGCAGAGTTCTCGACACGAAGCGCGCCGGCACGAAACTCGAGGATTGGCACGGCCATCAACTCGATCGCGAACTGCTGGAGCTGCTTTAAAAAAAGGAAGATGAAATCGTGAGAGGTCATTTTCAGGCTGAGGAAAAAACATATGCACAAATACCTTAAAACTTGCTTCTGTCTTGTACTATTCGTAGCAGCAATGGTAGCACTCCTGTTGTTGCCGGTTTTAGCGCCGGACGCGCGAGCACAGGTTGGGAACGGCCCTACCTCGCCCGCGGCAGAAATCCGCATCGACACTACAACGGTGAAGCACACGATGGCAGAAGGAGCGGGAGCGTCGTGGCACGCGATGGGACCAGTTGCCTACTGGTACAAAGACTTGACCCCGGGAAGGGTCAACCGCAATTCGCGCGGCAGTGGCTGGGGCGGCAACCCTCCCTTGGAATATACGGATGCGTGGGGTGACTTAAGCAAACACGCGCGCTGGCTGGGGCTCGACTTCATCCGCGTTGAGATCGATATGCGAATGTATGAACCCGAGCGCGGCAAGTTTGACTGGCAGAACGATCAGATGCAAACGCTTTACCGCATCCTCGACCACTGCGAGCAGAACCAAGTTGATGTTTTCTTCACCCAAATGTGGGCCGATGTCGAGTGGAATGCGTTTCCGGGAGCCGGCCGTCTTCAGAGTGCGCCCAAGTCCGTGGAAGATTCTGCCCAGGGCCTGGCAACTTTGATGGAATACCTGGTCAAAACCAGGCATTACACCTGCATCCGCTGGCTGTGCATCGTAAACGAACCCGGGTACGAGTGGGGTTGGTGGCAGGGACCCGACGGCAAAGCCGTCAGCTTGATGCCGGCCATGCATGCCGTCCGAGCCGAACTGGATAAACGTGGGGTCGCCGTGGGTCTCTCAGGGCCCGACTGGAGCAGTATGGGTCAGAACACCCCGGAGTTCGACTTCACGGATGGGGTGGTCGCGGCCTTCGATGCCCATAATTATTCGAGCTTCCCCAATAACCACCTTCAGAAGCTGTGGGCCGACAAGGCCCATGCCCGGGGCATTCCCTTTTTCCAGTCAGAGTTTGGCGATTGGGGGGGCGACGATCCTTTCACCAATCACACCTCGCCAACACCCAAGAGCTATTCGAATCAACTGGTAAACGCGGAGAAGGTGATCCAGGGGATGAATGTTGGGGTTGACGGCTTTAACCGTTGGAGCTTTATCAACCGAGGCGATTTGGACGGACAATGGCAGTTGGTGCGTACGTTCGACACCAGCACCTGGCAATATCTCAAGCGGGTCGAGCCGGAGCCCGTTCCTTATTTCTCTTACGGAATACTGACTCGCTTCCTGGCAAAACATTCCAGCATCCTCCAATTGCAATGCGACGGTCAAGACCTCGTCGCCAGCGCTGCCAGGAGCCCCCGTGGGAACCTGACCATTTTCGTCCTGAATAAATCGGACGGGGATGAGGCCATCACTCTCAACCTGGCAAACCTGGCGCAGGCAACAACGCTTTACAAATATCAAGTGACCGAGGAGTCAGTGGGTAGCCCTGATTTCCAGATGAATCCCCTCGAAAAGATCGAGGCTCCAACGGCAAAACCAAGCTTCACGGACAAGCTTCCGGCAATGAGCATCACGGTCTATTCAACGTACAAGCTGATGCACAGCGACCCAGGCATTACCGCGGACTAAAGCGTTGCCATCAATGCCGCCAGCAGGGCCGCGCGTTGAGGCAATTCGCGGAGGATGACGTGCTCGTGGCGGGCGTGGGCTCCGTCGCCGGTTCCGCCCAGGCCGTCGAGCGTGGGGATTCCCAGTGCGGCGGTGAAATTTCCGTCGGAGCCTCCTCCGGTTGAGGCTTCCTTCAGTTCCAGGCCCATTTGGCGACCCAATTCACAGGCTTTCTCGAAGAGCGCGATGGCCATTTTCCTTTCCAGGGGGGGCCGGTTGACGCCGCCGGTTATTTCCAGTTTGGCCTCGGGGTGAATGGGCGCGAGAGCCCGCATTTGACTTTCGATCTTCTCGCGGTCGCGCGCGGTGGGTACCCGCACGTCAACTCGTGCCACTGCCAGCTCCGGGATCACGTTCACGCGTGTGCCGCCCTGGATAACATCCACGTTCACGGTCAGCCCGCGCTTGGGCCGCGCCAGCTTCTCGATTCGAGGAATCTGGCGGGCCAGCTCGGAAATCGCATTGACGCCTACCACGGGATTGACTCCCGCATGCGATGACCGTCCGCGCACCGTGACTTGAAACTCCCCCACACCTTTGCGGGAGGTTTTGAGGGCCCCTTGAGCGGCGGCCGGCTCCAGCACCAGCACCGCGCGGGCGCGGCGGGCCTCCGCCAGCAACTCCTCGCGAAACGCGGTGCTCGACACCTCCTCATCCGCATTCAAGAAAAAACGCACGGGGCCGGGCGGAGTTATTTTCAAGGCGGTCAGGGCCTGCACCGCCCAAAGGCCGCAGACGATGCCGGATTTCATGTCGTAAATTCCCGGCCCGTAGGCGTGCCCTTCCCGGACTTGAAATGGCATCTCCGCGAGCGTGCCGATGTCCCAAACGGTGTCCAAGTGGCCCAGCAGCAAAATGGGTTTCGTATCCCCCGCCCCTTTCCAGAATTCCGCCAACATGGCCGAACCCGCCGTGGGATGGCTCAGAAGTTGGACCCTGGCGCCGCGCTTGCTGAACTCCCGGGAAAAAAAGTTTGCCATGCGGTCAATCGCCACTTGGTTATGGCTGGGCGATTCGATTTCCACCGCCTGCTGCAAGCAATGCACGAGTGCCTCCGATTCCGATTCGCAGTATGCCAGCAACGCCTTGGGGTCGAGCATGGTTCCTCCTACACTGACAGGATGGGCAGCCGGTTTCATGGGGATCAATTACCCGCGGTGGAAATCTTATCACGTCCTGGTGCGAACGCGTCCACGGCTCCTCCTAGGAGCCTGTCGGAGATAGATTTTGGCTCCCCACAGATCAAGTCTCAAGATTTTGGGGAGGAGGGTGGGGTTGATTATTGACAATGGAGGAAAGGCTTGTAAGATGCGGTTATGGG
>JBEKLF010000506.1:0-3851 GCA_050010335.1 Terriglobia bacterium
GAACTGGTCGCCACTTTGACCCGCGTCTTCGAGGACATGCAATCCTACCCTGAGCTGATCCGACCCAGGCTGCTACCCTTTTGTTAGCCATCATGTCCCTTTAATTATGCGCGGATGTATATTGCCGAGCAGCTTCGGTGGAAAGAGTCGGCTTGGTGGCCACCATCATCAGGAAGCCGATGGCGGCAGCCACCATCATGGTGAACATCGTGCGGTCCGGCGGGAAATTGGCCAGGTAACCGGCCAATGGGCCTCCCACCGCGCTTCCGACAAACTGTGCGGTGTTGTAAAAGCCCAGAGCCGTTCCATAGGCGGTGCCCGGCGCGGCTTTGCTGACCTGGCTGGGAAGAATCGGCTCGAGTCCGGTGAAGCCGATATAGAAGAGTGTTCCAGCCAAAAGTAATGGAATCAGACGGCTGGGATTCTGGCCCAGCCAAGCCGGCTCGAAGAGCAGAAGAAAACTTGGAATGAACATCAAATAGGCCAAGGCGGCCAGCGGGCGCGCCCAACCCTTGTCCGCGCCTTGCGAAAAGCCAAACATGGTGATGGCGCTGATCACCATCATGGGCAGCAGCAGCAGGTAATACTGGGTCATTTTCAGGTGGTGCTGGCCGGTGGCGATCAGAGGAAAATGGAAGAAGAACGTGGTCATGAAGAAGTTGATCAAGAACCCGCCCCCGGCGTAGGCCACGAGAGGCGGATGGGCAAACACCTGCGACATGGGCGCGGGAGCCTCGCGCTCGCGGACCTCGTCTTTCAGGTAACGCACCAACAGGAAATCCGTCCCCAGTCCCAGGAATCCGGTCATCCAGAACAGAGATGCGGTGCCAAACCATCCCGCCAGAATGGGTCCGCCGATAATTCCCACCGCAAACGATATGCCGATGGGGATGCCCAATACCGCCATGGCGGTCGAGCGCCGCTCGGGCTCAATGTAATCGGCCACGGTGGCAAAGGCTACGGAGATAATCGCTCCCCCACCCTGGACCAGCCGCCCAAAAATCAGCTCCCAGATCTGCCACGAGTGCGGAAACAGTGGAGGCAAGGCGCAGAGGAACGATCCCACGCTGAAAAACGTCATGCCCAACACCAGCACTTTACGGCGGCCGATGCGGTCCGACAATCTGCCCAAGGGGATTTGCAGGATCGCCATAGTCAGCGCGTAGGCGCCAAAAGCGAAGCCCACCAGGAATTTCGATGAGGTGAACCGGAGACCGTAAAGGGTGAAGACGGGCAGCACCAGGAACAAGCCCAGCATGCGCAATCCCACCATGCTGGCGAGGGCGAAAAGCACTTTTTTTTGCGTCGAGGTGAAAGAAAAGCGTTGGCGAAGAGTAGTTTTCGGCATTCGTATGGGGGACTGAAAAGTGGATAAAGTGTAAATGGCAAAGTTTAAGATGTAAAATTCCGTAACCGCGCTCCTACCGTTTACACCTTAAAGTTTACACTTTCTTCAACGGACAGCTTTTCTACATCTCAACAAATTCCGCTTGCACGCGACTCGGCAGTATGCCCTTTTCGAAGCCGCGGTCGAGCAGCGTCTGCACCGCCCTGCGGCCGCGCTCACCGTAATCCAGCGTCCATTCGTTCACGTACATGGCAACGAAACGGTCCGCCGTGGAACTATCCAGACCGCGCCCGAATTGCAAGGCGTAGTTCAGCGCTTCCTCGCGATGGTCGAGAGCGTATTGAATGCTTTGCTTCAGCAACTTGGCCACAGCCCGCACCGTGTGGTGGTCAAGGGATCGCAGGATGAGGTTTGCACCGAGCGGCAGCGGCAGACGGGTCTCTTGATGCCACCATTCCCCAAGATCCACGATCTTTTTCAAGCCCGCCTCAGCGTAAGTCAATTGGCCTTCGTGGATCACCACGCCGGCGTCTGCCTTGCCCCGGCTCACGGTGTCAAGGACGCGGTCGAAGGGAACGAAAACGGGCTCGAATTCGCGTTCGTAGAGTTGCAGAACCAGGTGGGCGGTGGTCAGTTTTCCTGGTACGGCAATGCGCTTGCCACGCAGGCCGTCCGTCCCCGGCTTGGCCCGCGCCACCACAATGGGCCCGTAGCGCACGCCGAAACTCGCGCCCGAAGGCAGCAGGATGTAGCGATCCGCCAGATAGGGGTAAGCGTGAAAGGAAGCAGCGGTGATGTCGTAAACCCCCTGCATCGCTCTCTGATTCAAAGTCTCGATGTCCTGGAGAACGTGCTTGAACACCAGGTTCGCAGTCGGCAGCTTCTTGGTCGCCAGCGCGTAGAACATGAAGGCGTCGTCGGAATCCGGGCTATGCGCCAGCTTTAGTTCCATTGCACGCGGTTGGGGTTCGTCGGCCTGTTGTGTTGTGGAGGATGACATGCGTGATCTCAGTACCACATCTTCGGTTGCCTTGAACGCGCTATTCTATCACAGGTGGCACGGAGACACACTATCCGAGATGCATTATAATTAAACCAAATCGTACTCATAAGAGTAAGCTATCTAATTGCACACAGGACATTTAGCCCCGTTGGTGATCCCTTAGCGTGAGCATGCCCACTCCGCCCCGCTCACCCACGATGGTAGGTGGCAGGTCGTAGGTCGAATGTGGGAGAGACGCTATTCCCTCACATTCCGTCTACCACCTACCGCGGGTGGGTGCGTTCAGCCCCAAAGGGGGGTCCTATCAAAGCCCAGGCCGCTGGCCCCTATGCGCTAACCCAAGGAGTGGAGGCGCCCCAAAGTCCGTAAGCTGACGGACATCATTATTTAGCCCGCGGCGCCAGCCTGCTGTCGGCCGAGAGCCGCCTGACGCGGCGACTGTTTGGAAGCATAGTGCGGCGGATCGCCTCGCTGCCCTTGTCAGCCGGGTAGGCGAGCCGACGACCCGATCGGATTTCCGCGAGGAGAGAGGAAGGGAGGGCAAATTGTCGGAAACACGGGTCGAAAGAGGGGCGGTTGCGCCCTCTGGGGCTCTCACAAGAAGCACAAATGACACCTTCCCTGGCCGGCGAGGGCGGTCGCGGTAGGGACAGCGGTTGCCCGCTGCCCCCCGCTCAGATCCGTACGTGCGGTAGTTAGCGCATACGGCTCTTATCCCGGATGACTGGCGGCGAAGCGTTGCGCTGGCCAGGGATGAAGCAGGCGGGCCTGGGGCAGCCAGCGAGCCACAAGACGGTTCATTCGTTTCCAGTTGCAGCGGTAGCGTTGGCTGCGTTGCCGCAGTTGGGTTCGCCACAGCCGGGCTAACCGGAAGCGAAAGGTCCACAGGCTCGCGAGATTTCCCGGTACCGCGTGATAGTTGAAGTAGCCCTGCACGACCGACCTGAGCCACTTACCCGTTTCCGCCACCGGTCCGTGCCGGCGCTGGCGCAGTTGCTGCTTGAGGTCTTGCAGCTTGGCGCGCAGGCGCTTCGGAATAGTCCGGCGCTTGACGATAAAGTACCCGTTTCGGCTCTTCCCGCTGATATGCGTGAAGCCGAGAAAGTCGAACGTCTCGGGCTTGCCTTCCCCTCTGCTTTTCCGGTCCAGTTCGGCGTACCGCCCGAACTCGATCCGGCGCGTTTTCTCCGGGTGCAGTTCCAACCCAAACTTGCCCAACCGTTCCCGGAAGTCCTCCAGGAAGCGGTCGGCTTCCGTCTGGGATTGGAACCCCAGGACCGTGTCATCGGCATAGCGCACGACGACCACGTCTCCTCGTGCGTGTTTCTTGCGCCACGCCTGCACCCAGAGGTCAAAGACGTAATGCAAATAGATATTCGCTATACATCCGCGCATAATTAAAGGGACATGATGGCTAACAAAAGGGTAGCAGCCTGGGTCGGATCAGCTCAGGGTAGGATTGCATGTCCTCGAAGACGCGGGTCAAAGTGGCGACCAGTT
>JBEKLF010000507.1:0-3832 GCA_050010335.1 Terriglobia bacterium
GCCAAGCCCGACGTGAGTCTCGAACACCAGCATTTGGCGCGGCGGTACGTGATCCGAGGGGTGGAGTCCGGCGGCGCGATCGAAGAGATCGGACGCTACGTGTCTTTCGCCGGCGATCAGGGGGAGCCATTGACTTACCTTCACCCCATAGACGCAGTCGGAGTCAACGGTCTTCACGCGGTGGTGGTGGCGCCGGTGTTGGTGCGCGTGGAGATGTTCCGGGCAGGGCGTACTTGCGAGCTGCTCATCACCAAACACGAGCCTGGCGAATCAGCGGCTGGCAAAAGGCCCGGTCTCGAATCGAGTCTGTTGTTTCGAGGAGTTCATGGGTACCTCGAAATCGAACCCGGAGAAAAGCGCAAAGAAGCGACGAATTCGCGCGTGCCGGTCTTCTACTCCCGTGGTGGTGAGCCATTGGAGATCCCCGGAGCGTTTCGAGCAGCGGTGGAAGCGGTAACCACGGGAGTCCTTTGCGTGGGTTGCAATCACCGTCATTGCTTGGCCCCACCGACGACAGCAGGTCTTGCTGCAACGAACTCCGAGGGGGGAACTCTCAGTCCCACAAGAAGTATGGATGGCGGTCAATCTCTTCAACCTTAAGGCAGGGGTGCACAGCGGTTGGATCAGGCTCTATTAGCGACTCAAAAAGGCGTAGCCGGGAGGGGCTTATCTCGTGAAAAAATTGGCCCGAACCCGCCATCGCCTTGAAAAAGTTTTCAGGAGGTCGAGATGTCAGAATCGAACGTAAGAAATGCCGTAATCAACGGTCATGACTCAGAATCCCCCAGCCCGCCCGTCCGGCAAGCCTTGACCTTCAAGCGCTTCTTTACGAAGGCAGGCGAGCACCCTTTCGATGAAGTTGATTGGGAGTTGCGTACCGCCTCAATCCAGAACGAAAAGGGCCAAGTGATTTTCGAGCAGGCCTACGTGGAAGTGCCGAGAGAGTGGTCCATGACCGCCACGAATATTGTGGCCTCGAAATACTTCCACGGGAAACTCGGCACGGTGGAGCGTGAATCGAGCGTCCGCCAGCTTATCAGTCGTGTTACCGACACGATCGCCCAATGGGGCGTGGAGGGCGGCTATTTTCGTTCCCAGGAAGAGGCCGAGTGTTTTCAAGATGAACTGACGCACCTTTTAGTACGCCAGAAGGCGGCTTTCAATTCGCCCGTCTGGTTCAATTGCGGTCTGTGGCAGAAGGATGGCCGTCATTCTGATGGTGGCGGCTGGTACTGGGACCCCGCCACAGGCAGCGTGAAACAGGAGACCGAGGCCGACCGTCACCCGCAGTGCTCCGCCTGCTTTATCAACTCCGTCCAAGATAACCTCCCCAGCATCCTCGAATTAGCGAAGACCGAGGGGATGCTCTTCAAGTATGGTTCCGGCACCGGCACGAACCTCTCGCCTCTTCGGTCCTCCCTGGAAGGGCTCTCGGGTGGTGGTATGGCCTCGGGTCCTCTGTCTTTCATGAAAGGTTTTGACGCCTTTGCCGGCGTCATTAAGTCCGGAGGCAAGACGCGGCGCGCGGCGAAAATGGCGATCCTCAACATCGACCACCCCGACGTCGTCGATTTCATTGAGTGCAAGGCCAAGGAGGAGCGCAAAGCCTGGGCGCTGATTGACGCCGGCTACGATTCCTCGCTCGATGGGGAGGCATACGCTTCGATTTTCTTCCAAAACGCCAATAACAGCGTGCGGGTCACAGACGAGTTCATGAAGGCTGTGGCTGAGGACCAGGAGTGGGCTACCCGGAACGTCACGACCGGCGAGCCGGCAAAGATCTACCGGGCACGCGACCTGATGCGCAAGATCGCGGAAGCCGCTTGGCAGTGTGGCGATCCTGGGATGCAGTTCGACACCACCATCAACAAGTGGCATACCTGCAAGGCGACGGGCCGGATCAACGCTTCGAACCCATGCAGCGAGTATATGTTCCTGGATGATTCGGCCTGCAACCTGGCTTCGCTGAATCTGATGAAGTTTCTCCTGCCGGATGGGAGATTCGATACCGAAGCCTTCTGCCAGGCCGTCGATGTGATGATCACGGCGCAGGAAATACTCGTCGATAACGCAAGCTATCCGGCCGAGAAGATTGCTCAGAACTCGCATGACTTCCGCCCGCTGGGCCTTGGCTATGCCAATCTGGGCGCGCTACTGATGGCGAGAGGGCTGCCTTACGACTCAGAAGGGGCACGGAGCTACGCCGCTGCGATCACAGCCCTGATGCAGGGGGAAGCGTACCTCATGTCGTCGCGGATCGCCGAGGTAGTGGGGCCGTTTGCGGGCTTCAGTGAAAACCGCGAGGCGTTCCTGGAGGTCATCGGGATGCACCGCAAGGCGTTGGAGGATGTCACCGGATGCGACGTGCCACCAAGCCTCTGGTACGCGAACCAGGAAGTGTGGAAGGAGTGCGTAGCCTCGGGCGCGCAGCACTGCTATCGCAATGCCCAGGTGACCGTGCTCGCTCCGACCGGCACCATCGGGTTCATGATGGAGTGCGACACCACGGGCATTGAACCTGACTTGGCCCTGGTGAAGTACAAAAAGCTGGTGGGGGGCGGGCTGATCAAGCTCGTCACCAACGTGGTGCACGCCGCGCTCATAAGACTGGGTTATAGCGAAGAGCAAACCAGCGAGATCGGCAATTACATCAAGGAGAAAGAAACGATCGAAGGCGCGCCGAATCTCAAGGGGGAGCATCTTCCGGTTTTCGACTGCTCGCTCACGCCTGTGAATGGCCAGCGGTCCATCCACTACATGGGCCATGTGCGAATGATGGCCGCAGTACAGCCCTTTCTTTCAGGCGCAATCTCCAAGACGGTCAATCTCCCAACCGCAGCCACAATCGAAGACATCGCCACTGTTTACATGGAGGCTTGGCAGATGGGCCTCAAGGCGGTCGCGGTTTACAGGGACGGCTGCAAGCGAACGCAGCCGCTTAGCGCGGGAGGGGCGAAGAAGGAGCCCGAGATGCGTGAGTCGGGGGTTTCACTCGATGCTCCCAGCTTGGAATCAACTGCGCCGGAGCGCACTGGGGGAGCGAAAGCATTTCGTCGCAGGTTGCCGGACGAGCGCAGCGCCGTTGTCCATCATTTCTCGGTAGGTGGGCAGGAAGGCTATCTAACCGTCGGCCTGTATGAAGATGGTGTCCCTGGCGAAATTTTTATCCGAATGGCCAAGGAAGGGTCGACCGTCTCGGGGCTCATGGATTGTTTCGCCACGGCAGTATCGCTGGCTTTGCAGTTTGGCGCACCACTTTCCGTGTTGGTCGCGAAGTTCAGCCACACGCGATTCGAGCCCAGCGGATGGTCAGGAGTGAAGGAAATTGGCTACGCGAAGTCCTTAATGGATTACATCTTCCGTTGGCTCGCTATCAAGTTATTGCCGAAAGAAGAAATGTCGGTCGCAGACCAGAGCGGGGCGGGTGAAGACGGTCATGAACTGGCGCCGTCTGCAGCTCTGGCACTCCAGGTGAACTTGGCACTAACCGGGCATAACGGGGATGGACCGGCCTGCCAGCAGTGCGGTGCCATCATGGTGCGTAACGGCTCGTGCTATCGCTGCCTGAATTGCGGAAGCACGAGTGGGTGCTCGTAGTTACATCACAAAGGCCCCTGTTTTCTTGTGGGTGAACGCATAACGTGCGACTGAGCCCCCATAACGTGCGACTGAGCCCCCATAACGTGCGACTGGAGCCCCCATAAAATGCGACTGGGATTGATAATGGGGCGGGTCACGTCAGCATGCAATGAAGAAATCATGTTAAACAAACCGAATTTAGCGCTGCCACATGGTTCAGGGGAAGTGCCTCCGTTTAAGCGGTATTCGCAGC
>JBEKLF010000508.1:0-5255 GCA_050010335.1 Terriglobia bacterium
CAGGCCCGCCTGTCAACCGACGCCCGAAATCCTCCTCGTGCATGTCGGGCAGCCTCCCAACTCCCAAAATCAATCGCCATTCTGTTCCGCTCCCCCTTAGTTAGAACAAATTTACCGTGCCCTCCTGGTGATTATCGAACGCACACGCGCCGGAATGAACGCAGCCCGAGCGCGTGGCGTCAGGCCCCGAACCTATCCCGGCAGCAGATCGACCACGCCTCAATGCTGATCGAGGAAGGCCGGAGCAGCCAAAGCGTGGCCGACCTGTTCAACGCGGGTCGCTTCACCGTGTACGGGACGGGGCGCTCACCTATAGTGCTAAAATAGAAGCCCGGGCTAATGAGGATTCTTATATGGCAACGGCACCAACACAAGAACCGGAATTTGAGAATCTGCCTCTGAGATTGGCTTGGCCATTTCTTGAGGTCAATGGCCTGGCAACCGAAGCGGCTGAAATAAGAACAAGTCCCGAACGGCTCGGGTCTTATACAACGAGTCTTCGACGTGCAAAGATTGTTGCCTTGCTCCGCCGAAAAGACCTACTTGATAGATTCATTGAGACGAACTGGCGGTTTGCCTTAACGCCAGCGGGGAAGGCGAAACTCAATCGGTACGATCACATCTATTCAAAGTACGAGACGTCTGGCGCCGCCGCTGCGCCTTCCACCAACGCCACGACCGAAGACGAGACCGAAGCTGGGACGGAGTTCGCTCTTGAAGAACAACTCCGTGACTACCTCGCGGAGAATCTGGGCATTCTTGAGCCAGGCCTTTCACTGTGGCCCGTAGAAAACGGAGACGCCGTGGAGTTCCAAGTAGATGAGCAAGGGCCGAGCCGGAGGATTGACATACTCGCTAAAGACAGTGGTGAGTTGCCAGTGATAATCGAGCTAAAGGTCAGCAGAGGCCATGAAAAAACAGTCGGCCAAGTCCTTTACTACCGCGCGAGAATCAAGCAGCGATTTAGTGCTGAACGAGTAAGAATCTTCATCGTTGGCGCAGAGATTAGCCCGGAACTCCGGGCTGCGGCTTCCGAAGTTTCCGATGTGCTTTTGTTCGAGTACAGCCTAGCGGTGAAGGTCACCGCAATTACGACTTGAACCTGTTCTCAGCCCTGATTTCGACGGCTTGCGATGTCAGCCAAATAGTGGCACAACGTCCTCTATGTTTGGCGATTGCTCGTCTCCCCAACTCAGAGTACTTCTGCTGAGTAAGTGCTTCAGTGAACGTATCTGCCAAGACATCCTAACTATTAATTCGACTCACCGACTCGGCCTGCCGGGTCAATACCATTTGACAAGGAGGAATCACATATGATCATTGGTGTCACGCACGACCATGACGGCCGTGTCATCCAGCGGCTGTCCGTATCCACCAAAGTCTCCATCGGGCTGCCACCCAATGGAGATTGCAACCATCCCACCAAGCTCGACCACTTCGTTTTCCTGCGGAAGAAGAAGTCGGCCAACCGGGTTGGGTGGGAAGTCGATCCGGAACTGACCGAGCATTACGGAGAGGAGTGCCGGGAACTCCACATTATGTTGATCGACGACGACATCGAGAACGTCTTTCCCAGTTCCTACGCTTGGTGGACAGCGAGAAGCCTGGCGGCCAACCTTGGACCCAGTGTGGCACCGGTTGTCCGGAGCTTGCCAGCGGGCAGTGCAAGCCGGGTGGAGATTTACGCTTCGTGTTGGCGGACTTCCCGCGCCTCGGGAGTGTCTGCCGCATCCACACCTGCTCTTACCGATCCATTCGCCAGATTCACTCCGCCTTGCAGGAGATCCAGACGTTCACGGGCGGTCGCCTGGCCGGAATCACCGCCAAGCTGACGGTTCGCCCGGAGGAAGCAACGTACTTCGATCGAAAGGAAAAGAGGAAGAAGACTTCATCCATCTGGGCGCTGAGTCTCGAAGTCGAAGGCGACGACATGCGGAAACTCATCGCTAACCTGACGGAGAACGCCCGCCTCTTCGCGGAGACTCGCAAGCTGCTCGGGTCGGGTGGCAAGGTCTTTGAGGTCATTGAAGACGAGCAAGAGCAGGCGCCGGAGGTTGCGGCGGAGTTCTACCCGGCTTCAGCGAATGGCCCCGTGGCTGCCGAAGGCGCCGCGGCAGGTTCTCCTTCTGATGCGACCCCCGCCGCTGCCGCACTGCATCCGATGACCAAGCCTTCCGCCGCTGAGAGCAGCGCTGCCCTGGCTGACGGGAACGGATCTGGCAAGCCGACCGCCGACGGAGCCGCGTCGTCGAAGCCGATGACTACGACTTCGTCCCCTGTAAACAACACCTCCCCGACTGGGAGGAACGGATCTACTAAGCCGCCCGCCGAGGGGGCCACCCCAACACCCGGTAACAACAATGGGAACGGATCGGCAGCAGGTTCCGGGTTCAACCAACTCCGTAACGAATTCCTTACCGCGGCACGGCGCGTTGCCACGACCAAGAAACAAGGCATCGGCGAAGTGGTGGAATGGGCAAGTGGCGGCGCGTTCAAGTACGGCGATGTCGGTCGCATGACGGAGGTCGATACGCCGAAGCTACGGGCGGCCACTGAACTCATGGCGTCGGCCATCGCCAGCACAGCTCGCTGATTGAAACGTTCTCTCTTTCCCACCTTGACCTGCTTTATAACCCCTGCCTCAACTCCCACCACCACCCTGGAGCGCTGGCACGTCGCTGCGCTTTGGACCGACGCAAACTTGCCGGCGCTCCAGCCCCACCGACTTCGCTGAGCACTGCCTTCCAGGTTTTTGCAGATGATTGAGCTCGAAAATGCAGGTCAGGAGGGTCTGCGCCACTTTGTTTCTATTGAGTGGGCTCGCACGCAAGACAGGTCACCCGTCATCCAAGCGTGAGCGTCAAAGATGATGCTGCTGACCACAACCACGGTTTTGCGACTACGGCCAAGTGACGCACCCGTTGCGCGGCTTGCCCAGTCTGGGGAGTGGTTTTCCGTGTGCTTTCGGCAAGGCTGCGCAATCTGTTCATCGGTAGAGGGGATCCTTGCAGTTATTGCTTTCCTGGAACTCGCTCTCAACCCTTTCCGCTCCCCAAATCTTTCGGCCCGCTCGCTTGGGATGTTCCCGAAAATGCTCATTCCTGTTCTTGAAATGCCGGTCGATGGCAGCCTTCGCCGCATCGAGCGAATGGTAATCGCTATTGTGGATTATCGCTCGTGCCATACCGCTGAAAACCGACTCGATGACGTTGAGAAATTGAGCCCCGGCTGGTAGTGGGGCAGTTTTTACAACTGGGTAACCTCGGGCTGGACATTCTTCGTTCCTGACCGCAATCTGTAAAAACAGCTCTTTTGAAATGTGCCAAGAGGCGGCATCCCAGGACAGATAGATCGTTTTGCACCCGCGATACTGTGTGCGTAACAGGTCCATCATCTTGATCATTTCTTGGGTATTCTTCTTTTCTGAATAGAAATGGGTTACCTGGTTTCGGGACAGCTCCAGTGCGGCTGTGATGATCAGATAACCTTTTGATTTCTGCCACTGCGGCACCGTGTAGCTCTCCTCTGGCCCTACACGCTTCCGCCCGCCTCTCTTTTTCACCGCGAATGGGCCGAATTCGTCGATCGAGAAGAAGGCTTCGTCGTTCTTCAACTCCGAAAGGATCTTCTTGATGGCCTCGATCTTGACTCTGTACTCGGGATCCCGGCTGGTTAGCACAATCCGCGCTTTGCGCCATTTATAACCGGCTTGCTGAATGATTGCTCGAATCACATCGCAGCATAGCGGTTGCCCTTGGCTACGCAAAACCTTCTGCAGATCGGTGAGCCTCCAGGTTGATCGGTTGATGCCATGCGCCGATGGGGGTGTGTGCAGCAATCCGAAGACGGCTTGTTTGATGTCATCATTTTTGGATTTTGTTCCACTCATCTCCCTCCGGGCGAGGAGCTTCGCTTGACCACCCTGCTGGTAGTGGTTCCAGTATCTGGTCGCTGTTCCCTTCGAAATATGAAGGAATGAACAGGCATGAGACTGGCCGATCCCCCGCTCACGGGCGAGAATGGTCATCGCTCTGTTGCGGTGCGAGAGGTTCCCCTCCCAGACGGCGCTGAGCAGTTCATCAAGTTCCGCGACCTGACCCAACTCTGTTGCCAAATCGCCACAGGACAGAGCCCTTTGGAGTACCGCACGCATCCAGTCAAAGACTTTCTGTCGGCCTCCAAGTAGCGGCGACTGCGACGCAATCACGCGTACGTGTCGCAGATGCTCGCCCAAGATGCTAAGCCCTCCCTGGTAACCCGAGGCACGGAGATGTCGGCCGATCGCTGCGCTGCTGATCGTCGAGTCTTGTTGGAGCAACTCGGAAATAATAGGCTTATAGGGATCCAGCTTGCGATGACGTGGCGCTCGGATTCCCGGCCTGCCGGGCGAGAGAAGGTATTTTTTGATCGTCCTAAATGTGCTGTGGAGGTGTGTTGCGATACTGCGCAATGACCGCTTTTCTATCCAATGCAGGCGTTGAATTGTGGCGATCTGATTGCCATCTAGCATGGTTGCGAGGAGTGCTTGATCAACCCAGCGATTTCGACGCGGAATCCACGCTGGCGCCAGCCCGCCCCAGCGTCTCGCGGTAATTCCAAGGCATCCACGCTGCGGGATTCTGGGCCAACTCGGTGGCGTGTTTCTGCAATTCGATGAGGTAGTCAAAAGGATTGGCGTCGTTCAAATCGCAGGTGTGGATGAGACTCATGAACAGATCGCCCACTTCGGCACCGTTCTCGGTCTTATAGAATAGCGAATTCTTTCGATGGCAAATCGCCTTCTTTAAGGCCCTTTCGCAAATGTTGTTGTCCAACGGGGCGCCGGCTTGATGGAGAAAGAGGGTCAGCCGATTCCAATGTTTCAGGCTGAAAGTAATCGCTGATCCCAGCCCGGAGTTGGGCTCCACCTTTTTTTCCTCGAACTGGGCGCGGAGCCAGGCGTGCAGTTCGTCCATAATCGGGCCGCTGTGCGCCTGGTGAAAGCGCAGTCGTTCCTCCGGTGATAAGCCTTGCTCCTCCGCCTGGGCGTCATAGCCATAGACCTTGCCCAGGCTTTCGAGCACATAACGGCACGGCTCGGGAAAGTTGGGCACGACGTCGACGTAACGGCGCCGGGCATGCGCGTTACAGTTCCCCACTATGATTTCCAGGGGCTTGGGCAGCTTGGGGAAGTTGCGGGACAACGCGTCGCACATTTGGATGGGCGGAGCCAGCCCGGCGGCCCGCTGTGCCAACACCCGGGCAAGATTCTCCCC
>JBEKLF010000509.1:0-3764 GCA_050010335.1 Terriglobia bacterium
GCCGCGACTCGTCGATTAATGGACTTCCGTAGGCTGCATCAAATGGGAGAGGAATTTTGGGTAATCCTCACGCTTTCAGCCTGTTTGGTCGGTGGGGTGGCAGACGCATTTGCGGAAGCGTGGCTCACCAGTGTAGGCTTTTTTTCAACGATTTTGTTCTGGCTGGTCTTTGGCGTCTTGGCTGCTTACCTTGCTGCTCCCCTCAGAGTTTCGCGATGAAGAAACGCGTGGCGATTTTGGTTGGTGTCCCGACACCCTATCGTGAGCCTTTTTTTGAACGCTTTGCAAGGTCTGCGGACTACGATATTCAAGTGCTGTACTGTCGCGACCACCAGCCGGGACAGCAATGGCGTCTTGGCGCACATCTATACCCGGCGCGCTACCTCAAGAACCTTGCGCCAAAAAGATGGCATGGCCGGCTATTGGTAGGAGCCATTAATCCCAGTGTATGGCGAGAACTTAGAGCTTTCCGACCTGATGCAGTTATCATCTACGGTTATAACACCGCGACTACAATGCTGGCGATTCTCTGGGTTATCACTCACCGGATTCCGATGTTAATGCGGAGTGACTCGAACCTGCTTGCAGATCTGGGCAAGGCGCACCTTAGGCTTGCACTAAAGAGGCTGGTCCTTAGGTGGCTCACAAGACGCGTTTCGGCCTTCCTGTGCGTCGGGACCATGAATTCTCAGTATTGGCAATTCCACGGTGCGACGCCGGAAAAGATCTTCCTGGCGCGCTATGCCATAGATAACGAGCGTTTTCAGACCCAGGCAGACTATTACCGCGTTTCTCGCCAAACCATAAGGGGCGAAAACGGCTGGAGGCAGCATTATCTGCTGCTTTACGTGGGCCGATTAGCCGGGTTGAAACGTGTTGATGTCCTGATTGAGGCTTTGCGACGGCTTTCCACAAAGCGATCGGACGTTGGATTGGTTATCGTAGGCGACGGTCGTGAGCGAGAACGACTGGAAAGGCTGGCGCACGGGATGCCCTACGTTTACTTCGCAGGCTTTCAAGACCAATCGGATCTACCAAAGTACTACGGCGTGGCCGACATTTTCGTTCTTCCGTCCGAATGCGAACCCTGGGGGCTTGTGGTCAATGAGGCGATGGCAAGTGGGCTGCCGGTGATCGCCACGCGGAAGGTTGGGGCGGCACACGATCTGATCATCGAGGGCGAGGACGGATACTTGGTTCCCGAGAACGACCCGGTGGCTCTGGCCTCGGCTATAGATCGTGCCTGCGAGTCCGAACAGCGCCTGTTACTGCTGGGTGAGAAGGCGCGATGCACGGTTCAAGACTGGAATTACGATTCCACTCTCGCGGGATTCCATAACGCACTGTCCATGTGCTTTGAAGCGAAGAATTCTCCTGCCGACGATAGTTTCCACGAATCGCGTTCAGAGCTTGGCGATGGTTCGGACCCTTTCTAGCTGCTATGTGTGGGATCTTCGGATTAGTCGGGGAACGTAAGTCTGAAGTGGGTAACCGTCGCCAAGGTGGCGGCGGCGTTCCGCCTGGTTATGACGGCGGGTCTCCGAAATGAAAAAATGTACATATAATGTTCCTGAAGGATTTAATAGTCCCACGGCTCTGCCATCCGGCTCCGACCAAGCCCGGCGCTGGCAGGAGTTGAATCGCACTTGGTGGGAATCCCACCCGATGCGATACGATTGGGAACAAGCAATCCCTTACAAGGAATTCAGCAAGGAATTCTACTTGGAGATCGATCGCCGCTTCTTCGAGAGCGTGAGATTGTTTGCTCCATGGAAGAGCCTCCCCTTTGACTTCCTCATAGACTTTGAGGCCTTGAATGCGAAGGATGTCTTGGAGATTGGGGTCGGCAACGGCAGCCATGCTCAACTCCTCGCTGCCCGTTCGAAATCATTTACGGGAATCGATCTCACGGATTTCGCTGTGGAGAGTACGTGTGAGAGGATGCGCTGTTTCCAATTGAACGCTCGAATTCTCCGCATGGATGCCGAGCAGATGGAATTTGATGACAACAGCTTTGATTTCATCTGGACTTGGGGGGTTATTCACCATTCCTCGAACCCTCGAAGAATCCTCGAAGAAATGCACAGGGTTTTGAAGCCACAGGGTGAAGCAATTGTGATGGTTTATCATGGTGGCCTTTGGAATTATTACTTTACCGGGGCTTTGCTTTCCATTGCGGAGGGGGGGATTTTGAAGGGCAGGCCTCTGCACGATACCATTCAGCGGTTCACGGACGGCGCTATGGCCAGATATTACTCAATTTCCGAATGGAAACATCTCGTCGCAGACCTATTCGCTCTGAGGAGCGTCGAAATACTCGGTCAAAAGACAGACCTTGTGCCTATTCCGGGTGGTAGGCTCAAGAATGCGATTCTGGGGTTGATTCCCAACCGCCTTAGCCGCTTCATGACGAACAAATGTAGGATGGGTTCCTTCCTGGTGGCCAAAATGGCCAAAGTACACTCATGAGGGGAAAGGGTATTTCAACGAGCGGGTCTCGGTACGTCGGTGGTGCAGACGAAACCCAGAGAGGGGTCTTGTTGCTAGGCCGGCAAGAGTAAAAGCATGTGCGGAATCTTCGGACTAGTCGGCAAGCGCTCGCCCGAGGTTAACCGAGCGCTCAACCAGGGCACGCGGGCACTGGCTCATCGCGGGCCTGACGATGAAGGGGTAGAGATCCTTCCGCTTCGCTCGGACGCGCAGCAGTGCGTCGGGTTGGGAAGCCGACGGCTGGCCATCCTTGATCTCTCGCCGGCCGGGCACCAGCCGATGCACGACCCCGAGACAGGCAATTGGCTGGTCTTTAACGGAGAAATCTACAATTTCCAGCAAGTCCGCAGCGAACTCCAGAAACTGGGCCATTGCTTCAGCTCCACCGGGGACACGGAAGTGCTCCTCAAGGCTTACGGTGAGTGGGGCGAGGGGTGCATCGGCCGTCTCGCCGGAATGTTCGCTTTTGCGGTGTGGGATGCGGGGAGGGAAAGGCTTTTTCTGGCACGCGACCGGCTGGGCGTAAAGCCACTCTATTACTACGCGTCGCCCGACTTACTCCTCTTCGGATCGGAAATTCGTGCCTTGCTGGCCAGCGGGCTTGTGCCGCGCCGCCTGGATATGACGGGCCTGGCATCCTACCTGGCTTTCGGAGCCGTTCAGGACCCCCTCACCATCATCGAGGGCGTGGGCTCGCTTCCCCCCGGCCATACTCTTGTTTGGGAGAAAAAGCACTTCGAAACCCGGAGATACTGGAGCTTGGCGGAAGTGGCATGCCGACCCCCGGCAACGGACGCTCCGGGCGAAGCTGTGGCCGCGATCCGAGGGTTAATTCAGCAGGCCGTCTCGGAGAGATTGATCAGCGACGTTCCCATCGGTGTTTTCCTGAGTGGGGGCGTGGACTCGAGTTGCATCGTGGCCGCAGCCAGCGAGCCGTCTCAGAAACCGCTCGAGACCTTCTCGGTCGTCTTCGGGGAAAGCGAGTTCTGTGAGGACCGCTATTCCGACCAGGTGGCACGCGAGCACAGTTGCCATCACCATAAGATCGAGCTCACCGAAACCCGCCTACTGGAACAAATCCCAGACTCCTTGGGCGCGATGGATCAACCGAGCGTTGATGGCGTCAATACTTACATCATTTCTCGGGCTACCAAAGAGGCCGGAGTTACCGTGGCGCTGAGCGGACTGGGTGGGGATGAGATTTTCGCCGGATACTCGACCTTCCGTTCCGTCCCGAAAATGATGAGCTTCCAGCGGTACGCCGGATGGCTGGC
>JBEKLF010000510.1:0-3738 GCA_050010335.1 Terriglobia bacterium
CCTCGTTTACGCTTCACGGCATGCCTCGCGACCCACCGCGCAAAACTCGGGGCCGAGCGGATCGCTACTCCTTCCTCGTGAGGAATTTTCATCCTCCGCTTCCTGCCGGTTTATCCCGGCGCACTAACATCCTTTTGTTCCGCTCGCCCGCGCCCCGGCTTCGCTCGCAGCCCCCGACGCTCGCCATGAAGGCTAGTTGTGTCATTTCGCCCAGAAACACTCCTCCGCCGGAAAGTCCTGCATTTGGCGTTCCATTATCCACTGACATACGTCACCAAAGGGTAATAGTCTGGTGTCCTCCTTTCACCCCAAGGCAATCGTAGCGCGGGCATCCTGCCCGCTGTGGCATGGGCGTCCCGCCCGTGCGCTCTCCCGTTACGCGAGCGGGACGCTCCCGCCTGCCGGTGTCCTCACCGGCGGACGGCCGGAGCTCCTGCCGCCGGCCGGCATAATTGTTTCTCTTGCCTGTGGGATAATCGAGCCGTTCGAGGACGCGGGACTTGCCCGGGAGGCTCAAGGTGAGTCACATTCTCATCGCCGGAAAGGATTGGCAAGCCCGCGCGTTGTTACGCGCGCAACTGCTGGAGGAGGGTTTTGAAGTAGAAGCCTACGAAACCATACCCGATGCTTTGGCGGCGCTGGGTCCGGGCGCAAACCTTCCGAATTTGTTCATCGCTGATGTTTCCGCGAGCGACGGCCCTTCGGCCGACGTCGAGGCGCTCTCGTCATGGGCCCGCAAGGTTCCCATTTGGATCATCGCCAGCCGAACCTACATCGTCGAGAAAGGCTTGCGCGGCCACGGGTTCGAAATGATCCTGTTGCGCCCTGTGGACGTGGGTGAACTCGTGGAACAAATCAAGCAGAGGCTGGAAGGGGATCTGGAAATAGAATGACGGCAGAGTGGGGTGCGGGGAAGCCTTAAGTTTTGGGTCGCGCGTCTTCCGGACAAGGTCCTGGGAGATGACACCAGAGCCCAGATCAGCGATATCGCGACAAACCGTCAAGTGGGAGCATGCTGCGGAGGGTGGTTTTCGAGTTGGCGACGATACGGCCGGAAGTTCGGATTGTCAGGTAGTCCAGATTGATCCCATAGGTATTCGGCAGGTCGATACAGTGCCCGTAGACACTCGCTTAGGTTGGCTTGGTGCGACAGATCCCAACCATATCGCACGACGCACAGACTTCGCACCACTTCTGGTGTTTGGGAAGATTCAGATCACGAATCTGCTTCCCGGCATCCACGACTCGGCCAAGCGTCTGGTTAATGAGAGACTCTTTCACTTCCTCTCGATGAATGTGGCCTACCTCAAGATTGTGAATTTCAAGTAAATCCGCATCCTTGCCAGTTGCCTTCTGATAGCCCGCCGCATAGACCTGCAACTGAAGACGCGTCATTTCGTTAGGCTGAGTGTCCTCTGAGGATTTGAAGTCGACGATCGCGATCTCATTGGTATCGGTCCTCCGAATAAGGTCAATACGGCCGCTGACCACGATGCCATCCGCCAGTTTTAATTCGATCGTCTTCTCGGCATGCTCCAGACGCGTAAGGTTTTCGCCGTGCTTCTCCAGGTATTGCTTTAGAGCCCTCTCTGCGCCGCGAACTGAGTTTTCACGAACCTCTGTATTCGCGAATGGTAGATGCAGGTGGTCCTGCACAAGCTTTGGAACGTCACTTATCGACGGTACTTTGCCCCGAATGGACTCAGAGTGAATCTCGCAAAGGGCATCGTGCAGTGACTTCCCAAACCCCAAAGCCCGATTGACGGGTGAGTCAAACCCGTAAAGAAACCGGAGTTTGAACTCATGTGGACACCGGAAGAAGTAGCGAAGTTCACTGAAAGTAAGGGGCAAAGGCATGTCCGCGACCCGCGCCTGAGGCTCCGCCCGACGCGGAGCTTTGTTTGGATCGGTCCCCAGAACCCACTCGCCCTGAGTGAGTTCTGTAAAGAATTCGGAAGCTCGTTTCTGCTGCTGGTTTCCTGGGACAGGTCCCCAGGAACAAAAAAGGTACTTCTCGGCCCGTGTCAGAGCAACATAGAACAATCGAAGCTCGTCTTCTTTGGTGCCCTTGTATCGGTCCGCGTTGGGAACTGCCCGCTCAGGAATAATGTTCCAGATGCTCCGGCCGCCTTGCCTTCGAGATGGAAATCGATTCGCACGCAAACAAGGAATGAACACGACTGGCCACTGCATCCCCTTCGCCTGGTGGACCGTCATGATCCTCACCGCATCAGGCCGGGCGTGGGCCGTTTCTTCCGTCTCTTCCGGATAGTAGTCAGCAGCTTGGTGCTCCAGAAAGCCTGCGAAAGACTTGTAGAGGGCATCTGGGCTGCTGTGAAAATGGATTTGCTCAAAGTCGGTGATCAATTGACTGAACTTCCCGAGATTGAAGAAGATGACTTCGCCGGTTCGCCCTTTGGTCCCAATTTGATCTTCCCTGACCGACATAGCTTCGAGGAGATCGAGATAAACTCGTTGCAGGAAAAGTTGATTATCGCTGCCCAGCGGAATGCGCTTCAGGATCCCCCGAAGAAAATCAATCCCTCTGCTGATCTCTTTCTTGGTAATTCCCGGGAACCCATCTTCTATGGAGTTGCGAAGCGACGCTTCGGTGATGGGAGAGGCATTTCGGGGACAATGCCCGGCCAGGAAGTAGAACACCTCGCGCATTGCTTGTGCTTCAGGGGTATCGAATAGGGAGTTCATTCCGCCACCGAGATACGGGACCTTAGCATCTCGGAGGGCCTCAACTATGGGTCCGGCGTCCCCCCAGGCTCGCACGAGCACGGCTATATCTGAATACGTAAGTCCACGAGTTGGCTTTTCTGGCTGGTCGCGATATTGTGCCCCCTTCAGCCATTCAATCTTAGTTGCGATCCAACAAGCTTCATTATCGGCACTCGCAAATTGGAGTGCCAAAATGTCACCACGCGTGAAAGGCTGGGCGTCTGTGCTCTCCATTTCCTTATCAAGTCGGTCGGGATTCTGCTCCGCGATTCGGCGCGCAGTGAGCACGATGCCTTTACTACTCCGAAAATTCTCGTTCAGCCGTTCTGTCCTGACCTTAGGATATCGATCTGCAAACGTGATGATATTTCGAACGTCGCTGCCTCGCCATTGATATATCGTTTGATCATCGTCCCCAACGACACAAAGGTTCGCACCAAGGTCCGCGATATTCTTGATTAGTTTCTCCTGCAATGGGTTCACGTCTTGATACTCATCAACGACGAGGTAGCGTACTGTTTTTCTAATTTGTTCCCGAAGCTTGGAATTCTTCCCAATTTCCTGAACGGCAGCGCTAACCATTCCCGAAAAGTCGAGATACTTCTTCTCCCGCAGGAGCTCTCGATATTTCTCGCAGGCATCACGAACTGCCTTCGGGATAACACGAGAATTAACACCACCCTCTTCCAACACCCCAAGCAAGGTCTGATAGTGGCGGGAGTCCACCCAACGAGCGAGCATGCGTCCATCCAGTAAGGGTACGTCCGTCAATCCACTTTTATTGCTATTCCGGTCTATCAGCAGCCTCTGCCGCACCTCGGTCAGGAGTGAATACTTAAGAAAGTGATACACAGGAGGTTGCTGCAGGAGGTTTAGACAATATGAATGAATATACATCCGCGCATAAATAAAGGGACATGATGGCTAGCAAAAAGGTAGCAGCCGGGGTCGGATCAGCTCCGGGTAGGATTGCATATCCTCGAAGACCCGGGTCAAAGTGGCGACCAATTC
>JBEKLF010000511.1:0-3735 GCA_050010335.1 Terriglobia bacterium
TCAACCATAATTATCAGCGCACCAATAGATTAATCCGGCTCTGCCAGTGTCCCTTGAAAAATCGGTTAACAGCCGGCCTAATACTTAGGCGAATGGTTGTCCGTGGAAATTCAGGCTAGGGGCGATTCTCGGCAAGAAGAACCGCAGACCTCAGAGGCGGAGGTCCGCGCTGTCCGCACCAGCTTGAAAGGGAGACGATCTCATCAGTGCACAGGGAGCCGGGTTCTGACGGCCTCATCGGCGGGGACGTGGTGGGGACTCTACAGGGGTTTCTACATGGGAACGATTTTCGCTCAGACTAGAATCGGTCAGGGAGGGGCCAACGTGCCATTTGGCTGGATCACTATGCCGGTGCACCGCGTTAATACGGGGCAGCCCCAGCCATCGAGCTGATTCTTCTTCCACTTTAGAGCGGAGTCACCGTCGAATTGCCAAAGCAGCATTTCCCGGTTGGGAAATACAACCCATGTCGACGAACGCCCTGCTGGGTCCCCGATTTGCAGGAGTGCGCATTTGTCGGATTCCCGTGTCAAGCGGTCGGCAATTTCGTTCTTCTGATGATCTCTCAACTCCTTTCCTAGGTCAGACAGCGCTGCCTTGCGGGCAAGCGACCTTTCACGCGAATAACGAAGCTCCACTTCCTGATCCGGGTGCCGGTTCATGAACTCCGCGAGCCACGGTATCGAACCGACCAGCGCCACGTAGTCTTCGATCCGAGCCAGGAACTGGTCAACGGCGTTCAATCGGCCATTACTGTAAGTTAGGCTCACGTTCAGGTGCATATATCCAGGCAAGTTCTGCGCCGTGAGTTTTGCATTCCAAGTCAGGCAGTTATCCCCATCGATGGACTCACCAAAGTAGGGTAGGCACGAGACCTCCGAGTCGACGACCGTGAAACGGGCCCGAATCGGCGCCAAGTCGGGTCCCAGCGTCTCTTCAGTGTCCCACATGTGTTGCCTCCGCGCCTCGAACTCTGCAGTGATCGTCCTTCGAAAGTCAAGACCGGGAAGCAGCCTTTCTCGATTTGTGAACTTGCTTGGCAGCAAGTTTGCGATGCTACGGCTGATGTGGCAATTGAAAGTAGCGCGCGTGGCGTTGCCATCGACGATCCAGGGGAGCATAAACAGATGTTGGGAATTCGAATGCGCCGACTCCTTTTTGCCATCTCGCCAAACCTCCACACTCATTTCAGGGTAATCATCGAAGTGCCGACCCTCCTTGAACTCGTGTTCGAATGCTTGCCGAACATACGCAACATCAGTGAAGTGAGATCTGAAGAGGCTGATCTGCTGGGCTGAAGTATCGAGCTCGGCAAGGCTAGGGGGCGTGCGGTTGAGGAGGGTAGAAGGGGTCGGGCTGAAGTCGCGCTGTGCGAGTTCAAGATTTGCATTCAACCAATGCGCATCGATTCCGCAGTTTTCGAGGGAAGGGTTTTCGACCGGAGGTTCATCAAGCGCCGAAAAGAGACCTTGAACTGCTTCTTTGGCAACTGGATGGCCATTCGCCGAGTACTTGGAGTTATCCCCGGTGATAATGGTCGCGTTGTGCGATCCCCCAAATCCCATCCAGGAGGAACGGACCTCGATCCGCACTCTGTCGGCGCCGCTCGTCGGTGAGACAGAGAGGAGCAGAAGCAACAAAACGGAGCGCGCCTTCTCCCTCAAATCTAGAATCACGTGAACCATTCGGCACATCGCGTAAGATCTGTCGTGACTATACACCTGACCACGTACGCTTGGAAGATCATCACCAGGTCGCTCTGAAGAGGATGGTCGGTTTTCTCGCGCTAAGGGGACGGGGACAAGGGGACGGGGACAGACCCCACGCTCCCGGGTTTTTCGAGAGTGCGGCTTATGGTTGTGGCTCATGGCTGGAGAACGCTTTCCGGCATGGCCGTGGTGTCCGGCGGAAAAACCAGGAAAACGTCGTGTCCCCGTCCCTTTCGTCCCTTTTTTGTTTCGGGCGGTTGACATCGTCTTGCCGTACTGTTACGCTTGTTGTTGAGGTTGAAAGATGAAAAACTACATTCCCATTCCCGAACCGAGCGACCCGATTAAAGGGCGGACGTTCTAATCGAATGCTTTGAGGCGCGCGTAGGCTTTCTCGAAGTGGCGGTGGTACGACTCAATAGGTAGTCCGCGGTCCCAGGCATCCCTGCACATTTTCAAACCCCGCAAAATCTCATCTTTGTCTTTGCCGTAGACAATCAAGACAAATCCCTGCGTATCCAGCTTTTCCCGTTCATAGGGCGGCGAGGCGAGCGATTCTGCGGCGTAACGCCGGGCCAGTTCTTCGTATTCTGCCGTGCCGACGTCCGCGTAATAGTAGGCCAAGCTGCTTTTGAGGGCGCTTTCGAGTTCTCCCAAGTCCTGTTTGTTTGCGGCAACCCTCGGCGGCATGTCCTTTGCGGTTGCCAACTTCAGACCTTTCTCTGCGGATTCGATAGCCGGGCCGAGCATGCGAATCGACCAGAATTTGTAGGCCAGCGTGGTGTAATTCTTGATGGTTCGAGTGTAATTCGACTCAACAACTGGCCGCTGCGCCAAAATAGCCGCTGCGTGCTCCAAGTCATCTTTCGCGTCCGAAAGCAGCAGCCTGGCGATCTCCTTTTCCTCGGGTGGCTCGTGGGGGTCCTCTGCTGTTTTCCTGACCTGCTTCCACGTCTGTTCAAACCGCGGGCTTAGAGCGGAGGAGACGGCGGTTTCAAGGCTGCTGAAACCCGTCCGAATGCCTTTTCCCACTTCCTCGGCCACGCGCCCGCTCAACTCGCTTAAACTATGCTCGATGACCGGTACCAGGTGCTCGCCGAGAGCCTCCGCAATGAGTGCAATCATGAACGCGCCTATAGCGACGTAGAAGGCCACGTAAGCCGACTCATGGAGCAATGTTTCCTTCAGTCTAGCGAACGTGGCCGCTCCCTCCTCTGCCAAGGAGAGAACAAGGTAAACTACAAACGCCATGACGAAAATATAGAGCGGTTTCCTCAGCAGTCGGCGCATGACGACTCCCCAGCATAGCTCTTGATTTTGACACCTCGATTACCAGCAGTATACCCGCCGCCATGCGCCAGCGCCAGCCATCTCTCAGGCCTGCGCTGTGCGCCAGCCGCTGCGCCACGGCGCATCGAGCAACAGCCCTCTCCCAGGGGAGAGGGTGGCCGAGGGACGAGGTCGGGTGAGGGGTTGCTTAGAACCGGGGTAGTGCGGAGCAACCCAATGTAGCCCTGTTCTGTAGGTCCGCGGCTCTTCCTTGCGGCCGACAAGGCCCGACGGTTGATTACCGGATCACAAGGCCCCTCATCCGGCCTCGCACGTCAGCCACACTCTGCCCAAAGGATGCCTACGGGGTTTGGTTTTGACTGTCTTAATAGGCATGGTACGCTTAGGATGGCTGTTTGGATGCCATGATTAGGGTCGTATTGGACGCTACGGCTGAACTCGCCCCGCTGAATCAGGACCCAACCGCTCAACCGCGACGTAGGGGCAGGCCTCGTGCCTGCCCACCCCTGGGCCGATTTGGCCCCCGATTGGGCACCCACGAGGGGTGCCCCTACGAGATTCGACGTAAATTCAACAGAAATCCCCTCCCGCCGGAAAATTTGTCCTCATCCCCCTAGCCTCTGGTCGCCATCGTGCTACATGTCTAGCGGATTATTGTCGTGTGGGTAAAATAACGCGCCGAAAACCGGGTTTGGGGCAGGTGGCCGGCTACCAAGCAAGGCTCGGTAACTCAGAA
>JBEKLF010000512.1:0-3681 GCA_050010335.1 Terriglobia bacterium
GCTGTGAACCAGGGCATGACCCGGGTTCGCCAATCCCAGCAACTCGCGTTTGCCTTCCTCGACCACGCCGGGCTTTCTTTTTGACCTGATTGTCACTGTATTATGCGAGATTCAGTAGGGCGCTGGTGCTACGGTTTCGGTCACGCCAGGATTTTTCCTATCGTGGCTGGCATTACTTATCCCCTTTGGACGTAGCGCTCTTCAGCTTGACCGGCGACCGCGAGTGGCTTTGCTATGTAGCTTCTAATCTTGATCACCACAAGAGTGGCCTTCGCAACCTTGTCGTTAGGTCCTTCGCCTTCGTTGCCAACCGGGTGACGTTTGACCGTGATATGCTTAACCGAACGGCCCATAACCTTCAGGTACGTCACATGGGATGCGAAGACTTGGTTGTCCTGTTTGCGATCAGTGACTTTGACGGTAGCGAGAAAAAGGCGCAGATCTCGAAGTGGCTTTCACTATATAGCCTTAATCCCCACGAGGAGGCATGCTTACGTCATCTTGCCGTCGGTGAGCTCGTAAGCAACCCGTTCCTGTTTCACTTCCTCTGGATTCAGCAGTACCTCTGGTTAAGCTTTGCATGCGATCCCCTGGTCAATAGGAGGGACTCCCTTGCGGAACAGAACCCGACAAACAAAATGATCAATAGTGCAGAGGCGCAACGCCGGCTGGTCGGGTTCAGCCTCAACTCAGACAGCGTGTGGGGCCGGATACGGGCTCACCCCCTCATGGATTCGTACATCAACATTGAGTGACCAAGCCCGGGGGGCAGTCGCGCTGTCCCGACCGTGGGTTGTTGGAGACGCTCCTAGCTACTTGACCGTCGCTTCATCAATTGGCAGCGTCATCTCGGGAAATCCCAGTTGCTCGGCCGTTTCTTTTGGCTGAACAGCCTTGTCGTACGCCCTTGCCATCAGGTACGGAGCCTCGGGATGGTCCGTAGCGTGAATCATGAAGTACATGATTTGCCCACCGCCTTCTCTCTTATAGATGGGCCAAGCGATTGCAGATTTGTACCCCAATTCTTCTCTGAAACGTGATACAAACGCGTCTTTAATCGCGTCTGGCGATTTGCCAGTAAGATTGGGCCAATCATCCTTTCCCCACCAGTCCGAAAGTCGCTGCCTATTTCGTTTCAGACCCGAAATAGCGCGCTTGATCCAGCCATGGGCGAAAAAATAAAACAACTCAATCTTGTGTCCGCCATCGCGTTTGTAATCAGACAGCGCTTTGAGCGTGGCCCAGTCGCACTCAAATGTCCGTTGGTCAACAAGACAGAATGTCGCCTCCGTCTGACTGATGCGCCCAGACAGGAGCAGTTGGCCGACTGCAACGTTGAAATCGGAACAGTTGACCTCAATGTCTCGGTGCAACTTCTTCCCTTTCGAGTCGACATCTGGCTGTGCGTCTCGGAGTATTTCTAGGGCTGCTGCTTTCTTTGGTTTTATATCGAATAAATAAAAGTGCCTGAACCACCTGGGCTCGCTTTCTAAAACCAGCTTTGCGGCCCACGATTCCGGCAAATCAGGCTGCTGCGGACCAGCAAACCCGTCGATGTAGGTCCCGTGACGGGTGATTAGCACGAAGTAATACAGGTATCTTTCGATAAGCTTGGCCTCGTTCTCGGTCCAAACTGGATGCTGAGGACGCTTTAGTTTCGGTTCAGGCGGAAATGAAAGGAAGGCCTCTCGCGCAGGCAGTGGGAGTCGGAACTGCTGATTGCTTTCGTCGTCAAGGTTGTTGCCCATGCCACGGTACTATACTCCTAAACATCAACCAAATAAACAACATTCCTGGCCAGTTCGACTCGTGTCTTTCTCTCAGGGAACGCGAGCGTTCGCCGGGGGGGGAGTTCGTCGTAGGTCCGGCCATTAAGAGTGCGCCCGTTTTCTTTCTTAATCCGCCCTCCCCATTGCTTGAAGAAGAAAGGTACCTTTGCCGCCCTGCATTGTTTTAGGATTGGTTGCACCCAATCCTCACGCATCGGCCGCGCGCCGGGACCGCTCTCACCTCCAACGATTACCCAATGAATCCCGGACAGATCTATCGCCCCAATATCCTCCAGGAGCGGTTCGATGGACAGAAACCTGGCGCACGCGCTAGCTGCTCTCAAATCCGAGACGCGAGGCAGCCCGTGTTTCCGATCCTCCACACTGACCCCCCACCATATGTGTGGCATCCCCGCCACAGATTTGAGCTTCCCGTTCAGCATCTGACGCAATCGGCCGGATCTCTTCGTCAGAACTTGGTAGGTATGCCAATTGGCAATCTCCATGACTTTGGCAACTGCCATGATGTAATCGTCCGGTACCGCGCTCTGAAACAGGTCACTCATTGAATTGACAAAGACCATGCGGGGTGAGGACCACGACAGGGGCTCGGAGAGTTTTTCTGGGACCAGTCGTAAATCAAAACCCTGCTCATAGGGATGCCCAAGGACCCCTCGAAATCGTTCGGCAAAAGTCTCCGCATAGCAGTGCTTGCACCCTGGGCTGATTTTAGTGCACCCGCGGAGGGGATTCCACGTGGCGTCCGTCCATTCAATTTTGGAATGATCACTCATTTGCAGCCCGCGTTGGAATTCTACCTCGAAAAAAATATGGGTGCCCCTCCTTTTAATCCGGTGATTGCCAAGTGGGGGCCATCTTCCTCGGGCAGTCCAGCCAAAGGTAGTTTCGCTTTATATTCGCCTTTTGTCAAGTCGGTGAGAGGAATTTCTGACTTTTTGTCATCATTTATAACTATTACCGCATGCGATAACTTTTCTCTTGACAAAGACTATTGTCATATGCTACCGTTGAAGGCTACCGCCGGATGGCGGACGTGCTAGGCCGCAGAACTCGACAAACGGCCGGCGGAAGTGAGAGAAAGGTAGGCAGTCGGCAGTAGGCACTAAGCGGAAAGCTCGCAACTAGCCACTCGCCACTGCCCCTGGGAGGCTTTTATGTCATTAGTCCACAAACCCGAAATGACGGAAGAGAACCTGGCCGCGCATCGCGCCAACGGGAGCCTGTCGCAGGGGGCCGTGACGCCCGAGGGCAAGGCTCGCGTCGCCGCGGCCAACTTGCGTCACGGATTCTATTCCCAGGCGCAGAACGGGGCGCTCGAGGCCCTGGGGGAAGACCCGCAAGAGTATGCTGATCTCATGAACTCCCTGGAGAACAATCTGGCCGAGGGCTTGGAAGGCGAGCTCGTGCAGCGTATCGGGGATACCCTGTGGCGGATGAAGCGCGCCGGACGTATGCGCGACGGGCTCGCCCGGAAACGCATCAAGGCCGCGATCGAATTCCAAGAAATTGCGTCGGGGCCCCAGCGCCTGCGGGCTTATGAAATCCTGCAACGGTACGAGGACCTGGGATTGGCGCTGCGACGCCACGGCATCGGCCCCACTTCCGACGAGATCCAGGACTTTGTGAAGAACTGCGGCAATGATCCCTCGGAAAACATGCAGGAATTCCTTCTCCTCCTCAAGTCTCTCCCGAAGCTGGAAAAAGGCCCGGAACGGAGGGCCGCGTGCCGCAAGGCTCGGCCGCAGCTTGAGGAACTGACGGCGAGCTATCCGAACTTTCGCAGTTGAGGGGGTAGGAGAGCAGTAAGTGGTTTGTTTTTGGCGAAGGGTTCTCAAAGGTCGGCACTACATTTTCAGTGTCGGTTGCACCGTCTGTGCCGGGTCCTCCTGGG
>JBEKLF010000513.1:0-3661 GCA_050010335.1 Terriglobia bacterium
GGTATCAGGGGCTCCACCTTCACCCAAAACTCGTCGGATACTTCCCAAGATTTTATCTGTGGCATCTTGGGTCACTATCTTGCCCGAAACCCTCCGAAAGTTCAATTATTATTTACGGATAATCTCTAAGACACCGACGATCACCACGGGCCACCAAGCTGCAACAAGGAAGAGAGGGGACAGCAATTGGGAAAGGAAGGCGGGCCAGTTGGTCCATTCAATGGCTCGTAGTAAAAGCCATTGGCGGATATCGTCATCCGTCCATTCGTCCAAGTTCATGGGCAGATTATAGTGCGCCGAAAGTCCGCTTTCAATGATTGGTGAGCTGTAGGGCTGTGTAGACCGGAGGCGGACTGGGCGGTGGCGCAGAAGCAGTAGTCTTGGGCCACCCCAGTAGTTCCAGTCGTCCCGGCGTTCCTGCTGAGGAAATGCTGTCATGGTCACCATGCGAGGTGAGACTAGGTATTCTCCCTTTTGTGGCAGTCCATGCACCTCGTCGGTGCCTTCTTGCCTAGAGCGTTCTGCCTCGTGTGGCAATCAATGCAGGTGCCAGCCTGGGCCATCGGATTGTGGAACGCAGCCTGCCGTCCCGTCTTCATCCCCGGCTGAGGCGGTTTCGTGTGGCAGTCAAAGCAGGATTGCTGGGCCGACTTGGTTGGCTTTTCCTCCCTGGATACGTGATGGCATATCTCGCACTTGTTGGCTGCCCTTTCCTGGTGAAGTCTGTGCTCGAACTTCACTACGCCGAGCGGTGAGTCTCTCAGAATGAAGACATCCTGGGGAGCCGCCGCTTGGGAATCGGGAGCCTTTTCCGCAGCGAGCAAAATATCCTGAGATGTTGTTTGGGTTGCCGCCCGCGTGGCTGGCGGGCACGCAGGAAGCAGCGAAACCACATCGACACATGCCCAGAACAAGGAAATCGCGAATAGCATCAGCAATATCCGTTTCATGTGTAGGTCCCTCCCTTTGGATGGTCTCACGGGACGCCCTTCTCCTGTAGGTTCAGTAGTTCCTCCTTCGTGTCCCTTACTACCTCCTTGACCCTCTGATGAAGTTGTCCGTTTCTCAGGAGGTCCTGGTACATTTTCGGGCGAAACTCCTTCCAGTGGTTGAGGGTGTCCTGCTCCCAACCGCTCGGGCTTTGCCTCAGCGGTTGCGTTGACGGGTGGCTCATGGACCGCCTCCTGCCCACCAATACCACTTTACGAGCCAGAAGCCAATGGATTCTTGGCATCGGTAGTGGGTCAGTGTCAACTATGCCCAGGCCGATCCCTGAGGGGATGTGTGCGCCCTTTGGGGTGGCAAACACAGCCCCACTCAATCCCAGCCACGTTTCAAGGAATTCTCTCAATCGGGCATTCTGCCAAACTCCATGTCACAAGAACGGTTTAGCGACTTATCGTCAAGTGGGCGCCGCCCCGCGTAGTTTTAACTCTATTGCATTTGTCCATCGCGCGATGTATATAGGTCAGCTTTGCATGGTGGTTCTCGGTCGGAGAACGTGGACACCGGGCTAATTCCAGCCCGCTTGGCGACCGAAGAGGGGATCGACATGCTGGTTCAAGAATTCAAAGACGCAGTCGAGAAGTTGACCGGCACCCCAGTAAAGGACGTCCAGCCTACGGATGAAGAATGCCTTCGCGCCATTCTTACTGATGATCAAAGGCCAATGGACTGCTCGCAGTTTAATGAACTCTTGCTACTCGTAAATAAAGACCGCATTGGGCGCCCCTTTTTTGATCATTTCTTTGGAAAATCGTGCAAGGTAGGAAATATCCCTGAGTCCATCGAGAGATTTCAAAAGGCAGCTCTACTGCGCTACGGAAACTTCATCTACGCTTTCCGCACCCTGGCGCGCCGCAAGAGCTTCGAGGATTTCCACCGCGAACTGCAAGTCAAAAAGCCGACTGACTTTGCTGCGCGCGCGCGCCGGCTCACAGGCGTTCAGCCGATCGATCGCGAGGACACTCCCTTGGTGGGGTACCTTAGCCCGTCCGAAATCATCAAGGACGTAGAACTATGTCGTTTCTTTCTCAACGTGCTCAATGCGAGAGACTACGGCGACCGCTGGGAGGAGTTCCAAGAGGACGTCAAGCAGCAATCGGCAGCGGATGAACAACAGTCCCTCGACTCGATTGTCGACAACTTCCGCGCCCACGGGGATGGCGGTCCAAAAGCATTTAAATCATTCTTGGAGGCATCTCTCAAAGGACTGGAGGAGAACGATGCCCGGTTATCACGTGTTCGCGCGACCGCCCGTATGAACCAGGATGTGTATCTCACCTGGGACCATATGGATGTGTATTTTGCCACGTCGATGCGCAAAGCGTGGGAATACCAGGATCTGTTTGATTTCATAAGCCGTCTCATGGGCAGCCAGGAGATAGCCGCCCTCGACCTCAGGTATTTTGATCCCACACAGTGTTACATGAAGAATCGGGTGGATAAAGGCCTAGTTGAATCCCTCATGCTCAAGCGCGCCGAGTGCACCGTCTACTCCGTACAAGATACCGACACTTTGGGGAAAGACTCGGAGCTGGCTGCAACCCTCGCTCAAGGCAAGACGGTAATAGCATATGTGCCCAAGATTGAACCCGTTCAGCGCGCTGCAATACTGGTCAAAGCAGACCCCCTGACGATTTTTGAGCGGTTGAAGTTTGTGCTTTATGCTGACGAGCGCCTAAGTCGTGAACTGAGCGATGAAGATTACGAATTCCTCAAGATTTTCCAGGGTTTGGACGATTATGTTCAGAGCTGCATATGGCTATCCTTGCCTGAAATCGGGAGAATTACGAAATTCCGTGAGGCCTGCAGGGTAGAGATCGAGAGGCTCTGTCGGATCATTGCTGATTCCGAAAGGCGAATATACGACAAGAGGGCTCGCACACTAATAGAAACCCATCCGTTGGCGATCCAAATTAATCTTCAGACCGGCGTGGCCAATGGAGTTCTCGTAGTTCGTACGATACCGGAGTGTGCTAAACTACTAGCAGCAGTTCTTAATGGATCGATGGAGTTCCGCCTTGAGGAAAAACCGGACATGTGGTATCTCCGGGAACAAATAAGCGGTTGTGTTTACCGCGTTGTTACAAAAAACCGAAAGTTGACCAATTGCTTCTGGAACTTTTACTTGAGGGACGAAATTAATTAGGGGGGAGCAAAAGTGACTGCCCAAGGAAATCTGATAATCCGTCGGCGAGGACGGAACGAAGGCTGGGAACATGAGGAAAAGGGTTCTTACGGAGTCGAAGCTCTCCGCCAAGAATACCGTCAACGGCTGTACACTGAGAAGGGCTTGGAACTTCTCAAAGAAAAGCATGTCGACAAGGAAAAGGCTAGAAATCACGAGTAGCTTTCTTGGCTGATATACCGCCAACGACCTAGCCACAACACTTGATGAGCAAGTGCGACAGGCACACCAGGACTTCTCTACTTTGAAGTCCGAGATCCCGCCATCAGCCCGCCCAGTTTAGCCCCCGTAATTATATGGTATCCGTCCGGTGAACCCATCTTCCGCTTAGGCGCTATCGAGAATTGACCCAGGGATGCTCGGCAAAAATGATCCACCCCAAGAGCCTTCGAGTTCCGGAATCGTGATCTCTGGTCAAAGCGTACCCATACAGTGATCGCCAGCCACATTTGGCGATTTGGCGCGCGCCAA
>JBEKLF010000514.1:0-3955 GCA_050010335.1 Terriglobia bacterium
GCGGCTCCAATGCCATCATCGCTCTGCGGTGTTACAAACTCAGCGGTCGCTTCGAAGACTTCTGGGAACGCCGGGCGCATAGGGTGGGGGCGTGAGCCCGCTCACTCCTTCGTCGTGCACCCACAATCAGGTCAATGCAACGTCCACCCAAAAAGTCCAACAGCCAGTTGGACAATAAACATCGCCAGCCGCTTGAAAGGAAAGCTTGGTGCGAAAGGGGGGACTCGAACTTCGAACGACTCCTAATTCTCCGTAAGTTACAGATATTACGTCGCACCTAACGCCACCAAATGATATCAAACACGGGGTGGATTGTACGTAGATTGTACACGGCCGTCCTCCCAATCACATTCATCGGTTTTCCCGCGCGAAAGCCGGAATTAAGTCGGTTTTCCCTCCAGGGCACTCCAGCACATGGTGAGTCGAATCGAGCAGGACACTGACACCTTCTCAGTTCAAAGGTTTCCTGGGAGTTTCCGTGATTGCTGACGGGAAGGGCGTTTATCAGGTCCTCCTCCCTCCGCTCCGCTCGACTGGCAACAACAAAGCGGAGCCAAGGGAAGTTTCTAACCTTTCCGGCGCTTGTCGGACGGCTCAGAATTTCTGGAATTTAGGGGGTCAGAATTTTCGGAACTCGCACCACCCATCGACTGCGTGAAGTCGGCGAGACTATCGAGCAGTACGACGAGCACTTCTGGCGGAATGGCCACTCCGTCCGGATGGTGGTGTTTGATGATTCCACGCCGACCAACCAGCAAAAATACTATCCGCTCCTAGAACAAACACACACGCACCAGGAATTACACTACGTTGGCCCCCGGGAAAAGGAGCAGTTTCTTGCCTACCCGAGCTGTTCTGTGGATTCCCACGGGATGAAGGCCAGGGACCGATCTTGTACCCGGTTGCCTGCGCTCGCAAGGCCTGGTCTGCGGCGGCCGTGTTCCTAATGTTGCAAGCGTGCCTGGGCCTGAGAATCAACGCGCTCGAGTCCAAGGTCTCAATGGTTCGTCCCTTTTTGCCCCCGTTCCTGAGCCGGGCAAGAATTATGAATCTCTCAGTCGGCGGCGCGAGCGTGGATCTTCTGTTGGTGCGACATGAGCACGACGTCGCGGTCAATGTCCTGCGACGGATAGGGGACATCGACGTAGAAGTCCTGATGTGAATCATAAGACTTTCAATCGGAGACAGTACGGGAGCACAATCAGGAAGGAGAGATCGCAACGTTGGCGGGTGGGTGGTCCCAAGGCGCTATGTTGCCATGAACTTAGCCAAAGCAAAATCAATTCGCCGTCTTGCAGCCGGCACGATGAGAATGTTGGCGTGCCTCTCGCTGGTCGCGGGAATCACTTGGACAGCCTTCTCACTGCTGCACGTCAATAGTCTGATTGCCGGGTTCTTATATGTATTAGTCGTTCTAGTGATAGCAGCTAAATGGGGCTTGGCGGAATCATTTGTGACGTCAGTGGCAGCGATGCTCTGCCTCAATTATTTTTTCCTTCCTCCGATTCTATCGCTCACCATCGCTGATCCGCAGAACTGGGTCGCGCTGTGCGTTTTCCTCGTAACCGCCATCACCGCCAGCAAACTCTCTTCGAGTGCTCGTCAGCGCGCCAATGAAGCTCAGGCGCGACGGATCGAGGTTGAGCGCCTCTACCAGCTCAGCCGATCGCTGATGCTAGTCGACACGACGAGGGATCTTGGTGCGCAGATCGCCGGGCAGGTGCAAGAGGAGTTCGGCTTTTTCGGAGTAGCTTATTGCGACGGACTGACCGGGGAACTGAGCATGACTGGCCCACCCGACTCTAGGTTTGAGCTAGAAGTTCTCCGCGCGGTAGCGACTGGAGAAGCCTCTTGGTTTGTGTGGAGGAAGGAATCCACACCGGAAGGGGTTGAAGTCATTGTCGCGCCCGTTTCCTTGGGAGGCCGAATTGTGGGCAGTCTTGGAGCCATCGGTCCCGCCGTTTCAGAACCCGCTCTGCAAGCAATTGCTAACCTGGTAGGAATTGCCGTGGAGCGCGCTCGCCAACAGGCATCTGCGAGCAGGATGGAAGCGGCGCGCCAAAATGAGCGCCTGAGGAGCGTTCTCCTTGACGCTTTGGCACATGATTTTATGACCCCGCTCACCTCGATAAAGGGTGCCATTACCACCGTACGCTCGGAATATGGGCACGAACTGGAGGAGGACGATCTGCTGGCGGTGGTGGAAGAGGAAGCAGATAAATTAGGCGGAATGATTGATGAGACAGTAGACATGGCGCGCATCGAACCGGGCAGGCCCCGCATCCGGCGCTGTCAACTTCCCATAGCGGAGCTGGTTCGCTCCTCCCTTGATCGGATGAAGAGTCCTTTGGATGGACGGCCACTGGAAATTCAGATTTTAGAGGGCATTCCTGCCGTGAATGCGGACCCCGACTTGATGGGCCTCGCGCTACGGCAGTTGCTCGGAAACGCAGTCAAGTACTCACCGCCTGGTTCAACGATTGCCATATCAGCCGACACGACTGACGCTATCGTCACACTGCGAGTTTGTGACCAAGGGCCAGGCATTCCTCAGAACGAACTCGAATCGATCTTTGACAGATTCTATCGAGGAAGCCGGGCTCGGGATTTGGTACCGGGAACTGGAATGGGTCTAAGCGTTGCACGCGATATTATCAACGCGCATCAAGGGCGATTGTGGGCGGAGAATCGGCGGGAGGGCGGCGCTAAATTCTCCTTCACCCTGCCAATATTCAGCGAGGATAGAAAGCCATGAGTACGGGGAAAATTCTGGTTGTCGATGATGAACCTCAGATTCGGCGAGTGATGAGATCCGCGTTAACGAAGCAACGGTACATGGTGGCTGACGCCCGCAATGGGGAAGAGGCGCTGGAGAAACTTCGGGACGAGAGATACGACTTAATCATACTTGACCGCAATATGCCGGGGATGGGTGGACTTGCCGCGTGCCGTTCGATCCGGGCGAATTCGGATGTCGGCATTATTATGCTCACGGTTCGAAAGACGGAACCCGACAAGGTCGAGGCCCTGGACGCCGGGGCCGATGACTACGTGACGAAGCCATTCAGCATGCCGGAGTTGCTCGCACGCGTTCGAGCAAATCTCCGGCGTGTGCCATTATCGCCACGCGAAGGTCCAATGGTTGTTGCGTTTGATCGCATCGAAGTGAATTTACTCAGCCGTCATCTGTCGGTCGAGGGGCGCGATGTTCGCCTTACTCCGAAGCAATTTGAGGTTCTTCAGTACTTGATTACGATCCCAAACGTCGCGATTCCTCATAAGAAAATCCTCCAAGCCATTTGGGGGCCAGATTATGGTGACCAAGTGGAGTACCTGCACGTCATGATCAATCAGCTTCGCAAAAAGATCGAACCTGATCCTTCCCATCCCGTGTACCTTCTGACCGAGTCTTGGGTTGGCTACCGGTTTAATCTTCCCAACAAATCCTAAAAAAATTTTTAGCAACTTTTAAGGACTTCTTTATGGGTGGGCGAGCATCATCGTTAAGGTGACTCGCATGGAAACCTATTCAGATCGTGATTGCCGTCTCGCTTCCTCGGTTTTCTCTCATGAAGTCAAGCGCCCTGATCCGATTCACGGGCACACCTATAAGATTCCGGAGGTCTTCGCGATCTTCCCGGGCCCCCTGGGAACTCTCGCGGCCCTGCAAACGGCAGAGGACCTGGCGCAAGAACTGGAAGTTCTGGTCATCTTCACGGACGCGGCAGGAACGCTGGCGGCCCTGCAAATGGCAGAAGGCCTGGCACAAAAACTGGGAGCACACATACGGCTGCTCGTGCCCTACGAAGTGCCTTACACGTTGCCCCTGACCGAGCCTGCTGTATCGGTGGAATTTCTGGAGAGGCAAATCCGGGACTTGGCCGGTAAGGCTCGCCTCGATGTCGCGGCGCACATTTTTCTATGTCGCGACAAGATATCCACTTTGAAACTCCTT
>JBEKLF010000515.1:0-3609 GCA_050010335.1 Terriglobia bacterium
TTGAGGTCGAAGATGAATCGTCTGGCGAACCTGGCGCTCAGCGTGGGAGAAACACTCGCACATGAAGCTGGAAGACTGCTGTTCGGACTTGCTCTCGGCAAAGCGAAGGAACTTCTGGGTACGCCCGAGCCGCTCGGAACCCGGCAACTGGCCTTGAATAGTGCACTCCAAATGAAAGCAGTGGATGGTGCTCTCCTCGCAGGTCCACGGACTGCCAAAGAATACGCCAAGTTCACCCTGAAGAAAGGGCTGCCCACCGATCAGCGACCTAAAGCCTTAGCGGTAGAGAATGAGCCCCACTCCGTGGACGACTTTTACGGCGTCATCAAGGAAGGATACGGCAAGGGCGAAAAGAGGCTTATATATTCCGGCACAGGCGTTATCAAGGTCGGTGGAAGCCGCCAACTTGGCAAGATTAACGTTCACGAACACGACGCCGAAAAGGCAGGCTTCCACTATGACTTCGTTGCCGAAGGTGTTGACCCGCACACGGAATCCTTCGAGGTCAATATCGCCAATGGACTCTTCAAGGGACGCTATGCCTTCCGGCAAGCGTTCGAGAAGAACCAGTATTTGGTCGTCCGCATGAAGGACGAATCTGTTCTGGTGGCGAAGCCCGACATTCACCTGAAGCCGCCAGAGTTCCTCAAGACCCTCCGCCAGTCAGATCGCCCCGTCAGCGTCGAATGGAAAGACGATGGCAGTCTGGCGAACGTGGCCATCCACAACCTGCGTGCTGTTTATCGCAGTCACCGACCGGAAGGACAGGCTTATTACGATAAGCTGCCCGCCATCGAGGACCTCCGCAATCATTCTCCCGTGTGGCTGGCTCGCAGGCTCTTTCCAGGACCCGAGCAGGAAGGAACCCAATTGAAAGGGGAGCTTCATCATGACGACGGAGCTGCCCGCGTGGGCGGAATCCTGAATGCCTTGCCCGAGAACTCCATTCGCATACAGCAGGAGCGAGGTGCAGTCCAGTTCTACGCGTGGGACATTGCGAAGCTCAAAGGCCGGGATGTCAGCCGGATGCCCTATGGGCAGCGGCGTGAACTCTATGAAGGCGTAATTGCGGAGCTCCGTTTATTCAACAGGCATCTGCATGTCGTCCCCGCAATGCCTGAGGGCAGTGACCCCGTTGAATTCTATCGCCGCATCATCCGTGACCGGCGTGGCCTCCCTTTCAGTTAAGGCGTTGTCGTGAAGTACCGAGATTCCGTGGACGAATGGTTCAAGGTGAAGGCGAATGACACCATCGATGTGAAAGTGACCCGTTGCATTGAAGGCGCAGGCAAGTTCGCTGGCAGTCTGGGAGCCATGGTCGTGGAGGGACCGACCGGCGTGGAGAGCGAGATTGGTTCGTTCCAGTTGACCAATCAACAACGGCAGTGGATTTGGCAGCACCGAGACGTGCTGACGGGTCAGATCGCCGAAGTGAGAGCTTTATCGATTAATGAAAGCGGAGCAATAAGGGCCGGAGTGTTTGTACGATTTCATCCCAGTCGGTCAGAAGCTGGCTTGCTGGTATACGCGGAAACCTTGGCTGGCGGAGACCCGCAGGAGTCCAGAAGCACGCTCTACAGGCTCAAAAGTGCCAGTGGTTGGAGACGGAAGGCGTAGAGACGGAGGGCAGTGCAATGGCGCTTGACGGAGTGGGCCGCGTTCCCCGACACCAAATGGGTAATCTAGGGGCTGCTATCAGACCGCGTCTAAGGGCTTCAATCACCTTTTGGATAATCCGACCGACCGTTCAAAGTCAGTTGGTTCGAAACAGCGTTCTCCAACCGGTATTCGACCTTATGGACTCCGCCATCGATGATCAAGCCAGTCAATCCGATGGAACGTAAGGCTACATCGTTTACACTTAGCGTGATGTTCCCATCCATAATCAGCGAGTCTCTGCGGGAGTATGCCTTGCCGTCCACAATGACATCCCCAGATGTCGCTAATATGTCCAAAGGCCTATCGCCTGTATTCTCGATGAGGGCCGTCAATTGGATTGGTGCAGACGACTGCACGTTGCCTGGCGGTAGCAATAGCAGCCGTATGCCGTTGGAAGGCTGGCCCCAAGACGCAGTGAGGCGCAGGAGTGCTATCTCAGGAGACCAACCGAGATATGTCTTTTGCTGCTTGTTCCAAATCCATTCTGGGGTGACCTCTGTGGTCTTGCACAGCTTCCGGATGGCGGGCACGGCCGGTTGGTATCGAAGGGTTGCCAAGGCCTTGGCGTAATAAGTTTGGTAGAAGGGATCGGATTCTTTCTCCAATTGCGCCAGGATTTCAGGTGCGGCCGGAGCATAATGGATTCTCTCCAAGGCTGCCGACACGTTGGCCGCCGCCTCGGGGTGCTGCACGGTGTGTAACGCCCTTAGAAGTGTGGGGCCCACCGACGGGTCGGCGATCCAGTCTAGTGAAATGGCCGCATAGTTCTGGACCCGAGAAGAGGAGGCGGGGCTGGAGATTACACGCTCCAGCACTTGGACGCTATCTTTACCTTTCCAATATCCTAACGCCGAAACACAGAATTCTTGTGCTCTGCCTGTCGCGTGCTCAGCACAATCCATGGTAACGCTCTTTGCGGGAGTGCCTAGAACGATCAGAGAATAAGCAGCTTCGCCTTTGCAGGGATCGTCCTTACAGAAGCGGGTTATCAGCAGTTTCGCTTGCTCGGCGACTTCCGGCAAGCGATCCTTGTATATTTCCTGGGCGGTTCCCCAGCCGCTGTTCACAAGCGATGGCGTAGACATTCCAAGCCGTTCGATTGCCTCGTAGATAGGAACACTGTCGGTGTTTGTCACGGTTTTGTAGTTCGAGCCAAGGAGAACACCTTCCCAGTAAACCAGTCGCGTCCGGTCGGCCGCAAATCGCCGGATACCAATCCAATCTCTCGGAAGAAACCATATACGAAATTCGTGTTGACCGTGCTGGCCGTCGATCTCAAATCCCCGAGAATCCATGGTGTACCAGTCCTCTGGAGTTCGATTCAACGACGTTGCTGTAATGATTGAACCGGCGGGCAGAACAGCGCGCAATCTCTGCACGATTTGGTCTTGTTCCTCGCTTGTGATCCAATGGGCCGCGTCACCGGCAACGGTCACCCGATACAGGAGGAAAAACGCGAGGGAGACTCGGACGGCGGCACCGGAAAGAGGGCGACTTCGCTTCATTGTGACAATTCTAGCGCGTTGTAAGAGGGTGTGTTCGGGCATTTCTCCGTGATAACCCAATCCCCTCTCACAACCTTTCGAAGGAGGAGTCCCCATGATCATAGGCGTCACGCACGACCAAGACGGCCGTGTTGTCCAACGGCTGTCCGTTTGCACCAAGGTCTCCATCGGACTGCCACCCAATGGAGATTGCAACCATCCCACCAAGCTCGACCACTTCGTTTTCCTGCGCAAGAAGAAGTCAGCCAACCGGGTTGGGTGGGAAGTCGATCCAGAATTGACCGAGCATTACGGTGAAGAGTGCCACGACCTTCACATTATGCTGATCGACGATGACATCGAGAACGTCTTTCCCAGTTCCTATGCTTGGTGGACGGCCACTGAGCGGAAGTGCTGGGGCGACGGCACCACTGCCACCCGGCGCACGGCTGAGAAGCTAGGCGGC
>JBEKLF010000516.1:0-3598 GCA_050010335.1 Terriglobia bacterium
AACCGATCATAGGTTTTAGGATGCAACCGCAGCAGGCGAGGAAGCATGGCTACTCCTCCTGCGAGAAGTATGCCATACAGGGGCCGATTATGTCCCTTTAATTATGCGCGGATGTATAGCAGCGAGCTTCGTCCCTTGCATCTTGCGCGGCGGATCATCGCCGGGGTGTTCATATAAACACTCGTTTTTCTCATTGTAGGCTTGAGCTCTTAACAGACCATGGTCCCGCCAGACTTTCACCCACCCGGTGGAGATGCCGAGCAGCTTAGCCATTTCTTGCAGGGTCAACAGGCCGGCTGCGCGTAGGCGAGTGTAACCGCTCTTCAAGGCATAGTTACGCCGTATACGCGCGACCATGTGAGGGCTGAAGGGCCGGCCTTCGCCCGAGAGCCAGCCGCGTTCATTCAGCAGGGTGGCGATCTGCCGATCAGTACGTTGATCCAGGAGCCGGTCGATCTCCGCCACCACCTGCGGCTTGGTGGTACGCTGTTTCCAGGCATTGAGGGGGATGGGCAGATGCAGGGTCTTTGTAGCTCCACCCTTGAAGCGGATCTGAAGCGTGATCTCATCATGGCGGGTCAACGTGACGTCCTCCAATAGAAGGCGGACCATACGCTTCCGTTCTCGATGTGGCGTTTTCGCATCGCGCCACAGCCGAGGGAAGTCTGTGGCCAGGGCAAAAATCTGAGCGCGTTCCTCTTCCCGACACAATCCACGGTCGACCTGACGTTGACGTTGATACTCTTGCTGAGCCTCTCCCAGAGCACGCAGCTTGTGGTTCCAGTCGGCCTCGAGCGAATCAGCCACGAGCCGGTTGTCGGGATCGCAATGCAAGTAGCGCCGCTCGGCCAGCTCCGCTTCATATCGGGCGCGCTCGACTTGGGTTTGGCGCAACCGATCCGCTTCTTCCCAACGAGACTGAAGCTCTTGCTGCACGCTCAGCGCCACCTCCAGGGCTAATGGAGTGACCTCTTCGATCAGCAGTTCCCCGATGGCCTGGTCGATACCCGCTCCCAGAACCGTCTGGCAGATGGTTTGAGCGTGTTCGATACCGTACCGCTGACACACATAATGGGGGGCCAAGCGTGACCGGTAAACATGATAACGCACGGTCATCCGATTCCCACAGCGGCCACAGATCACTAATCCCTGCAGAAGCGCTGGACCTTCCCGCGGAGGGCTTTGACGACGGTCGGTACCCCAAGCTTGCGCGGATTCCCGTAACCGCCGCTGATTGTTCTCATATTCTTCCCAGGAGAGGTAACCCGCATGGGCCCCAGGAAGGCAAGTGTCCCACTCCTCGCGAGGCAACCACTTCACCGTCACGCCACCCTCCAGCTTCTTGCGCGTCTGACTCCGGCCAAAGACGTAGGCCCCGGCATACCGAGGATTGTGCAAGACGCGCAGGACATGGCTGTGAACAAGCTCCACCCATACCAACTCTCCTTGGTGGGGCCCCGCCCGCAGGCGCCGGGGAAACAGCAGCCCCTGCTGGCGAAAGGCCTTCACCGTGGCCAGGGCTGATCCTGTACGACGGAAGGTTTCAAACAAGAGTCGAAGGCCCTGTTGCACCTGCTGGTCCGGATCGAGAACGAGTTGGCCCGAGCCGTTATAGACCAATCCGACCGGAGGTGGGATCTCCAACTCACCGCGCCGAGCTTTGCTGAGGATTCCGCCTCGCAACCGGGCTCGCAGCACGTGCAGTTCCGCCTCGCTCATCGTGCCTTTCAGCCCTAACAGCAGGCGATCATTAAAGTGCGCCGGGTCGTAGATGCCATCTTCATCCAAAATGAGCGTGTCGGTGAGCGCGCAGATCTCCAGCAGTCGATGCCAGTCCGCGGAGTTGCGCGCCAGACGCGACACCTCGAGACCCAGAACGATCCCTGCTCGCCCCATCCCCACTTCACTCACCAACCTTTGAAATCCCTCCCGGTCTACTGCCGAAGCTCCCGACTGGCCCTGATCGTTGTCAATCACGATGATCCGTTCCAAAGGCCAGCCCAGGGCCACGGCCTGTTGGCGTAACGCATACTGGCGCTGGGTGCTCTCGGTATTCTCAAAGACCTGCCGGAGCGTGGACTGTCGGATATACAGGTAGGCGTCGCGTTTCAAATGGTTGGCTTGAACCTTCTGCGGCATTTCGGTTCTCATCCTCTCCCCTCCAGCCGACTGTGAAGTACCATGCTCGCCAGAATCGTAACCACTTCGCTGTGCAGATCGAGAGGAACCCTCTCCTCAGGGCCGGATGGATTTTGAGGTTTCATCGGAATCCCACCCGGCAGGCAGTGGGACCAGGCTTCCATCCAGCCTTTCATCCCCTGGCGAATAAACAGCGCCAGGCCCAAGGCTCCGCGCCTGCCGCCTAACTCACCCCGCACTTGTCGCCGGAGTTCCTCATATTGGTTCACGATTCCCTCCTGGGCCATCAGGGGAGCAACGGGAGGGTCGCTCAACGTCGTTCTTTTTGCTGCTGCCCAAGCCGGCGCTCCAGGCTGCGAGGATGGACCCGGAGACGGAAGGCTTTCTTCACCCGGGCCGCCAGTTCCTCGCTCCGCAATGATGGTGCGGCAGCTCGGGCCTGCTGGACGAACTCCATCACCTCGGCCGTGAGCTTGTGGGCGTGCCGAGGTCCCCGCTTCTGGGGAATCAATCCTGCGAGTCCCCTGGCTGCGAAGCCCGCCTGGGCTAGGTAGAAGGAGGGTCTGGAGAAACCAAAAGCCTCCGCCGCATGGCTCACCGCTTGGTTTTCGACCCTCACTTGGCGCAGCATCTCGTACTTGACCTGCAGCAAGTCCCGGGGATCGAAGAAGTCGCTCTCCTGGAATAGGGCGTGGGCCACCTCCTGCGGGCGGGGATTCAAGGTGCCTTGGGCGCGCAGGATATGGCGCTTGGCGTCGCGGCGTGAGGAAGGGGACATGGGCTCCTCCGGAGCAAATCCGGCGAACGAGTGTAACATTAATTATATACATTAACTTGCTCCCTGTCAAGCCTTTTCTATCCTCCAACTCGAATTTAGTTCTCGAAATAAGCGGATGATGCACGTATACACCCACCGCAAACTCTAGGCTTCGGCGCAAGCTCCGGCATAATTCCTTTAACACATACGGCATAATTCCCTTTACACGCCTTCCGGGGCTTCAGGACCGTAAACCCTCCACCAAACGCACCAATTCAATTAGGTCCTCAACTCGAAAATACGAGCGGCCTCCCGCTATGACCACGAACGGGTCCTCCCCCACTACACTCGTCCAGCGCGCCGGTAGCGAGGTCAACTGGCCTCGTTCGTCGTAGAAATACACGCGGTCCTCCCCCCAGTTCTGGCGGCAGTCCATCCATTCGAACTCACGTTGGAACAGAGGATGGTAAGGGTGAGTTACGCGGAAACGTCGTTCTGAATAGTCTCTATGGAGTGTAGTTGACGACCTGATCCAACGGTGTGGCGGAGCGTTGGGTCGAGAGCTGCCGCCGAGACTTGATGGATCATATTATCGTGGTGAATGAACGCCATCTGAAACGGCTGCTCTCTGAATACGTCCGTTACTACCACGACGACCGCACCCACCTCGGATTAAGCAAGGAAACACCGGGCGGTAGAGTT
>JBEKLF010000517.1:0-3575 GCA_050010335.1 Terriglobia bacterium
TGGTTGGAGATCCTTCCCGAGTTCGCGGCCGGCCTGCAAGACGTGGACGGCTTTTCTCATCTCTACGTTCTGTGGGTTTTCGATCGCAGCCAGGGTTATGAATTGGTGGGCACGCCGCCCTGTGACACGCGGGCTCACGGCGTGTTTGCCTCGCGGTCGCCCCGTCGCCCGAATCCTATCGGCCTGACCGTGGTGCGACTGCTCGGCCGTGAGGGCAACCGCCTCCGCGTCCGGGCCGTAGACATGCTGGACGGCACACCCATCCTCGACATCAAGCCCTATCTGAGCAACGTACCCGAGGCGGAATTGCAACGAGGCTGGTTGGCGGAAGCCGAGGCTCGGCGCGAGGATGGTAAATGATGGTCTCCAAGCCCGCACCTGTCGTTGCTATAACCCCACCCACAGGTAATTTGTTGCGCCAACTCAACGCGTATCACTGCTCCCGTCGTTTGGCGCGATGAATCGAAGCCGCTTGTCCAACCACTGCGCCTCGTCCTCAAACCCCTCCTGCCGGTGGAAGTCCCGAAGGCGTCGGTAGCGCTCAACCACATCAAACCCGATGCTCCATTGAAGTTTGCGGAGATCCACCGGGCAGAGGTGCAGCGGCCTGGTGTCAGATTCGGCGAGGTGATTCGACCCGTTCATCAGACAGCGAAACCAGACGCAGTGCTCGATGCCGAACATATGACACGTCTCGTGGGCCAGGACTTTGCAACTGCGCCGGAGCATTACCATGCGCGAGTCGGCGCTGGGAGTTTGACCATAGAACCTCGGATCGTAACGGGAGAAGCTGTAAACCCCACACGGTTGCGAGTCGACGCCTGGCCGAAGACGAAGTTCCAACTCGGGTCCGGATAGAGATCTGTCATCGTTATGCCCAACAGCGCGAAAGCGTCTTTGGGTAACCGAGCCTCAAGTGCATTTAGGATGTCGCCGGTGAGTAGCTGCGTCTGGCCGGTCCAGGGGTTCCGCCGGCTGGTGATGTGGTCCTGGGCCCAGTCCGAGGGTGGCAGGACAACCACCTCCATCATGAAGAAGGCCGCGGTGAACTGCCGCAATTGGTCGAGCGAGGGCGAATCGCTTTCATTGAATCTGCCCAGCGGCTGGAGGTAGAGTTTACTCCAGTGATTATCCGGCCGGTTCGGCAGAGAGTGAGTGAACTGGTCAAACGTCTGTCCGATTTCGGTGTGGTTTCGAAGCCAGTCGCTGGGTTCGGGCTCAGGGATGGACAGAAAATCATCGCGAGGCTCCAGTGCCCGCTGAAGTGGCAGCGGTAGCCCCGTCGTCAGGCCGATGGCAGCAAGCTGCTGCGCGCGAGTCGGAGGAGTAAATTGCGAGGCCATGGCTGATAGCAGCAGTATAGTCCCGGATGGGATTAACATCAGTGAGGCCCTCGGGACAATTCGCATATGCCCAAGCATAACCCCGATTGGCCTTGACTGGCCTTGATAGATACGCTTATACGCCAGTGGCTAGGCACTCGGGCATGAAAACGGGCGCGGCGAGTCACCACTTTCCATTCTGAACGAAGAGATGAACGTAAAGGGAACAAACATTACCAAAGATCTGGGCGTCCTACTGTCCTCGAAAAAGGAGGAGGAGCTATTCAAATGGTTCCTGGCTTGCCTGCTTTACGGGAAGCCGATTCAGCAACAGGTTGCGGAGCGAGCTTTTCTAATGCTGGCTGCGGCTCGACTCTTAAGTCCCGATGCGATTCTCCTGGCCGGGTGGGATGAACTGGTCCGGCGGCTGGATGAAGCCCACTATGTTCGCTTTGATTTCTCTACCGCGACCAAACTCCTACACGTCTCGAAGGAGTTGAAGGAGCGCTATGGCTCGCTGACCAACCTTCTTGCCGAGTCGAAAACTCCTGCGGAGCTGTCTAAGCGGCTGCAGGAGTTCAAGTATATTGGCCCAGCCACGGCACGGATCTTTCTGCGGGAAGTGCGTCCTATTTGGTATCCGTCTGGCACGGACGCGACAGGCAAGTAGCCTGCTTCACCACGATGAGTGGCGATTTACAGCGTCTTGCCGGCGCTCGCTTCGCTGGGAAGAATCACAATCTGTTCCGCCGCCCTGCGCCGGGGAGGCTCGCAACCCTGGCAGAGTCACCCTTATGAGGAAAGCCCGCACAGCTCGCGAATTGGAGCTTGAAGCAGCAGCGGCCCGACCGCCGCGGCCACAGGGAACGCTCCTTCCCTGCGGGGAAGCGATGGCCATGCTGTCTCGCCGGGGGTTGCGTCCGAGCAAGTCGCGACTCGATTTGCCATTCCCGGAGGATTTCGAAGAGGAGAAAGCCACACGGCTTACGGAACTGCTCGGCCATTATGCTTTCCGCCTTTTTCTACGCGGGGCAATTCTCCACCCTGAGGGATTTGCTTTGGAGGAAGCGACACGCTAGTTGGAGCGGGCTCGGGCGAGGGAGTATGCGAGGGTACTGGTCGGACTTGGTCTCGCGGAACGGACCTCTCAAGGCCGCTACCGATTGCTCTGGGCCGCGAAGAGCTTCGGGGGAACGCTGGAATGGTACGTTGCGCGAGAATTCAGCCGCCGGTTTGGTTTCGACGTGGCGGCGGGCGTCAGATTTCACACCCGAGGCGTGGGCGGCGACCTCGATATAGTCGCCGCCGCGGAAGGCAAACTGGCTTATCTTGAGCTGAAGTCGTCTCCGCCTAAAAACCTCGAGATGCACGAAGTGGTCGCCTTCTTCGACCGCGTATACCTGGTCCGTCCCGATGTGACCCTCTTTGTGGTGGACACCGCGCTGCGCCTCAGCGACAAGGTTCTGCCCATGCTCGTGACGGAACTGGAACATCGCCAGGGTGGAACCGAGATCACCCCGCGCCGCATCGAGCGTGAACTTTGGGCGCTGACACCCCATCTCTATGCGGTGAATGGAAAAGTGGATCTCATGTCCAATATCGGGCGTGCCCTGGCGGAAGGCCTGTTTGCCCTTTCTCCGCTGGTCTGACCACACGGGATCTGCTGTTTCGGCCCCACACACTCTGTACCTTGTTCGGGGATATACTGGGGTAAGTAAAAAGCTCTCGTGCGGAATGAAACCTTGCCGAAACCGCGTGCAGCTGGTGCCTGGTCAGGAGAAGTCGAGAGCATTTTCGTTCGCAAGGCACTGCTGCAAGATGCAATAGACTGCAAAGTCCGCTGCAATGCGTGCGTGCGGCGGTCCCAGTTCAATCAGTCGATTCTGGCCGCGCATGTAACACGCTGCGACCTGCGGAGCCAGCAGTTTTTGGGGCTGGGAAGGGGGCTCTTTTTCCAACGGGGTTTCGACTGGAGCACGGCGGGTCATCGTGGCGTCGGCGTCCTTTACGGTATGCTTCGGCAACAAGCGACCTTGATCAGCTTTGTGGAAGTGTTCCGGGTTATGGGTTTCCTGTTTTTGGCAACTGTTCCCTTGCTGCTGCTCATGAGGAAGGCAAGACAGCGCGGTACGGTTCCGGCCGTCGATTAACACGGACACGGGGGTTAAGCTGTGAGGGTCCTTCTCATCTCCGCGAACATTGAGAGGATGAACATCCTCCCGCTGCCGCTGGGGACGGCGCTGGTGGCCGCTG
>JBEKLF010000518.1:0-3564 GCA_050010335.1 Terriglobia bacterium
AGTTCCGGCTGGCCGGCCAATCCAGTTAGTCGGGGGGAAGACATGTCGACTCTTCGCATCGGACGCACCACTTGGTTACTTCTCGTCATTGTGCTTGCTACCCCGATGCTTTTGCCATTAGCGGGGCGTGACAAATCAAAGACCCCCAAGACAAATGAGCCGCCGGAACCTCCGGAAATCGCCAACATCATCTATCGCATCATCTCGAATGAGCGGCAAATCCGCACGAAACTCCAGGAATATTCGCCTCGTGTCGAGACGTACCTTCAGTACTATCAGCCGAACCCTGAACTGGGGGAAGTCGTCACAGACGATGCTTACTTTTTGGGCCGGTTGAGCTTTACCACGAAGAACAACAATAAGGTGAAGGAATCATCCTTCATTGGGGATTCCCAGTCTGAGTGGTTGCGTCGCCTCCCCGAGATGCTGAGAGCCCACCTCCACCTGAACGAATTCGCGGTGGAACCCTTGGTGGTGGATGAGAATAACTTTGATCGGAAGCACTACGCCTTCGAGCCTGTCCGCTGGGAATACTTGGGCGACGTCCGCTGCTTGGCCATCGATGTCCATCCCCAGGACCGTAAGGCAATCGGCGCCTTTGAAGGACGCATTTGGGTTGAGGATCATAACTATGCGATCGTTCGCTTGAATGGGACGCGACTCAATCCTCCACGCGGGAGTTTTTACCTCCACTTTGATTGTTGGCGCGAGAATCTTCAACCCGGAGAGTGGCTGCCTGTTTACATTTACAGCCAGGAATCTGACCTCGGCAAGCGGCTCCGTTACAAGTCGGAAACGCGGTTTTGGGGCTACGACCTCACCGCCCAGCAGGAGCAGCAGGAGTGGACCAATATCCTGGTGGAAGCTTCCGCGCCTGTTCGTGACAGCAGCGAAGTTGCGTCGGACTTGTCCCCCGTCGAGAGCGTGCGGCAGTTGAACATGGATGCCGAGCGCAATGTGCTCGACCGGCTGGGAAAGGCGCGACTCATTGCGCCGCCGGGGCCCGTGGACAAGGTGCTGGAAACGGTGGTCAACAACCTGGTGGTGACCAACCATCTCGAAAACTTGCCTCCGATCCACTGCCGAGTTATGTTGACGTCGACTTCGGAATCGTTCACCTTGGCTAATACGATTGTCCTCAGCCGGGGCCTTATCGATGTCTTGCCCGATGAGGCGAGCCTGGCCATGATTCTTGCTCATGAACTCGCGCACATCGCTCTTGGACAAAAACTGGATACCAAATTCGCTTTCAATGACCGGTTGCAAATATCCGATGAGGAATTGCTTGCCGCCATAGACGTGGCCCGGGATCTCCCCGAGGAAACGACCGCGGACGCCAAGGGAATTGAGTTCCTCAAGAACTCACCCTACAAAGACAAACTGACCCAAGCCGGTCTGTTTCTGCGCGTGGCCACTGCCACCGCCCCCCACGTTCGGCACCTCTTCGGGACGCACTTGGGTAATGGCTTGACCGAGGGTAATAGCAGGATGATCCGCATGGCGGCATTGATCACCAACAGTGGCGCTCCTGCGCTTGACCTCGAGAGCGTGGACCAGATCGCCGCGCTGCCCCTGGGCTCACGCGTGCAAGTCAATGCCTGGGATGGATCCATTGCCTTCACCACCCGGAAAGCGGTCCCGCTCGTTGATGCCAGCGAGAAGCTGCCCTTCCGGGTTGCCCCGGTGATTCCCTACTTGCGAACCTACATGCCAACGCCCAAGGCCGAAGCCTCGGCTCGAAAGTAATGGGGCTTCAATGAACCCGACTCAGTATCGCGCCCGGGCGCGGGCAGGCGTATGTTATCGGTCGGGCTGAGGATCGATGATGCAAAACCGAATTGATTATCTGCGCTACGCGCGAAAGGGAAAGTCCCCAACGAGGCCATTTGATTATGCGTCCTCCCTGATGTAACCTTACGGCATGCCGGACTACATGCGAACAGCCAAGCGCCCGTCGGAGCGTAAGCGGGTCCAAATAGCTGTGACTCTTGTGTTAGACAGTGACGCGGCTGAATACCTCGCTACTACCGTTGACCTTTCCCCTTATGGCTTGCGGCTGCAAGCCGACGCCACCCTTGCCCCGGGCCAGCCCGTAGGCCTCCTGCTTGCTACCGAACCGAACTGCTTCATTAAAGCGCGTGTAGTCTGGGTAGGGAAGGCTGATTCGGCCCAAGCTGGTCAGGCAGGGTTCGAATTCCTGAGCCGCCTTCAACGGCCCGTCTGCTGAAGATCGAAGAGTCCATACCCTATGGTTTGATGAGCTTTTTGGGGCAATTCTCTCCTGACTTGGCGCATCGCTTCTTACCCTATTTCACTCAGAGTCCGAGGAAAGGTGGCAGGGCTCCCTGCTGTGTGTCTCCCCTTGTTGGGGGATTCTCTCGATCGGCCAACCGAATTCATAAGGAGGAGGGTCCTTTCGATGGGCTGGAACTTCGCGCGCGGCGGCGCAGGAAGATCTTCCAACGGGGCTGGCGCGATTTGGTGTGCCTTCTGAAAGCCGCCGAGGCCACTTGGGACCCACTGGCTCCGCCATTTCCGTGACCACCGCGCGCCACGCCGCTGCCGAAACCAGCGCCGGGCGCCACTCCCGGATTGCCGGTATGTTCACCGATCTCGTTTCCAACATCAGGGCCTGTTGGCAGCCCAAAGAATCCCAACTTCTGTCGGTCGCTCGGACTTTCACCTTGCGCTCCTCCAGGTAAGCTCAGGAGGCTCCCAAACTCCCCCGTCTGCACCTGGTCCACTGCATGGTTCTTGGCGAACGTTTCCGCCGCGTCACCAAAAAGACCGATGTGTACCCAGACTTGCCGTTTGGGTGTGGGGCTCTGCGGTGCAGTGGGTGGAATCGGCCAGGGAGGCTCGGTGATTCGTGCGGACGAGATCGTATGCGGGATCTTCCGAAGTTCGAGGTCGGCCACAAAAGGTACAAGGAGTTTCGGAGCCTCCGGGATCGGCAGGTTCGGGACGAACGCCCGAGCCGCCTCGCGCGGAGGCTTCAAGAGCGGCTTCTTAGGGGGTGTCGATAATGCCGGAAGCCAAGTCAATGGGTAACCCTCTCCGGCTGCCAACAACTTGCCAGGGAACAATACGCCAAGAAAAACTGCGCCGCCCATCAGCAGGACTCTGACCAACAAGCCGCAGATAAACCCATCGCCCTGACGTTTCCGGCCCTCATGATTGGAACAATCCCGAGGGCTAAACATAGTCAAACACCTGGATCTCCCCTGAGGACGAATGCTCTTCTACGCAAGGTCGAAGAGACGGATGAAACCCCGACCCGTGTTAAGAACCGAGGCGTCCGCCGTGTTACAAACCCCACAAATCCGTTGCGATATTCCGGACCCTGGGATAGACCGGCAATTCGATAAATACAACTATTCCAAACAAACGTCTACAGTACTAAGGTACGACCTAACCCGCATTTCTCATTAAAAAATTGAAGAAGGCTGTCTCTTCTGGCATAAGCATTTTGTTGAGAAAAACTTGCGCCAGAGAATGGAGACAGCCTTATGACCACAGAGTGTAACGGAAAAGTTTATGAATTTCATCCTTTAGGTTCGCGGG
>JBEKLF010000519.1:0-3559 GCA_050010335.1 Terriglobia bacterium
GTGTCGGTGTCAGGAAGCCCCTCCTTGCGGACGACATGGGTGACGTCGATGCCTGCCTTGGACAAGGCCCAGCCGTAGATTGTTCCCACCACACCCCTGCCGATGACGAGGACTTTCATGATGTTCTCCGAATGACGCTTGACTGGGTCAGACACTACCCAGTTTCGCTCAGTCTAGTAAATGATTACCCTAATCAACGCCGTGTGCGTGAGAAGTTGAAAGCTGCAGGTAATCGTTCGCACCAGCCATCCAGAGGACCATACGCACGAGGGGCGTGAACCGTCGCCGGGTGGGGTCATACACGATGGTCGGTGCGGAAAGTTGATACAGCCCGCTTCGAGTCTCAAGCTGGCAGTCACCAGCGGATACTACGTTCCTGGCCCACTGGCAATCTCGTCCGTATGTGAGGGCGATCAAGAATCCGCCGGGGGCTGCGAAAACCTTCACCGGCGTGCGGTAGAGGCGGCCTGACTTTCGTCCTATGTGCATAACAATGCCGAAGCCGGGCAATCGGGCGGCAAATCGGCTAATGATCCGGTTCGTAATAGCCCGATTGGAGGCTGCCATCCACCTTTTGCGGAACCGGATCACGAGGATTCCAGCCAGCATGAGCGTGAGAATCGAACTGATCGATACGGCGATTACCATGTTTAAACCGTTCTTAACGTCGCTTCGCCTCGCCGCAATGAGAGCGCTAGCAAGACGCCGCTGCCTGCGGCAATCCCCAGGCCAATCGCACACAAGGCATGACCCGCTTCGAAACCCCGCCGGGCCATCGCCATTCCCATCGGGGCAAGCACCAGGCTGCTGAGGGCGAGGAAAGTCAGCACGATCGGGCCGAGAACAAAGCCCAGCGGCTTGCGGCGCAGCAGCAAAATCGCGGCAATCACAAAGGCCGGTACTCCGAAGGCCAGATCCAACACCGCGACCGCCTCAGTCAAGCGGCCGGAATCGTGGACGGCTTGCGGTACCCGGCCCGCGAGCAGGGCGGGAATGATCTCCCACAGCCAGTGGAAGACGGTGACCATGCCCATCAGCAGGAGCACGATGGCCGTGATTTTCACGGGAGTGCGCGGACCGTAGCGGCGGGCAGTCTCCGTGGTGGGCAGCGCCAGAAGACCTCCCGCGAGGGCGTAGAAACTGAGTCCCAGAACGCCGCAGTACACGAGAAACATCGAGTTGAAGTGAATGGCGAGTGCGTAGTTGAGGAAATCGTAGAAAAGGTAGGCAAGCGTTCCCATCCACACCAGTCGTGCCGCAACCGAGCCGCGAAGAGCGAGGATGGCGCCTATGACCAGAACGGGCACGATGACCACCAGATTCCCCGCGTCGTTTCCGATGCCCAGAGCAGCTTGCATCCGGGTGTCACCTGCATACGTGGACGGAAGGAAGAGTCCTCCGAGACAAGCAATAGCGAGGATGACAGCCAGTGGGAAGCTGAGCCACAGCGCCCACCGGCCGGGTTCGGCGTTGTTCATGATCGCTCCACCAGGCTCAGACGTTTCGAAATCCTAACGGGGTTCCGGCATTCGACTCCTCGGAGACGTGCGCCGCGGGTAACGGCCCGTGATCTTGCGGACAAACCCGTGAAAGCGATGGAAGCCCGCAGTCTCCGGCCAAAACATAAACGGACACTGCCCCGGAACCACCTGAATCCCCCGCTCCGAGCAGAACTGGACTGCCTTGGAGCTAACCGAGCCTTTGCCTGCCGCCCGGTACATCCAAACCCGCCGAATGCCCGCCACGGCGCAGTCGTTCACAACTGTTTCCGTGGCTTCCGGTGAAGTCATCAGCAGCACTGCTTCGACCGGAGGCTGGATGTCCTGCACGCGAGCGAAGCATTGTCTTCCCTGCACCTCTGCGGCGTTGGGATTCACGGGAACGACGTCATACCCACGGCGACAGAGTTCTTCAAACAACTTCACGCTGAAATTCGCTGGATCCCGCGAGATCCCTGCCATCGCAATACGTTTCTGAGCCAGGAAATCCTCGATGGTTCCGAGCGATGCACGCTGCGTTGCCATATCGCCTCCTTAGTCTGAGCAGATACCTGATCGACAGTCTTATCTGTCATTTCTACCTGCCCGCGCCGCAAAGGTCTGTGATCAGAGACACGTGCGCGCAAAATGTATACGAGCCCTGCGTTTGCAATCAGCCTATGTTGTCTTGCTCGCCTGTAACAGTTCCGGCGCCACCAGGACGAGATTCCCCACGACCTGACCACTTTCGAGGAGCGCATTGGCGCGCGCCGCTTCGAGTAGCGGGAACTCGCCGCTGATCACCGGCCGAATCTTGCCCTCCTGGAGCAACCGGAAGAGGACAGCCCAATCCTCCAGAAACGGCTTTCGGTGGAAGAGCACGGATCCTGCCCCGTAGGGCTTGATCCTCTTGCCGTTCGGTAGCAGGTTGAGCACGAGCATTTTGGCTAGAAGACGCAGCGTGGCGCGCATGCTCAGGGGATTGCCGTACTCCACTAGCACGCCTCCCCGTCGCAGCAGCGGGAAGGCCTGGTCGACGTAATCGCCGCCCATGCCGTCGAAGACCGCGTCGAGTCCACCGGGCTCGGCCCGACGAATTACCTCCACGAAATCCTGAGTGCGATAGTCGATCGGCGTCGCGCCGTATTCGGCCAGGATCGCGTGTTTGCTCTTGGAAGCGATTCCATACATCGTGAGGTTGGTAAGCCTGCCGAGCTCTAAGAAGGCCGTCCCGCACCCGCCGCTCGCGCCGATGATGAGCACCTTGTCGCCCGCTTTGACTTTCGCGGATCGATGCAATATTTGATACGCCACGACGTAGTTCAGCAGCAATGGGACCGCTTCGGCTGGATTGAGGGACGGAGAAACTGGAATGATCTGGTTTTCACGAAGGTAGACATACTCGGCATAGCCTCCGACGATCAGATAGGCCGCCACTTTAGCACCTGGAGCGGCTTGGGTAACGCCAGGGCCGGCCGCATCGACGACGCCGACGATGGCGTAGCCCGGCACGAAGGGTACCTTGGGCGCGAAGGGGCTGAGTCCGTAGCGCGCCTGCACGTCAGGCAGGCAGACACACGTGGCGAGAACCTTGACCCGGACTTCCTTTGCCGCCGGATCCCGCAGGTCGCACTCGGTAATTTCGAGATTCTCGGGTGGGCCTCGTTTGCTGACGACGATACGCTTGTATTTCATCGGCTGCATCAGGAATCTCCTTTTTTCAGCACCAATCCGCTCGAATTGTACCGCTCTGCAGCGGTACTGCAAGACCAACGCTGCATCTGCGGTTGAAAAGCGAAACGCTTCCATCCCGTCCCGGACGTAACCGAGTAATCGAGAGCGTCCCTCTCCGATTTCTCCGACACGATCGCTGTCAATCCAGTCGCCCGGGGCGGATTGCCCCGGATCACGGGCGATCCTGAAGTGATCTGAAGATCTCCAGCTTCAGGATAGGCGACGAGGACTAAGCCGCTGGCGCGGCGGACGCTACCGGGCGGGTGAACCGCGGAACTTCAGAAAGAGTTGACATAGTGTGGGTCATAGGGAAAGGAGATTCCTGTGACCCGTTTACACAAAATGAT
>JBEKLF010000520.1:0-3469 GCA_050010335.1 Terriglobia bacterium
TCAGTTGCGGGGAGCATCAGCCTTTGGATGAAACGGCCAGCGACACGCTCTATCTTCTGCCCGCCGACGAGAAGAGTGTGGTGATGACGCGCTCGTTTTCCTCCATGCTGCTGGGAGCGCAAGCGCTGGCGGCGCAGGTGGCGAACCGTCCGGAAATAGCGGAAGGCCTGCGAAGGATTCCCGCTCGCGTGCAGGAGGTTCTGGATTCGGCCAGCGAGCGGATTCAGCAGTTCGTGGAACGGCACACCTTCGCCGACTATGTTTTCCTCGCGCAAGGTCCGCTGTTTGGGATCGCCTCGGAGGGCCAACTGAAGGTCAAGGAAATGTCGTGCTCTTACGCGCAAGTTTTCCATACCCTGGAATTCCGCCATGGCCCCAAAGCGATTGCGGGGCCGGAAACCCTGATCACTTTCCTGCTGTCAGAAGCCGGCTACGAGGAAGAGCGCAAGGTGCTGGAGGAGATGAAAGCGCTGGGCGCCACCACGCTGGTGATCGCGAACCAAGCGGATGACACCGCCCGGCAGAACGCTGACTTGCTGCTGGAGCTCCACCTGGACGCTCCCGAATGCGTCCGGCAGGTGGGGTATCTGGTGGCCTGCCAACTCTTGGGCCTTTACACCGGCCTCAAAAAAGGTTTCGATATTGACTGCCCGCGCAATCTGTCGCGAGCGGTAATTCTGGACAACGACTAAGAGCCCCGCCCATGCCCCAATTTGATGTCACCGTCGTCGGCGAGTTGAACCTCGATTTGATCCTTTATGGATTGCCGCAGGATCTCGAGCTCGAACGCGAGCTGTTGGCCGACGGCCTGGCGCTTACCCTGGGAAGTTCTTCCGCCATTTTCGCGCACAATCTGGCAGTGATGGGAAGCAAGGTAGGGTTCATCTCGCGCATCGGAACCGATCCCCTCGGTGAAATCGCCGTCGCGCGTCTGGCGGCAGGCGGCGTCGACGTCTCGCAGGTGCGAAAGGTCCCGGGCCCGATCAGCACCGGGTTGACGGTGATCCTGCCCCGGACCGGGGGCCGCAACATCCTGACCTATCTTGGCACCATGAATGAGATGTGCTTCGAGGATTTGAACCTGGATTATCTTGCGGGGTCGCGCCATTTTCATCTCTCCTCGTTCTTCCTGCACCGTGCCTTGCGTCCCCGCATTGCCGAGCTGTTCCGGTTTATGAAGCAGCGCGGCCTTTCCACCTCGCTCGACACCAACGATGACCCCGAAGGTCAATGGGGTGCCGATTTGTTTGAGGTCCTGAAATTTGTAGATGTCTTTCTTCCTAACGACCGCGAAGCGAAGAAGATCGCCCGCGTTGACAACCTGGATGCCGCGGTCGCCGCTCTGAGGCAATATGTGCCGGTGGTGGCGGTCAAGCTGGGGCCGGAAGGCGCGATGGCCTGCGGGCCGCAAGGTTCTGTGCGCTGCGCCGCCCGCGCGGTTGAGGCCATTGATCCCGTCGGCGCGGGGGACAGCTTTAATTCAGGCTTCCTTCACGCCTACGTGCATGGCGGGGATTTAGCCGCCTGCCTCGCGCAGGGCAACGCTGCCGGCGCTTTTTCCACCACTCGCCCCGGCGGCACAGAAGCGTTTCGCGACCGCGCATATTTTGCGCAGTTCTTTTCCCAACTGGGAGCAACGGCCAAACACCATGATTGATTTTCACACTCACCCGGTTTTGATCCGCGAGTTCGCGGAGAAATATCCTGATTACACTCGCATGGCGCGCGAGGTCTTCCAGATTGGCAACAACCTTCAGCCTCTCGAGACCTTCTTCTTGCAGATGGATGTGGCGGGAATCGAACGCGCCGTTCTCTTGCCCATCGCCTGCGCCCGGGCGCGCGGGTTGGCCGTCTCCAGCAACGGACAGGTGGCAGAACTCTGCGGCATGTCCAAACGCTTTATCGGATTCGCCAGCGTCGACCCGGTGCAACCCGGCGCCGCTAAAGAACTCGAGTCCGCAATCCAGACCATGGGGCTGAAAGGCCTGAAGCTGGACGCCGCACTTCAGGATTTCGACCTCAACGATCCCAAAGTGTTTGAGGTTTACGAAGCGGCTGCCGCGCTGGGCATTCCGGCGCTCATCCACACAGGAATGAGTTGGGCCCCGGGAACACCCCTCGCGCAGGGGCAGCCGCTATTGCTCGAACCGGCCATCCGCCGATTTCCCCGGCTGAACTTTGTGCTGGCGCATTGGGCATGGCCTTGGGTATGGGATGCGAACGCCCTCGCCTTGAAGTACCCCAACGTGTATTTGGATACTTCGTGCTTTTACTACGATGGGCCGACGGAGTTCTTCCAGTTCCACTTTCGCCAGCAGATGCCCATCACGCTGCTGGAGCGCAGCCTGCGCAATCAAATCGTATTCGGCTCCAACTACCCGCGTGTGGAAATCAAGAACCCGGTGAAGGCGATCAAGTCGTTGGGGCTGACGGAAGCGTGCCTGGAAAAAATCTTCCGCACCAATGCGGAAAAACTGCTGGGAATTGAGACCCAGGCCGCCCGTTAGGGCCGCACAAGGGCGTAGCGCCGTCCTTTAGGGCGGCACGTGCCGGGCTGAAGCCCGGCGCTACGACTGATCAACCCGCTAGGGGACACTGCCTATGATCATCAAGCTGGAAAAAATAAAGGTGCAAAGCCGTAAGGCGGAAGAAGCCATCGATATCACCCCAAAGGTGGACGAACTGGTGGCGAAGAGTGGCGTGAAAAATGGCCTGGTGAATGTGATGACCTGCCACACTTCCTCCGGCCTGCTGGTGACGGAAGGGCTTCCCTGCCTCGAGGAAGATATCCTCACGCATTTCGCCCGCCTGCTGCCCGAGGATGAAAATTATCACCATCGGCGCTACCTCGATTTTGACGGCCGCGTCGGCTTCAACGCCGAAACCCACTTGAAGAGCATCCTGGGCGGCATCCAATGCTCGTTCCCCATCGAGGACGGCAAGGTTGTGCGAGGCTCCCGCCAGACGATCTACTTCATGGAATACGACGGCCCCCTGGAACGAACCTACATGGTGCAAGTGCTGGGCGAATAAGAAAAGCCACAACCCGATTATGCAGAACGTAGCGCCGCTTGCCCAGGCGCGAAACAAGCTTGTCCAGCTCAGTGACCCGTTGTGGGCATTGGAGGGGCTTCGCCCCCTGCTATGCGGAAGGCCTCTGCCCTTCCCTCGGCAGAATACCAATACCGGGAACGTCGCCACGTTCCCGTGCGCTCGCCGCCGGCACAGCGACATTTTGTAGCCTCCACCTCTTGTTTATTTGTCTTGACAAACGTATCGATGTGGTATACAATGGTGGCGTTAAGATGGAGGTGGATGAGTGTCGCTACGCAAGTCTCCCATCCTGACCCCTGCTCTGTTAGCTTCCAATCGGCGCAATGCGAAGAAGTCCACCGGCCCTCGGACGGCGCGGGGCAAGGCTTGGTCGCGGCTGAACCACATGCGGGAAGGGTGGCGTTCGCCGGAATAT
>JBEKLF010000521.1:0-3449 GCA_050010335.1 Terriglobia bacterium
CACTTCGACTCCCGAGCCCTACCGGCGTCCCTATCCTCCTTGCTCAAACCAACCCCCCGGCCCAGTTGCGGCCAGAAAACCGCACCCCCGCCGCCGCTCCCTCTCTTACGTGCGGATTTGGGTAGCCTCAATCCTCTTGCATTTGTCAAAAAGCAGGCACACAATTGTTTCAGCGCTCAAGGTCTTATTATCTTTCGGGCCTTTCATTTGTGGCGCGCAAGACCACTGTCCTGCGGTTCAACAACTACCCCCCGATGGATGTAAGAGGCGTGAGGCGCATCCTTGAGCTGGCGCTGAGTCGTGCAACCACAGTGCTTCGGAAGGAGGTGAACCAAGCCAAGCCCCGCAGCAATGATGATGCGTGAAAGGAGCACGGTAAGTGAACCGGTGAAAACCGCCGCGACCTTCGGCCCAACTGAAAGCGAAATAGCTGCCCTTGCATATCAATTGTGGCAAGACAACGGCTGTCCCGTTGGATCGGATAAAGAAGATTGGTTCCGGGCAGAAGCGATGCTCAAAAACGCACTCGTCGCGAAGCGCCAAGATCTGCCGGGCGCCCCTCGGTACACCGTGACGATACTGGCACCGAGTTCGAAATGCTGGCCGAGTTCCAATGGGAGGGACATTGGGTGGTCTGGGAAAGTGAATGGGGCGGTCCCCGCTGGATCCGGGATTTAGCCACTCCAGACGTTGAAGTTTCAACAGGTGTATAATATTGCTCAGCCAAGAATCAAAACGTAAAGTCTGGCTTAACTGTTTGTCTAAGTCAGGCTAGGGGGGTCAACCCCGAAAGGAAGTTGTTATGACCCCACAAAAGAGCCAGCCTAAGGTTTCGAGACCCAAAAGCAAAGGCAAGCCCTCCCCTGCCACAGCAAACGGGAATACTCAGCCCGTCGATTGGGCAGCATTCCTCGGAGGAATCTCCCGCGGGAAAACCGTTCTGGAATACGGCGCGAACCGCACGATCTTCGTGCAGGGAGACGTTGCGGATTCCGTGTGGTTTCTCCAACACGGGGAGGTAAAACTCGCGGTGACTTCCCAACAAGGCAAGGAAGCGATCGTCAGCGTTCTGGGCGACAACGAGTTTTTCGGTGAGGGATGCCTAGCCGGTCAGCCGTTGCGCATTTCAACGGCGAGCGCGGTGACGGATTGCACTCTTTACCGAATCGAGAAGGCGCTGATGGTGCGTCTGCTCCACGAGCAGCACGGAATCTCGGAATTGTTCATCACGCATCTGCTCACCCGCAACACTCGCTTTGAAGAGGATCTCGTGGACCAACTTTTTAATTCCAGCGAGAAGCGCCTGGCCCGGATTCTCTTATTGCTGGCGCATTTTGGCAAGGAGAGCAGAACTGAAACGGTCCATCCTGGAATCAATCAGGAACACCTGGCGCAAATGGTTGGCACCACCCGGTCAAGGGTAAGTCATTTCATGAACAAGTTCCGGACGCTAGGCTTTATCGATTACGCGGGCAACGGCGGGTTGACGGTTAACAATAGCCTCTTGAGCGTGATCTTGAGCGAATAGCATACTTTAACCAACGTCGGCATTAGACCCCCCTCCTGAGCGGTGTATTGCGCAGCGAAGTATCCCGCTTGGAGGGCTACTCGCGGTAGGGAGACCGGGTGCCCGGTACCCCCCACGGATCCGTAGGTGCGCCCATTAGGTTAACCAGCCACCTTCTGGGCATCTGTTCAGCTCCCCCGCTAGTGCGTTCGGCTGGCCCCCCGTGCCAAACCATCATGCCGGAGGGTAGTGTCTCCGTTTGGATTTCTTAGGTCCTGGAATCACTTGAGGGAAAGGGTTGTGTCCTCTCTGCCGTCCTTCCTGCTTCAGTGTCGGGTGCTCCCCTACTATCCGCTGATGAGAACGAGACTCTGCGCGCTGTGCCTTTTTGCTCAGGGGCTTGGTCAACTCTGAACAGACAGTACATCGTCGGGGGAAATATCATGCACGAATTCGCTGGGTGCAGAGGCGACCAAAGCCAGATGTCTTAAGACTTAAAGGCAACTGGCAATCCCTGATGAAGAAGTCGCTGGATAAAAAGAAGCCGCCCGAGGGATGGCCGAAATGAGCGCCGAGCAATGTCGGCATGGAGGCACTATGCATTCATTTGGATTCAAGGGAACCAGATGGACCTCAGGTATTGCAGCCGACGGTCACCGCGCGGCAACTCCAGTGTGCCCAGAACATGACCATAGAGAGGCAAAAGTTTTGGTGGCTCTTAATGAGCAAGTCCTTGTATGGTGTCCAGATTGTGGGCCTATCGATATATGTTCAAAGGAAGATTTCGAATCCAGAAAACGCGATGAGATTCTCCGCAACAACCTGGAATGATGTTGCTTTGCGTAAAGCACATACCGTTTCCATTTATCCTTCCTGGGATTTTACCGGCCCGAATTATAACCGGTCACGAAGGCTTGAGTCTCCGTGGTACCGGACCAAGGCGGCGAGGTTCTATGTCATTAATTGGCAATAAACTTCATTAATACTGACAACGTACATGAGCTATTACAGTCTTCAAATGCACGTCGACGAAAGGAGAAAAAAAGTGTTTGGACAAATGAAAGTCAGCCAAATTCTTAGATCAACCACACTGGAAACAGTGGACCAAGCGGTTGCCAAGCTGTTGGAGTTTGCCGAGTACCCCGAGATCCTTCGCTGGTTCCAGTTCCCCACAGCCCTGGTGGTTTTTCTCGCCCACGCCGACTCCCCCGATTCCGGAGCGGTCTACGTTTACGACCGGAAGCGGTGTGTGTGGCTCTGGGTGGATTTCAATGACCGGAACTACGGGGGGTATAGCCCTTCAGAATTCGATGTTCTGATCGAGAAATGCCATTTCTTCAAGCTTGCAGAATACCCCGCGTTGCTTACCTCGCCCGTCCAATGGCTGGTCACAGCCGGCCAATCACCCGAGGTCCTCGGAAGGCTCCAAGCCTGAGGACATTTTTCTACCACAGCGTCAGACAGCGAAGCGATCCCCCCTTGCCGTAAATCATTGAAAACACAGTATCGGCCCAATTGCCAATCGGCTCATTTGACTGAAAATATTTCTCGTTTTATCACCAGTCTGTATGGACCTATGGCGCCCACCGGGCTTCACGGAGGAAAAGATGCAGCGGCTTCGGCTAGATGCGCCAGCCGGTTTGGTGACGGACTACCTCCGGCTCTTCGTGAACCGGCGGGCCTACACCCTCCAGTCCGACCGGTCGCACCCGGGAAGCGACCGGCATTACTACTTCCGGCCCACGGACAAGAAAACCGGCGAGGGTCTCAGCCTGACTCCGGACACCATCCGGCGGCATCTCGAAGGGGAAATCACCGTCGGCCTTTACGCGATCAACCCGGACACGCAGCGGTGCAAGTGGGTCGCCATCGACGCCGACTACAAGGGCGCCATGGAAGACTTGGTGAAGCTTCAGTACTACCTGAGCCAGGACAAGGTCCA
>JBEKLF010000522.1:0-3440 GCA_050010335.1 Terriglobia bacterium
GCGTCCATGGTTAACGTTTGGTAAGGTGAACGCATGACGCAATTACTTGAGGATGCGCTGCGGAAGGTCGGCAAGCTCCCTGAAGACGAGCAGGACGCGATCGCCTCCCAGATTCTTGCCACCATCGAAGATGAAGCAGCGTGGGCCAAGACGCTGCGCAAGAATCCCGCTAAGTTGCGCAAGCTGGCCGCCGAGGCGCTGGACGAGCATCGCTGCGGCAAGACTCGCCCTCTGGACGAGCTTCTGTGATCCCGTCGCGCACCACGCGCGCCTTCCGCGAGGCCTTCGCTTCACTTCCTAACGACGTACGCCGGCAAGCGCAGCGCGCTTACCGGCTCTTTCGCCGCGATCCACGCCACCCCAGTCTCCGTTTCAAGAAAGTGGATGAGGAAGGCAACATTTACTCCGTGCGAGTCGGGCTGGGCTGTCGCGCGCTCGGAGTGATGGAGGGGTCAACCGTGGTGTGGTTCTGGATTGGCTCGCACGCCGAATGCGACCGCCTGCTGGGCTGACCCGCCTTGCTTGTCGATTCAGCATCCAACGCAGCCCTCGCGAGGGGAAAACCGGAGGGAAACCGGGACAGCAAATTTCCGATTTAGGGACTTCATCGGGCAGGCGCCAAAGGGACTCTGAACAAATCGGAAACATGGTCCCCTTTCCCCCGATGGTCTCCTTGGTTCGCACCCCTCCCTCCGCCACCTCCGCTGAGGCTTGCGCCCCCTTGTTCGGCGACTTCATTGGTAATACGGCGCGATCCGACTCCTCTTCCGGTGTACGCGTCCGGCGTGCGGCGCTGGGCCTTCCCGGACCGGTCTGCTTGCGCAGACACCGAAGAGGTCTCCCGGTTCTCGTGCATGCAGTTTCTCAGCGTGCCTGGGGTCCACGACTACGCGGGATCACCCGACGGCCCGCCCTACCGTCGGCGCGTGTGTGGCCTTCCCCCTCAGGTAACAGGGTCGGCGTCCGCCGGTTCTTAACATTCATCGTTGGGGGAGAAAAACGGTTCCTGACACCGTTTCCGTTTCTCCCCCCTGACACCGTTTCTCCCCCCATGTCACGACCTGAATGGGGATGGATTTCTCAGGCATGGGTCACCTCACTGCAGTCGGGAGTCGCGGGAACAACCTTTGGTGGCTGCAATACTACTGCTGGGAAATCACAGGGTCAACGGGGAAAAGGAAACGGGGCAGTCATTATTTCACGATTTTCTCTGTCTCAGCTCTGAGGTGCAGCCCACTTCAGGTGCTGTCCCCGGGTTCCGCCGGGTGAGACATAACGTGGGTGGCCTTGCCTTCCTGTTCGAATCACCCCATAATCCGGGGTTTAGATTCAGGAGATTTGCAGGAATTTCATGAGGGGTTTGTCTATGTCACAACGTGGGGTGGAGTGCCCGCCTCTGGGAAAGACTTCGCGGCGCAGGTTCCTAAAAGGTGCTGCGGCTTTGAGCGTGACTGCGCCCGTCTTCGCACAGGCCCCGCAAAGCCATGCAGAGTCAGCCCATCACCCTATTTGGGCCTACGTCGGATCCTACAGTTTACCGCAAGGCCCGGACGGCTCCGTCGGCCGTGGCCAAGGCATCTACCTGTTTGAAATGAATCCTGCGACGGGAGCCCTCGTCCAACGCGAGGTGTTTCGGAGAGATACCAACCCGTCCTTTATGGCCTTTGACTCTTCGCGCAAACACCTCTACTCGGTGAATTGGGTCGCCAACTATCAGGGTGCAAACTCCGGCTCGGTGAGTGCCTACACAATCGACCGCGCCAGCGGGCATCTGACCTTGCTCAACACCGTTAGCTCGGAAGGGGCTAATCCCACCCATCTGAGCATCCACCCTTCTGGCAAGTTCCTGCTGGTTGCTAGCTACTTTGGAGGGACGGTGGCCGTCCTTCCCGTTCGTGTGAACGGCGAGTTGGGCCCCGCCACGGACGTTGTACACGATCAGGGCACAGTTGGCCAGGAACACCCCGCCAGCGCGCCCCCCGGAAGCTTTGCCATCAGCGGGCACGACAACCCTCACGCCCACATGATCCAATCCGATCCGGCAGGCCGCTTCGTATTTGCAGCCGATCTCGGGCTCGACCGGATCTTGGTTTGGAGGTTCGACGCCGAGAAAGGGAGGCTCGTCCCTAACGACCCTTCCTCGGTTGAACTGCCCTCGGGAGACGGGCCGCGGCACTTCGCGTTTCACCCCAACGGCCAGTGGTTCTATTCGCTTCAAGAAGAGGGTTCCACGGTGGCCGCTTTCGACTATGACCCGACCATGGGCAGGCTGACCGCGAAACAGACTGTTTCCAGTCTGCCCAAAGGCTTCGCTGGCTCGAATTTCCCTGCGGAAGTCATGATATCACCGGACGGCAGATTCCTTTATGCTTCCAACCGCCTGCACGACAGCATTTCCTGGTTTTCCATCAACGAGACCGGAACGCTTGCGTTTCGCGGCCAAGAATGGACTCGCGGCAACCATCCGCGCGCTTTCAACTTCGATCCAACAGGGAACTTCTTCTACGTGTGCAACCAGTTCGCCGACGCCATCACTACGTTTCGCATTGACCGAAAGACGGGTGCGCTTACCTTCACCGGCCAATACACTCCGGTGGGCAGCCCGGCGTCCATCATTTTCCTCGCCTAGCGCTTAACAGAGATTTGTCTCAAAACGGAAGTCACTATTCGCATGACGTTGGCTCCTCTGACCAGCGGACTGTGTGAGTCTCCTGCCGGCTCTCCTCGTCCAGGTCATTCTGGTTGATTCGGAAGAGAGGAAAGGGGGTCAGAGGAAAGGGTGTCAGACCCTTCCACGAACCAGGAGCCAACCGCTCAACCGCGCCGGAGGGGGAGGCCTCGTGCCTACCCGCCCCGGGGCCGATTTGGCCCCCGATTGGGCACCCACGAGGGGTGCCCCTACGAGGTAAATTCAACAGAAATCTCCTCCCGCCGGAAAATTTGTCCTTATCCCCCTAGCCTCTGGTCGCCATCGCGCTCCATATCTAGCGGAGTATTATCGTGTGGGTAAAATAACGCGCCGAAAACCGGGTTTGGCGGCAAGCGACCGGCTACCAAGGAAACGCTCCGTGCCATGCCCACGCTTTGCTGATGCGCCGGATACAAGACGCGAACCTGCGGGAAGTCCGGCGGCTCACCAATCTCCTGCTGAAGATCCAGCGCCGAAAGTGCAAAGCGCAACTGCCGCAAGCGAGCGACCCCGAGTTATGCCACGATATGTTAGAAAACGAAGGTACTTAGGCACCGAGCCAAAGAAATTCTAAAAAATGTATGTATATGATACAAAAATATTTAGTTCGCTTCAGAGGCACGAGCGGGGTGAAAAAGGGGAATTAAAAAATGAAGGCTACTCCCACGATGTTATTGAAAACACATGTAGAAAAAATGTCAGTCTTGGCTACTCCCACGATATTCATGAAAACAAGCGACTTAAGTCGACG
>JBEKLF010000523.1:0-3414 GCA_050010335.1 Terriglobia bacterium
AGGTGGACAACTGGCCGTCGGAAAGGCCGTCAAGAGCCGTGCGGGCGGATCGGATAGACCTGTTGACAGACCGAGCGCTGGTCGGCCGCCCAGCCTGGTTTCTTACTGTCTGAATCGCAGCTCGAAGAATCGGGGCAGGCTGCCCGTGCCACGTTGCCGCAGGGTCTCAGCAAAAACGAAGGGGCACAACGCTCAAAGTCAAGCGTCGTGCCCCTTGCACATTTTCAATAATCAGAGGTAAAGCTCTCGCCTTCTTTTACTTCCGGCTTACCTGCACCTGTCGCAACCCTCTGCCAGCCTCAACTGCTCGATGGCCTCGTGCACAGCCCGCATTGCCTCCACCTTATGGCCGCAAAAATCGTGGGCGCCCGCTTTCAATTCCTCCTGTGCTGACCGAAGACTTTCAAGGGCTCCATGAATGTTCGGACAGCGATTCGGCATGGGCTCGGCCATGGGCGCAGGGGCTGGGGCAGCGATGGCTGCCGAGGAGTTATAGGTCTGCGCCTTTGGCATTCCAAGCAGAATTGCCAACACCAAGGCGGCAAAAACGACGTTCAAAGTGATAATCGTCCTCTTCATTTTCCCTCCCAGATTTGAAGTTTGTACTACCCTTGATTTGATGGGACCTATCTTAATCAGATTGGCTCCTGTTCGCAAGCATAAACACGGCAAGAAATATATAGTTGCGGGGGGCGGCCTATGTGCCGCGGCAAAGTTCAGGCCGACCCTCTTGTCGGCGGGCCCTGCACGAAATCTCCATTGCTGTTAATATATGTGACTTATCAACCCTCAGGAGGCATAGATGAAGGTCGCAGCGGTTCAGATGGATATCAAAATTCTTGACCGGGAGCGCAACCTCGAGCAAATCCTGAGCCGCTTGGAGCAGGCCGCGAGCGCGGGAGCGAAGCTGGCAATCTTTCCGGAATGCGCACTGAGCGGCTACTGTTTTGTAAGCCGCGAGGAAGCTGCGCCCGCTGCGGAAGAAGTTCCGGGTCCTTCCACGGAAAAAATTCTGGCCGCCGCGAAAGCCTTCGGTTGCACGGTTGTCGTGGGGTTGCTGGAACGCGCCGGCGGCCGGATTTTCAACTCCGCCGCGGTCGTCACGCCGCAAGGCATTCTGGGAACCTATCGCAAGCTGCATCTCCCGTGCATCGGCATTGACTGGCACGCCGCACCGGGGGACACGCCCTTTCCGGTCTTCGCGACGCCGCAAGGCAAAATCGGCATCAGCATTTGCTACGATTGCAGCTTTCCCGAAAGCGGCCGCGTCCTCAAGTTGAAAGGCGCGCAGATTCTCGCGATTCCCACCAACTGGCCGCTCGGCTCCGACACGTGGCAGCACACGCCGCCGGTGCGGGCCACCGAGAATCATCTGTATGTCATAGCTTGCGACCGCGTGGGGGAGGAGCGGGGGTTCCGTTTTGCCGGCCATTCACAGATTGTGGATTGCCAGGGCGCCAAGCTGGCCGAAGCCGGCGAGAGGGAGGAGACGATTCTCTACGGCGAAATCGATCCTGCCGCCGCCGACATTAACCGTGTGATCCGCCAGCCCGGCACGTGGGAATACGACCGCATCGCCGCCCGCAGGCCAGAAATGTACGCTCCAATCACAGATCCGGGGGGCCGGGGTCAGCCACGCCGCGCGCCACGGCATTCTGCCCGTGTCTGAAGTTTCTACATTTTCTAAGGCGCAAACTAACCTGGGACGCTGCGGATCTCCCCCCAGCGGGCCGGAGGGGCTCATCCCCCTGTAGCGCAGCCTTTTCGCATGGGCGACCTGACGTGCAGGGCGGTTCTAAATTGCTCTCCGAATTGCCAGCGATGGCGCACCGCCACTTCCACGGGCAGGCCGTTTATCGGGCGCTTCTCCCGGCTTGCTGCAGGGGTCTGAAAATAACCTGCCTATCTTCGTTGACTTGTCGCGGGTTGATATTTAGAATGCGCCTGCATGACAGAGATCCCTTTCCTCCTTGGTCAGACCATCTCGCACTACCGGATTCTTGAAAAGCTCGGGGGTGGCGGTATGGGTGTGGTCTACAAGGCCGAGGACACCCGACTGCACCGGTTTGTGGCGCTGAAGTTCTTGCCTGACGACGTTGCCAAAGACTGGGAGACCCTGGCACGGTTCCAACGCGAAGCCCGAGCCGCCTCGGCTTTAAACCACCCCAACATCTGTACCATCCATGACATTGACGAGGAAAACGGCAGGGCCTTCATCGCCATGGAGTTTCTGGACGGCGAGACGCTCAAGCACGGTATTGTCGGACGCCCGCTGGACCTGGAAGTACTGCTTCCCCTCGCCATTGAAATTGCGGATGGGCTGGATGCGGCGCACACGGCGGGAATTGTGCATCGCGACATCAAGCCGGCGAATATTTTCGTGAACAAGCGCGGGCACGCCAAGATCCTGGATTTTGGTTTGGCCAAGGTTACAGCGGGAGGCAGTTCGTCGAGCCGGATCGCTTCGGGGAACACGGTGTCCGCCACCATGGAAGAGCAGCACTTGACCAGCCCTGGCTCGACGCTGGGAACGATTGCGTACATGTCGCCGGAGCAGGTGCGCGCCCGGGAACTGGATTCACGTACAGATCTGTTTTCGTTTGGCGTGGTTCTCTATGAGATGGCCACGGGGCAATTGCCGTTCCACGGCGAGAGCCCGGGGGTCATCTTCGAGGCGATTCTCAATCGGGCTCCGCTGCCTCCCGTACGGCTAAATCCCGACCTGCCGCCGAAACTGGAAGACATCATCCTTAAGGCGCTCGAGAAAGACCGAAACTTGCGTTACCAGCACGCCTCGGATATGCGCACCGACTTGCAACGGGTTAGGCGGGAGCTGGAGAGCGGCCACCTTGCGGCAACGAGTTCGGGTGCGGAAGGGGCCACACCGGAGAGCAACCTGCAGGCAACCATAGTGCAGACGGTTCCCACGTTGGGATCGGCCCCCGCGCTTGCTCCTATCCCGTCCTCGAGCGGGGTGAAGGTGGCCGAGTCCTCCGAAGCCAGGAAGAACCGGCCCGGGAAGATCCTTGCGCCCGTGGCAGTTCTGCTCATCGTTTCGCTGGTGGCCGGCGGACTCTACTGGCGAGCGCATCGCGGGCCCCGGCTGACGGAGAAGGACACGGTCGTTCTCGCCGACTTTGCCAATACCACGGGGGACGCGGTTTTCGACGACACGCTGAAGACTGCCCTGAGCGTGGCGTTGAACGAGTCGCCGTTCTTGAATGTTCTGTCCGACAGCAAAGTAGCAGCGACGCTGAAGCTGATGGCCCGCCCGGCGAACACGGCACTGACCCCCGAGGTGGCGAGCGAAGTGTGCCAGCGGGCGGGGAGCAAGGCGTACATTGCCGGGTCCATCAGCAATCTGGGCAGCCAATATGTGCTGGGCCTCAAGGCGGTGAATTGCCGGAGTGGCGA
>JBEKLF010000524.1:0-3388 GCA_050010335.1 Terriglobia bacterium
GCCCCCAAGAAACCCCAGAAACTGCCCATCGTTCTCAGCCCAGAAGAGGTTCGGCACTTTCTCAGTTGCGTGGCCAGCCCCAAGCACCGGACCATCCTGACGACTTGTTACGCCGCCGGGTTGCGGGTCTCCGAGGCCGCGGCCCTGCAAGTCACCGACATCGACAGCCAGCGCATGGTCATCCGCGTCGAGCAAGGCAAGGGGCAGAAAGACCGCTATGTCATGCTCTCCCCCAGGCTGCTGGAAATCCTGCGGGAATGGTGGCGGTCGCAGAAGCCCAAGCGGTGGCTCTTCCCCAGCGATATCCCGGGCCGGCACATCACACGGTACGCCGTGGAGCAGGCGTGCCAGGAAGCGCACCGAGCCTCCCGCCTCTCCAAACCGGTCACCCCGCACTCTTTACGGCACGCCTTCGCGGTACATCTCCTCGAGCAAGGAACCGACATCCGCCGCATCCAACTCCTGCTCGGTCATCGCAGCTTGGCCACGACGGCCCGCTATCTCCGCATCGCCACCAGCAAGGTTTGTTCGACCACCAGCCCCTTCGATCTGCTCCCGCAGCCGGTGGCCACTGAATCGAAGCCTGCGGCACCTCAGCGTTTCTGAGCCCCTGGGCCGATGGAGCGTCCGAAGCTCGAAGTGGCGGATGTCTTTCGCCGCTATGGTCCGGCGTACCGGCAGCAACACGCAGATTCGCTCTCGCGCGGGCAGCGGCGCGTGATGAGCGCCATCGAACTCTGCCGGACCGCCGCCCTCGGCGGCCACCTGGAGCAGTGTGACTCCTGCGGTCACCAACGTCCCGCCTACCATAGCTGCCGCAACCGCCATTGTCCAAAGTGCCAGTCCTTGGCTCGCGCCCAGTGGCTCCAAGACCGCCAAGCCGAACTCCTTCCGACCGAATACTTCCACGTGGTCTTCACCCTGCCGCAAGAGATTGCCGCCATCACCTATCAGAATAAGGAAGTGGTTTACGGTATTCTCTTCCGTGCGGTCGCCGAGACCTTACGCACGATTGCCGCTGATCCTCAACATCTGGGCGCCAAGATCGGCTTCCTTGCCATCCTGCACAGTTGGGGACAAAACTTGCTTTTCCACCCGCATCTCCATTGCGTCGTACCGGGCGGCGGTATCAGCCCGGACGGTCAACGCTGGATCGCCTGCCGTCCGGGATTCTTCCTGCCCGTACGCGTGCTGTCCTGTCTGTTCCGCCGCTTGTTTCTCGAATACTTGCAGGCCGCCTTTGACCAGGGCAAGCTCCAGTTCTTCTCCTCGCTGGAGCGACTCCGCGACCGGAAAACTCTCCTTCAGTATCTGGCGCCGCTTCGCAAAACCAGGTGGGTGGTGTATGCCAAACGGCCCTTCGGGGGTCCCGAACAGGTCCTCAACTACTTGGGCCGCTATACCCATCGCGTGGCCATCTCCAACAACCGACTGCTCGACATCGACCATGGCCACGTGAGTTTTCACTGGAAAGATTATCGGCATGGGGACCGGCAAAAAACCATGACGCTGCAGTCCGACGAATTCATTCGTCGTTTCCTGCTGCATGTCCTGCCGGACGGTTTCCAGCGCATCCGACACTACGGCTTCCTCGGTCACCGCTATCGCCAAGCCAAGCTCGCCCTGTGCCGCCAGCTGCTGGGCGTGGTCTTGACCTTAACCGGCGTCGTCCCACCCCAGGCCCCACCCGACTACCTCGATCTCTACGAAAAACTGACGGGAAGGTCGCTTCGCGATTGTCCGGTCTGCCACGCGGGGCATATGGTAGCGATCGCCGTCCTTCCCGCCTCGGATCGGGCACCGCCCTTCCGAACTCGATGAGATATCTGACTTACAATCCGTTGCGCCCTCCCTCCGCTTGCTTCCTTCAAGCCAACAGCGGAGTCACGTCCACGGAACGAAAAAGACCACAACTTCCGAGGCGGGGGGCAGATTCTCGGCCCTTACGCCGCGTCTTCCTGAGCACCCAGACTCCACCCGTCGAGAAGGATCAGCCCCCACCTAAACGCACGGCGCTCCTGCCCCGGCTTTGGCTGGCACTTAAGCGTTCTCCCAACCCCGCGCCACGGATTCAATACCCATAGGGCCGTCGTTGGCCCGCGGTTTAGTCCAACCGATTTTTAGCTCACCGGGCGCGCCCACGTTGAGCAGCACTCCAAAGGTCTGCGCGTTGCGCCCGCTGAGCTAAAAATCCTCTGCATTGAGCTAAAAATCCTCTGCATTTTGTGGCGATTCCCGTTATGTAGCGGAGCAACCAAAAAGGTGCCAATTTCCTGAGCCTGGTTTCTGGTCATCGCAACATAAGTTACCTCGACCTCCTCTATAGTCGGGATGGTTGTTCAATTCCCAACTTTGGAGGTCGAAAATGTTCAATCAGCTTTTTAGACGCCGTGCGGCTGTGCGGCGCCATCTCAACAGCCCACTCCTGCAAGAGCGCTTGGGGTATTTGCGATATTGCGCGGGACAGGGCTACAAGCTCCGCACGCTGCACGATTTGGCCATAGACCTACTCCGAATCCAGAATCTGCTGGGTCTGGCAGCCTCTTCCAACGCGGTTGATCCCGCGGCCGTTGACGCGGCAGTGAAACGCGGTGTCCCCCGTCGGAAGCCACACTCTAATTGTAAGAATTGGCGCCAAAAGGAGATCTGCTCCCTCGCGATCCAATGGCTTCGCTTTTTGAAACGTCTATGTCTGCCCCAGTTGGTGCCTCCGGTCTATCAACCCATGAAGGAAGAATTCGCCGATTACCTGCGAGTGCAAAAGGGACTCTCTGCAGAGACCCTTCGGACCCGGTGCGGGCACGTGGAGGACTTTCTGCAGTGGTTCTTTCGCAACCGCAGGTCCCTGCGTCAACTCACGATCGCCGATCTGGATGAAGCAATCGCCCGCAAGGGACGCGACGATGGATACGCTCGGCAGACAATCCAAAGGTATGCCTCAGACCTGCGCACCTTTGTTCGGTATGCCGAGGGCAGAGGTTGGTGTTGCCAGGGATTGGCAGCAGGAATCGTATCCCCACGGGTTTATCGGGGCGAAAGTTTACCCCGTGGTCCATTCTGGAATGACGTCCAGCGCTTGATTGCCACCACAGAGGGAGATCGGCCTTTGGATGTCCGAGACCGCGCCGTTTTGCTGCTGCTCGCGGTTTACGCCCTGCGGTCCGGCGAAGTGCGCAGTCTCAAGCTGGATGACGTGGACTGGGATAGGAATCTCCTTTTGATTCCCCGCAGCAAGGGGCGAAGGATAGAATCTTACCCTCTCTCCCCTACGGTGGGCGAAGCCATCGTCCGCTACCTCGAGCGGGTGCGCCCTCGTTCTTCGTATCGAGAAATCTTCTTGAGGGTTGAGGCGCCCATTCGACCTCTGACCAGTGCTGCGGTCTCGAGG
>JBEKLF010000525.1:0-3368 GCA_050010335.1 Terriglobia bacterium
CTGGGAATCAAATCGTCGTGGAAGGATTCAAAAATCCTTTTGGAGTTTCTGGTTTGGCAGGTGGTGATCGGCAAGGAAACCTCCGGCGTGCCCACGATTGGCGAAGAACTCCCCGCTCCGGCTACCGAAGGGTGATCTCCTCAGCTTACTCGAAGCAGACGGTTACGGTGAAGGCTTCAGCCTCGCCGAAAGGACACGATCTGTCGGGCGATCCATCTTTTTCTGGAACAAGGATTCAACGATCTTCTGAGAAACAAGGCGTGCGGCTCCCAATGCGGCGGCCTCACTCCCCAAGCTGGACACCTTCAGCTCCATTTCATTTGCCGCTTTTTCAAGAGCGCGTTGTTTAATCACACGTTGTAGTGGCAACAGAAACTCTGGGGCTTGCCGAAACAGCGGTCCTCCGAAAATCACTACACGGGGATTGAGCAAATTCGCGACATCGGCCAAGGCAACCCCAATATGGGAAACGGCCACGTCCAAGGCACGGAAGGCCAGGCTGTCATTCCCTCTTGCTGCTTGGGCAATCATTTCAATGGTGATGCGATCCAGTTCGCCCTTGGCCAGTTCATAGATCCCATAGCGCGGCAAAAAGGGTATTGGCAACAGCTTTGAAAAGGTTTCCGGCTTCGGTAACCCTCGTCGTTGCCATGGGGCTTCTCGAGGTGGAAGATGGAAACGTTGAGGACGCCATGCGGGACTATCAAACCGCAGTTCAGGCGGAGCCGAACTCACCCATTGTTTGGGAGCTGCTTGGGGGCATCCAGATGGGGAACGGGAATTATTTGCAGGCAATCCACACTTTCCAAAAGGCTGCGCAGCTCGATCCGAGCAATCCTCGGCCTCTTTTTTATGAAGGACTCGTATACACAAAGATGCCAAATGGGACTGACGCGGCGCTGGACTTCTTCTTCCGCTCGCTGGAAAAGAATCGCGAGCTTGCTGCTCCCTACTTTTGGATCGGCTCTCTCTATTTGCACCGGGCGCACAAATACAAATTGGCGGAGAAGTACCTCGAAGACGCCGTCAAGCGGGCTCCCCGCTGGGCGGCGGCCAATCAAGCCCTCATTCAGTGCTACCGAATCCTCAACGAGAACCGGAAAGCGGAAGCCCTGGAGCTCCGCTTTAAGAATGCCGTACCTCACTCCGAACCCGACCCTGACGGGGGGGCTTTGTTGGAGTCACGGCAGTGAATAAATCCCCGCTGACGAGGGAGCTATGATGGTGCTGACGCGACGCGAAATGCTTCGCGCACTAACTGGAGCCGGAACGGCATGGTGCGTCAAGGGAGGTCTTGCCACGCCGAGCGTTGATCTCATAAGGTTCGAATATGTCACACCAGCGGGGCTGCACTTTGTGGCCGATTCATGCCGGACGCAACATAAGCACCAGCCGGAAACTATGGTCTCGGGAGTTGCTCTTTTTGACTACAATAACGATGGCTTGCTTGATATTTACGCTGTTAATGGAGCAAGGATCCCGAGTTTAAGAAAGGACGGCGAGGTCTACTACAACCGCCTTTTCAAGAACAGAGGCGACGGAACATTCGAGGACGTCACGTTGCACGCCGGAGTTCAAGGCCGTGGTTACAACCTCGGCGTCGCGGTCGGCGATTACGACAATGACGGCTTCCCTGACATCTTTGTTGCCGGCCTGCAAGGAAATATCCTGTACCATAATAATGGTGATGGGACCTTCACAGACGTGACTTCCCACGCAGGGCTGGACAGCCGTGATCCCAAGTATGGGTACTTGTGGGCGATGGGAGGGGCCTGGCTGGATTATGACAGAGACGGCTGGCTGGACCTCTTTGTTTCGAATTACTGCGTCTGGAACCCCGATAAAGAACCCGCCTGCACTTTGAACGGCATTCCGGACTATTGCCATCCCAGGCTGTATGAGGGACTCCCCAACTCGCTCTTTCACAACAACCGGGATGGAACGTTCACAGATGTGTCTGTAGCCTCGGGCATTCGCGGTAGCATCGGCAAAGGCATGGGCGTATCGGTCGCCGATTTCGATGACGATGGCTGGCCGGACATCTTCGTGGCGAACGATACTCTCCCGAACAGCATTTTCCGCAACCAGCACGATGGCACCTTCAAGGAGGTGTCGCTTGAAAGTGGCGTTGCTTACACTGAGAATGGCACTCCCGTCTCAGGCATGGGCGTTGATGCGCGGGATATCGACAACGACGGTCGTGTGGATATTTTCGAAGTGGCCCTTCGAGGTGAATCGTGGCCCTTGTTTCAGAACTTGGGGAACGGTCTCTTCAACGACGCGACCTACGAGTGTGGCTTGACAGGGGCTACTCTGCCGAGGTCCGGATGGGGCAACGGAATATTCGACTTCAATAACGACGGGTGGAAAGACCTGTTTGTTGCGAGCGCGGAAGTGACAGACCCCCTGGGCAGCGAGCGCGGACGCGTGATGCAGCCTAATGTCGTCTTCGCTAACTTGAGAGATGGTAGGTTTGTGGACGCGAGTTTTGAGGCGGGGATGGCGGATCAAAAGGCAGTTCACCGGGGCGCTGCGTTTGGAGACCTCGACAATGACGGTCGAATCGACGCCATAGTAACCGCACTGGGTGGGCCCTTGGAAGTATGGCGCAATGTCTCTCCGTCGCGTAACCACTGGCTTTTGGTCAAGACGATAGGGACCAAGAGCAACAGGGACGGAATTGGCGCAAAGCTAAAACTTGTTACGGCTGGAGGGGTCCAGTACAACTACGTAACTACCGCGGTCGGTCTTGGGTCTTCTTCGGACGTGCGAGTTCACTTTGGTCTAGGCACTCACACCGTGGTCGAGGAGTTGCAAATTTCTTGGCCCAGCGGAATCAAACAAGAACTCAAGCACGTCAAAGCTGACCAGATTCTGACTGTACGCGAGCCGGGTGCGGAGCGGCCGCCTTCGATTCCATGAGGGCAAGGCGGTAGCTCGCGCTGCCGCGAGCATGACGATCTTTGGATCCGCGGCTTTTAAGGGGTGCAAAAAAGCAGGTTTGCGCTACGGCGCAGTTCTGGGCGCGCCGAGAATTCTTTTTGCTGGTCATTTGTCACTCATGGCGAGTCTCGTTGTAGCCAGCAACAGCCGCGCCCGGAACATCTCAGTTCGAGGTGATCAATGAGCTCTGCACGGTCTTTCCGGACTTCGACGCTGACGTTGGGTCTCACGCTGTTAGGCACCGCTACTTTGTTTTGTCAATCGGGCGGCAACCAGCCTCTCTACTTGGAGGCGAGCCGGCCGATCAGCAAACGCGTGGAAGACCTGCTGAACAGAATGACACTCAAGGAGAAGGTCGGGCAACTCAACCTCCCGTGCGTCTATGTTGATGAGCTCGGAAAAGCCATCCCCGAAAAGATGGAGGC
>JBEKLF010000526.1:0-3352 GCA_050010335.1 Terriglobia bacterium
CGGGGCACATGTAAGCCCCTCCTAGGATCGGCTGGAACGGCAGGTCGCCGGAGCGGTTTCGAGCAAAGCGCGCCAGGTTCGGCGGCATGCTGACCGGATCAATGGCCAGCCAGGTTTTGATCTTGCGTGTCTTGGCATAAGCGATGACAGCGCGCAACAGGTCTTGCGCTTTTTGAAACGCCTGTTCCGGGGTCTCCACCTCCTGGAGTTCAGGGGGGGCAATGCGTGGGTACTTGAAATGTTCCCGCCCGATCGTCACATCCTTGACGAGAAAAGAGCCTTGCTCGGCCTGCCACAACATGTAGCCGCTTTCCTTTACCGAAGCGTCGCCGAGAAAGTTCTTTTCACCCCGGTATTCATAGGACAGCCAGGGCGTATTGGGGAACCAGAAGACTTGCAGGTAATTCATTCGCATTTTGGCCATCTGGTCGATGATCTTTCGCCAATCGTCCAGCGACCACATCGTCTGGTTGGGATAGCAGTTGTCGACGTGCACGCCGCGTCGCCGAAAGGCCGGCTCCACGCGCTCATCAAGAGAGGGCAGCGCAACCTCAACCCGTTTCTGCGGAAGAATGTCCTTGGTCAGCAAAAAGACGAATCCCAGCCGCTCCAGCAGATCGTAAGCCGCGTACATCGTGCCTGCCTCATCGTTGCCCCCCACGACCAGTGAGGGGCGTCCTTCAAGACTGATGCGGCGCAAGATGTAGCCTTCCGGTTTCAATCCCTCGAAGTTCACCTGCCGGTGATTGGCCGCCTGGCGCACGAGTTCGTTGCTCTCGGGGCTGCCTACCAACAAAAGGCTCTTCCCCTTCGCCTGCCGGCCCGCCTCGCGCGAGGAGACGATCTCCAGCTTTGCCCCGGAGAGCATTTCTATGTACCGCTGCAGTTCCCCGGCGACAAACCGATCCGAGGGGCTGGCGTTGTTGCCCACCGCGATCAACGCGCCCGCTTGGCCTTTGCTGGCAATCATCCCCTGTGTGCTTCCAGGCGGAGAAGCCTTCAGGGCTGCATTCAGCAGTCCGCAACAGGCGAATAAAATGGCCAACTTCGCAATCCGATATGAGAATCGAATATCTGTCGATTTCTTATTCAAGTCAGTTTGGAAAACCGGGAAAAGCGCAGACAGAACATGAGAAAACAGAGTCAGCATCCTGACCTCCCTGAAGTGAGTGGGGCAGGTGGGAGCAGCCACGCATTGAAAGGCATGAAGCTCCAATGTGTTCTACCCTTCATGACTGCCAGGCTCGACTGGCAGCAGGTAGGGACTACGCAGTCTTCGACCGGCGGCTTGCCGGGTTCTAGTAGCGAGACGATTGCGGAACTCCCGGATTTCTGTTCCCGTCAGTCTTCCCGGGCCTCAGCTTCGCGGCAATTCTCACGACGACTTGCAAAAGGAGGGGATAAGGAAGCCCTCGCTCGGCCTTCATTCATCGTGAATCGCTCGGCAGGCGATACTTCACCACAAAGGCCGCGACACCTCTGTCCTGCAGCAGCTCAGCCAATACTCGTGCTTTCAATTGAGAGGCCCTCCATGACGTAGCCTCCGCCGGGAAAGATGATCACAGTTGAGCCGACGGATTTGTCTGGTGCTGGCGGGCAGGCGGTGGTCGTAGGCCTGGAGGCTTTCTCAGCCGTCGCCCATCCGAACAGCAACCCTTGTTTTCCCTCATCCGGAACTGCCGTGGCGTTTGGAATCGTGCTTTCATAGAGAGGCATAGTCCGCGGCGCCTTCGCTATCGAGTTTCGCCGTGCAGGCGGAATGGCCGGTCGCGCCGCGGGAAAAGGCGCTTGCTGCGCAAAGATTGATCCCGCCGACAGAAAGATTGAAGCCAGCAATGTCGCTAAGAACAGGCGCATCTCTTCTGGGTCCCTTCCTCCGCGGTCCTGAACCAGTACTTGTTGCGGCTCCGCATTTTAGGTCGATTAGCCTGCGAGCTCTATCCCTTGCTGATGATTTTCACCCGTTGTATGTTTCCATCATAAATTATGTGTACCTCGCCACCACATGGGGAAGGCCGGTTAGCATCTTGGTGATCCCGTCCTATCCATCAGTTTGGTCGCCATCAGGAGATCCCAGACCGCCAGAGGTCGCACGCAGCGAAGACTTCACTGGAGCTACGCCCTGGGGTGAGAGACACATTTTAGACGTGGCTCGCCGGTCGCTGGAGTTCTGCCATACCCTCTCGAGCAGAACAGTTCGCTCTCTTGTTTTTTGCAAGGCATCCGCATCTGTTCGTGTTGTGTACCCGAGGTCCGCCGGACAAATCATGTCATCCTGGACGGCTTCAGCCACGTGAATAGGATTAGCCTGTCATTTGGGGAGAAAGTGCGCAGCACTGGTCAACACCACATTTTTCTCAAAACTATTGCCTAAAAAGAACTCGAATGATCGCGGTTCAGGTGACGCCTCCACTGCAACACGCCACGCTTGCCAGCAAACCGGCACAGAGACACGCTTACCTAGCACAGGGTGGCAATCGACGTCTCTCCCGCCAAGCTGGCCGTGCATGTCAAAATTCTTCCCCACGTCAACCGACAGGAAGGCCAGGGAACCCCTTCCCATCCGCACCTCAATTGCTAGCGTTCCCCCACTTCCGCAGGGCGGCAGCTTCCCCTTGATCGCCAGGCGCGATGGCGTGCCGGAGGTCTCAATGGCAAGTTCCCGGCTTGGCTCCTGGAAGGCCCCGGGATTCGGCTTGGGGGAGAACCGGCGGTTCAGGGAAGGAGCTTCGCCGGCCGGCACGGCTTCGAGCAAAGTCACCTCGAAAGGCCGGAGAGAGAGGGACACTTGTCTCGAGGAGGCGCCCCCTTCACGGATCAGTTGCGCCGGGTCTGGATACCAACGGTAAAGATCGCAAGCGTGGGCACTGGGCAGCCCCCAGGACGGATTCAGTTGCAGCGTCAGGGACACGTCTTTCCATGTACAGTTATTCAGGGCGATGAAGGCTCGTTTCCCGTTTGAGCAAACATACCCGTAGGGCTCGTTCTTCCAAGGGTTCCCCACGATGAAACGGGGGTTGCTGAAACAATCGGCCCGTTCCTTGAGAAGTGCGATAAAATCCGCCATCTGCTGGCGCTGGGGCGGCGAGAGCCACGAGGCATCGCTCCACGGTTGAGCCAGGAGGCTTCCGCGGCACATATCCATCACAAAGCCTTCCTGCCAACGCTCACTCCCAATCGAGCAGTTCCACTCCCAATCGGAGAGCCAAACACCCAGGGAGTCTTTCCCCAGACGCGGCACATCAACACAATACCACTGGGCCTGGTCCAGCGCTTGAGTCACGCTGTCCCGCGCGTGCAGAGTTGGAAAAGACTCTGGGGAAGAAGCCTCCATGAGGAGGCCTGACTCGAA
>JBEKLF010000527.1:0-3327 GCA_050010335.1 Terriglobia bacterium
CGGTGGTTTCGGCAACGACGGCTCGCGCTTTCGAGACGAGTTTCCAATCGATGTGTCGTGGTCTTGACATGCCGCGATTGTATCATTTTTAGTCTCATCTTGAAAGCGAGCTAGAATAAGTAGGTTGAACTTTCCGCCTCTGGCACTAAGCGGGTCCTCACTGGTCGCAGGAATTAGTGCAAACTGCTTGCTGCCTACTGCCTACTGCTTGCCGCCTACTGCCTACTGCTTGCCGCCTACTGCCTACCGCCTACTGCTACTGTTCTTACAGCGGGACAGGCGTGGATTCTACGATCTCGCTCAGGATGGTGTCTGACTGGTCCGATTTCTTCATGGTGGAGAGATAGCGTGAACTTACGATGCACCGGTGGGAGAAAACGGGGATCACCAGGCGCTTGAAATCGTCGGGGATGCAGTAGTTGCGGCCTTCCATGACGGCCATGGCCTGGGCAGCGCGATAGAGCGACATGGACCCCCGCGGGCTGACTCCCAGGCTGAGGTACTCGTGCTGGCGAGTCTTCTCCACAATCGCCAGCGTGTAATTCATCAACTCCTCATCGACGGCAACGCGCCGGACGGCCTGCTGAACCTCCACCACCTCTTCGGCGTTCATGACGGGCTCGATCTTCGCCAGCGGTTCGGAGTCGGCAAAATTCCGCAAAATCTCTTTTTCGCTTTCCGGGCTGGGATAGCCAACCCGAACGCGCATCAGGAAGCGGTCCATTTGCGATTCCGGCAGCGGGTATGTACCGTGATGCTCAATGGGATTCTGTGTTGCCACCACCATGAAGGGACGCGGCAGTGGGTACGTGCGATTGTCCACCGTCACCTGGTTTTCATTCATGGCTTCCAGCAGCGCGCTTTGCGTCTTGGGCGTGGTGCGGTTGATTTCATCGGCCAGGACGATGTTGGCAAAAATGGGGCCCTGGCGAAATTCGAAGCGCTGGGTGGATTGGCTGAACACGCTGATACCCACGACGTCGGAAGGCAGCATGTCGGAGGTGAACTGCAAGCGTTGGAAAGTGCAATTAAAGGAACGCGCCAGCGAATGGGCTAGAGTGGTCTTGCCCACCCCCGGGACGTCCTCGATCAGCAAATGCCCGCGGGCGAACAGGCCCACGAGCGTGAGTTGGATCACCTCATCTTTGCCCCGGATGACGCTCTGCACGGATTGTTGCACCCGCTTGAGAAGGTCTGGTGCAACAGCGACCTGATTGTTCAGCCCCGTTTTTCCCATGTGGTTGAGTCTCGAGAGCCTGCCCACGCGCGTCTAGACAGCGCGATGAACGTTATCGCCCATTGCTCTGTAGCGGCGGTCTATGACCGCGTTCGACGCTCCTAGAGCGCCGCCTCGGCGTATGTCGTCTAGACCATGGCTCAAAAATCTGCTATGTTCATTGATTGCCGCGGGCGATTAACTCAGCGGTAGAGTGCTATCCTCACACGGTAGAAGTCACAGGTTCGAATCCTGTATCGCCCACCATTACAGCCGATTGAAACCAAGCTATTCTATCAAAGTTTGCGTTTTGCGGACGCCTTTCATCGGCATGGGGACGATGGGTCAGCGTGATAAGGCGTGCTCACCGCAGGTTGGGGCAAGCGCGCGGCTGGGGTTGTGGGGAGGGATCACCGTCAGCCCCCCATATCGTCCAGCCGTGGTGAGAGACGCGGCCTAGGATGACGTCACCGGGGCGGGCTCCTCTTTTTCCTCCTTAACCAGCTCGCGGCTCCACCGAATTGCTTGCAGGTATTCTTGGCAGAGTGTTTCGTCTTTCAGCGCCAGCTTTTTTGCCAGTTGCGAAGATTCCTCCCAATTGCCTTGTTCATAGCTGATGACGGCCCGAAGGACGTCATGCAGGGGATTCTGCTCGCCCACCAGCGCCGCGCCGACATCCGCCGCGATGGGCAGCTCCGCCAGCATCACGCGCATGGGACGCCGCATCAGGACATCAATACAGGAAAGCAATCCCAGGAAGAAGTAATCGGGCTGCCGTTTCCGCTCGCCCAACAACGGGGCCAGCGATTCGCAGAAAGCCGCGCGGATCAGCGCCATGTTTACCAGAATGGGAGGACCGCCCTCACCCAGGGCGGCCACGGAAATCAGACCGATCCATTTGCGAATTTCATTCTGTCCTAACAGCAGGAGGGCGTGCCGGATGGACTTGATCTGCGAGTGGAAGGCGAATCGTGCCGAGTTCAAAAAACGCAATAATTTATAGGATAGCGCCAGATCATGTTTGATGGTGTCGGCAACTTCCTGCACATTGATTTCCGGCCGGGTGACGGCCGCCAGAACAAGCAAGTAAACCAACTTTACCGGTGCAACCTCCCCCGTCGAATAGGGCTGCGACCGGGTGTAAAATTGGCCCTGGAAATAGGCATAGCCTTGCTGCAAGGCAGCCTGGAATTGTGTGCGCGTGTCCACATTTTTCGCAACAAAGACCGTCCCCCTCGGCCGATACTTCCGGATGATGAGCCATTGCGCGCGATCGGAAGAGGCAGTCACATCCATCTGAATGATGTCGGCAACATCCGCCAGTGGTTCCTCCCACCCGCCCTGGAAATTGTCCAATGCGATCAAGAATCCGGCATCTTTCAGCCCCCGGCAAACAGCCACAACTTCTTCATCGGGCTCCCCGCCCGCAAGTACCTCCAGGACTACCCGATCGCGCGGCAACGTCGCGGCCTGCCCGCTAATCAACGCTTGACGCGTACACGGGATGAAGGCCCGCGTGCCGTCGATGATCTCCTCGAACCCCTCCCAAGCCTGAGTGCTGGCGGGCGCGCTGTTCCTGGCGTGGCCGTCGGCCAGCGGTGGCCAGATTCCTTCCTCCCCGGGACGGGAGAGAAGCTGGTAACCATAGACCCTTTCGTAGCGGTCGAGGACAGGCTGCCGGGTAATAAACCTTGGCATGACCAAGAATCTCTCCTGCCCGTAGTGGCTCTTCGTGCTGAACTTGCCACTGCCGGTTCAGCCCAACCCTCCGAAACACAGAGGTTGACTATTTAATCGGCAGCGCACAGGCAATCTTGAGCCCAAAATCAATTTGGGCTGTCAGGCGCCGTGGCGGCTACCGAAGTGGGACGCGGTCCGTCATGCTCCCCTTTGGCGGGGCGGACAATTTGACGCGGAGGTCGGCAAAAAGTGTCGGAATCGCCCTGGGCCCACATTGCTCGGACATTTTGACCCAAAAGGGCCTCCCTGCCCCAGGGTGAATTTGTTCAATCCTCCAAGTGCAATAAGCCTTAGATATTTGTAACTTCTTCTGGACAACCGAGTCGCGATGCGGTATCTTTACCCGATGGAGCAGGCGGAGAGTCGGGGTT
>JBEKLF010000528.1:0-3801 GCA_050010335.1 Terriglobia bacterium
AAGGGGATGGTAGATGATTTTGATGTCGAGGTCCGCAACAAGAATCTGGACCGTACGTGCCTGGTGGATGAGCTTTCGGGCGGGCAGTTCGTGCTGGTCAACGAAGCCGTCAACCTGGGTATCGCCATCTACAACATGCGACAAGGTGAAGGTATTCGCTACGAAACTCTGTTCCGGGACGAAACGGTGGGAGCCCTGGATGCTGTCAATGGCAAGGAGTACGTGCGCATGCTACGCCGGGCCATGGATCTGGGAGGGTTCCACCAAGTCATCTTTATCTGCCACACGCCCCTCGTTTGGGAACTGGCGGACAGAATCCTGTCAGTCAGTGATGGGCGTGTTGTTGTGGGAAATTCAGGCGAGGTTGTTACTGACTTCCCCCATCAGTAGCATGCCTTCAAGGCCCCGATAAATCCTGATCTCCGGACCAGCGTGTGTACGAATTGTGTGCCAAGCTAATTTCTGCCAAAGAGTACGAGGTACGGATGGCTTACAGAACACAAAGTCTGTCATCGTGGTTCATCGGTAAACGCTAGGCGACTACGGAGGAGTTGTTTCCTCGAACCCCCTTTCAGGGGAGCCAATGGGCCATCTGGGGCGTGGATGGTCTTCAGCACTCGTCAGGGTTCGCGACTGACAGTCAAAGTGGTCGGTGGTAACCACGGACAACGCATTGTTAACCGTGGGCTTTTTCACACCCGGTTTGCCCATTGTTGCTGGACGCAGCCGAGGGGACGATGTGACGGTTGTTGAGCGTCGAGGGAGGAAGCCACGGTCACAAAAGTAGTGAGCGTTGGGTACCTGCTTGGACGGAATCATCACGCACCCAGCCGCACCGGGCACGAGCTGACGTGGTCCTCGGCGGATCTTCCCAAATCCGCTCCGTTGCGGTAGGATTCCTTTTTTTATAAGGCCCAATGTCGTATCAATAGGTATTTTAGGTATGCTTCCGGATTATCCTGACCTCAAACGCGAACTTCGAGCCGACCTCAACCTTCAGTTTCGCCTTCTCGTCAACATGCATGCGCCCCTTGCCAGCCGGATAAGGTCTTACCATCAGACGGAAGGCGACCAATTCGCATACGAAACGACCGAAGGCAAGTTAGTGACCAAACGATTCTTGCGCATGGAGGCTAAGATTGAATTGCCCCGCGGATTGTCTTCATCCGAGACGTACGAGGATTTCTTGAGGCAGACCTCCGAAGCAGCAAAATCCATCGCCCAACAATCAGAGGGAGTTCTGTTTTCCACATTTGAAGAGGAAACGAAACAGGTTGGCAACGCAATCGACGTTGGGGGCAAACCATTTCATCCTGACATCATGTGGGATGCGATAGAGAAAATGGATCTGGACTTCGATGAACGAACTGAACAACCGAAGATGCCAACAATTGTTGTCCACCCTGAAATGATGAAGGCCATCGCGGCGAAGATCCCCGAGTGGGAGGCGGACGTCGCCTTGCAGAAGCGACGAACTGAAGTTCTAAGAAAGAGAAAGGAAGAATGGCGTGATCGAGAGAGTCGTAGAAAATTGGTTGGATAGTACAACAACGCGGCGGAGCCGCAACCAAAACTGGCGATGATTGCCGGTTGGTGATTGCCGATTGCCGATTAAAGTACGGAGGCGTTCCCCTGACTTGCGTATCATTGTGGATGTTTCCGCATTCACAGCGATACGGAGGAGAACGCCATGGACGAGTTTACCGCGAAATATGCAGAAAAGATGCACGGGGTAATTTCGGGATTTGACCGTCTGGTTTTTCGGGGCACCCTGCGCGCGATTCGCTACGCGGAGGGGATGAAGGCCTACCTGATTCGCAAGGGGATCTGGGTGGGGGACTTTGCCCAGCATGTGCAGGCGGTGAGCGAGCGGTTGAAGGAGAGTTCGCTGGCCGAGGCAAGGAAGCTGGGGCGAAAGATCGTGTACTTGGCGTCGAGCCAGATCGACAAAGAGGCGCTGGCTCGCCGCATCGCCGCCGAGCAGAGGATCACGAACGGGCCAGTATGTGTGTTGAGCTGCGTGGAACCCTGCCGAAGCTTCGAGGTGTACCGTAATCGGGAGACGAAGAAGCTGGACTTGGTGTCGCGGCTGCGCAAGTGCCTCTTCCTTTATCATTATTGGATTCATCCGGTGTTTGGTTTCATGAACGCGCGGATTCAAACCTGGTTTCCCTTCCCGGTGCAAATCTGCCTGAACGGGCGGGAATGGCTGGCGCGCCGGATGGAGGCGGAAGGCTTGCGCTATGTGCGCCAAGACAACTGTTTTCCCTGGATCGAGGACTTTGTACGGGCGCAGCAACTGCTGGACGAGCAAGTGAAGGCCCCCTGGCGAAAGTCGTTGGACGCCATCGCGGACCAACTGCATCCCTTGTGCGCCGAGCTGTTCGACGACTTCCCCGCCTCCTACTACTGGTCGACCTACCAGAGCGAATGGGCCACCGATTTGGTCTTTCGCCACCCCACGGTGCTCAAGCGGCTCTACCCCGTCCTCCTGCATCACGCGGTGACGACCTTCGCCAGCCCCGACGTGATGCGTTTTCTGGGGCACAAGGTTCCGTCGCACGGCGGGGTGGACGGTAACTTTGAGGGCGAGGTGCGGAGCGACCTGCGGGAACGCGAGGAAGGGATACGGGTCAAACACAGCGTGAAGGGAAATTCGGTGAAAGTCTACGGGAAAGCCTTGCGGGTGGAGGGGAGTGTGTTGCGGGTGGAGACCACGGTGAACTGCCCGGAGGACTTCAAGGTGTATCGGCGGAAAGAAGGGGACCGGAAGGGCCCCAAGGCGTGGCGCCAGATGCGGCGCGGAATCGCCGACCTGCCGCGTCGGGCGCGCGTCTCGCAGAAGTGCAATGAGCGGTATCTGGGGGCCTTGGCGAGCGTGGAGGGCAGCGAGCGGCTGGAGGAGTTGACCGAGCGCCTGGAGCAACCAACCTCGTGGAAGGGGAACCGGGTGCGCGCCTTGCATCCCTTCAGCACCCAGGACAGCACCTTGTTCGAGGTCATCAGTCGCGGGGAATGGAGCGTGCAAGGATTCCGCAACCGGGATCTGCAAGCTCTGCTGTTCCACCAACCCGCCGCCTCGCTGGAAGAGAAGCGTCGGCGCTCGGCCCGGGTCAGCCGTCATCTCCGGCTGCTGCGCGCCCACCACTTGATCCACAAACTTCCACATGAAAATCGCTACCATCTATCGGAGTTCGGTCGCCGGGCGCTTACGGCTATTCTAACCGCCCGGCGGGCCAGCGTAACTGACTTAAACGAAAAGGCCGCATGAAAAAATCTTCGCGGCACAACAACGTCCCAGGAACTAGTGCTACAGAAAAATCTTCGCGGCACAACAACGTCCCAGGAACTAGTGCTACAGATCCATTCTAAACCGGAATTTCCGATTTCAACTTTATCTTTGCGCAAAACCATATGCCCGCCACCCTCTGGTGTCAAGCTCGGATCACCGTGGCCACAGTTAGGTGGCAAGTGCGGCTCGTTTGGCAGTTCCGCTGACTGGCTTGGTCTGGTTCTCGCCTCGCGCCAGCACTTCCATTTCAAACGACTGGAGCCGAGACGTCAGGGCTGCGCCACGCTCCCAGATCGTCTCCGAACCGATCAACCAGAAGGTCGGATCTTGGGAGTGCCTCTGGGCGTCGTTGAGGTCTTCGTAACCAGCCAGGTGACTGTAAACTGACTGGCGGAGCAGATCGGCCAGAGGCAGTTGCGTGTTCTTTCCTTGGCGGGAGTCGGTCAAGAGTTGGGGGATGAGGTCGCCCAGACCCGCTCCCGCCCGACGCCCGCCCCCAGGTCGAGGCC
>JBEKLF010000529.1:0-3306 GCA_050010335.1 Terriglobia bacterium
CCCCACGGAAGTCATGAAGCCGGTCAAGACTTGGCACGAGGTCAGCCCTATAGTGACGGAATAAAATTGTAACCCCATATAAAAAAAGTATTTCGCTCAGCGGAGTGGCGAAGTTCGGCTAGATGAGGGAAGAATGCAGACGGACCGGGGCGGATGGATCGTCACGTCGGCGGCCGACACTACCCCACTCCGGCTATCGGCATCCTCAGGTGAGAATATGAATCGACTTGATGACTTCGGAAAGCGACACTCGAAAATCGAAACTCGAAAAGCGAAACTCGAAAATCGCAAATCACCAATCGCAAATCACCAATCACAAATGATTCCGTCGCCTTGCGGCCCATGGGCACGATCCCAGACGCGGGCGGTTTGGGGTAATCGGAAGCGTGTATAATGGACGGCTGGGCTGGTTAATCCGCAACTAGGGAATCTGGTTATGACTGTTTCCACCGTAGCACGCACGAAGTACGAGGCGGTAATTGGCCTCGAGGTGCATTTACAACTTCTGACGAAAACCAAAATCTTCTGTTCCTGCTCGACGCATTTTGGCGACCCGCCGAATTCCAACGTCTGCCCCGTGTGCCTGGGTTTGCCGGGCGCGCTCCCGGTGTTGAACCAAGAGGCCGTCACCATGGCCATGAAAACGGCCCTGGCGCTGAATTGTGCCATCAATACCCACTCGCGCTTTGCGCGCAAAAACTATTTCTATCCCGACCTGCCCAAGGGTTATCAGATTTCGCAATACGATGAACCCGTGGCCCAGGATGGGTGGATTGATATCGTGGTCGACAAAACCCGGAAGCGCATCGGAGTGACGCGGGTCCACCTCGAAGAGGACGCGGGCAAATCGCTCCACGAAGGTTTCCCGGACTCCGAACGCAAGTCCTATATCGATTTGAACCGCTCGGGTGTGCCGCTCATTGAAATTGTCAGTGAGCCGGACTTGCGCACTCCTGACGAAGCGTTCGAGTACCTGACGCGCCTGAAGACGCTGCTGCTCTATCTCGACGTCTCGAACTGCAACATGGAGGAGGGAAGCCTGCGCTGCGACGCCAACGTGAGCGTGCGCGTGGCGGGCGCCACGGAATTCGGGGTCAAGACCGAGGTCAAGAACCTGAACTCCTTCCGCTTCCTGCAAAAGGCCTTGACGTACGAGATTGACCGGCAAATTGAAATCCTCGAGGGGGGGGGGACGATCCATCAGGAAACGCGCCTTTGGGACAGCCGGGAGCAGCGCACCTACGGAATGCGCTCGAAGGAATTCGCGCATGACTATCGCTACTTCCCGGAACCTGACCTGCTGCCCTTGGTGATTACGGAAGAGTGGAAAACGCAAGTGCGCGAGTCTTTGCCGGAATTGCCGGACGCGCGCTACCAGCGCTTCATTCGGGAATACGGGTTGCCGGAGTACGATGCCGGCCAATTGACCTTATCAAAGCCTTTGGCCGATTATTTCGAGGAGGCGACGAAGGGGAGTGGCGAGCCTAAACTTGCTGCCAACTGGGTGCTCAGTGAATTGCTCCATCTGCTCAACGAGGCGAATCGTGAAATCAGCGAGTCGCCCGTGCCCGCCGACCACTTGGCGGAACTGTTGCGCCTGATTGCGAAAGGGTCGGTCTCCGGCAAGATGGCAAAAGACATTCTTGCGGAGATGTTTTCCACCGGGAAGACCGCCGGCGCGTTGGTGAGCGAAAAAGGTTTGGCGCAAATCACTGATGAGGGCCGGATCGCCACCGTGGCGCGAGAGGTTATCGCCGCGAATCCCAAGCAAGTGGAGCAATATCGTGGGGGCAAGACCGCCACGCTGGGCTGGCTGGTGGGGCAGGTGATGAAGGCCACGCGCGGCCAGGCCAGTCCTCAGGTGGTGCAAGAAGTGTTGAAGAAGGAACTAGGGTAAACGGTTGCCAGTTGCCTGCGGTAGGCAGGATGACACTCGAAACTGGAAATTAGGAATTCGCGAGCTGTGCATCGAATTTCCAACTTCGATCTTCCGCTCAGGCAACGGACTACGGACGACGGACAATCCCAAAGGAGTGAACCATGCTCAATATCGGTGATGTGGCCCCGGCCTTTTCGTTACCGTCTGACACAGGAAATAAGATCTCGCTGGAGGCTTTCAAGGGCAAGACTCTTATTCTGTTTTTCTTCCCCAAAGCCGACACGCCCGGTTGAACGAGCGAGGCGAACCAGTTCCGTGACGCCAAAAAAGAACTGGAAAAACTCGGGGCAAAGGTTTTGGGTGTAAGTGGCGATACCGTGGAACAACTGCAAAAATTTCGCACCAAGTACAAGCTGAACTTTCCCCTGGCGGGCGACACCTCCCACGCGATGCTGGAAGCCTACGGCGTGTGGCAGGAGAAAAACCTGTACGGCCAGAAGTTGATGGGAATCGCGCGCACGACTTACGTGATTAATCCCGAGGGGAAGATCCGGAATGTTTTTCCCAAGGTGAGAGTCGAGGGCCACGCCCAGGAGATTCTGGCGGCACTGAAGGCTTGAGGGATGCCGCCGGCCCGTCTAGGGTGAGAGCGGCGAAAGCAGCGGTGCAAGTGATGGGCTATGAAAGTAACCCATCACGGGATGATAGCAGTAGATCACGCGCAGAGTTCCGGTGCGGCCGAGGGGGGAGGGGACTTGCTCCTCGGCCCATCTCTCCGCCCCCAGGACATCCTCAAAGGGTTTGATCTCATCTCCCTTGCGCTCCAGAACGTCTCTTTGGAGCTGTTGGTAGGCATCCTCTCCCAGAGTCACGACCGTATGCAGGTTCGGGAACTGTTTTAGTTCCTCGCGCAAATGCCGCGCGCAGTAAGTGAGGGCCCTTTCGGGGATGCGATCGTGTTGGATATGGCAGCGCAAGGCATCCGTTAGCACGAACGCTTGCTTGAAGTTCTCGAAGTTTTCCACCCCCAGCAAGGCGTAAAGCGCCACGGCGAAGGGGGTGGGGCGCTCGGGATGTTTGTAGAGATAATGCTCGGGATCCCATGGTGCGTCGCGGCCGATCACCAACACCCGCACGCAGTTCAGGTCGGGGTAATCGCGCTTCAAGTATTTGGCCAGGAATTCGCGCGGAGGAATCATCACCGAAGACATGGCGGCGCAATCGCGGCAGGTGGCGATTCGCCGGCAAAGCGCCTCGATCTCCAGTCCGGGAATGCGCGCGCCGGGGTCGACGACCGGCCGCGCAGCAAAGGCCAGTTGCAGGAGAAGTTCCGGGTTTGTTCCGGGCGGGCCAAGAATCAGATTATCAATCAGCCGCACCGCGCCCACCCGAGCGGCAAGGAGGGCCACCGTGCCGGCGGTCACGCG
>JBEKLF010000530.1:0-3304 GCA_050010335.1 Terriglobia bacterium
CCGAAGCTCCTCCATCGAGTTTTCCAACGGGATGCCTTCTTCATCGAAATCATGCGAATCAAACTTCGTAGCCTGCCCGGCCCATCGTCGGGCGTAGTGCCGGTTGTGGCGAGAGCTACGGCGCAGCGTGGGCGCTCTGTTGCCGCAGCTCTTGGACGGCCGCCAGCGCCTGAGGGTTAGTTGGATCCTTCACCAAGCCGGCTTGGTACTCGCTCAGAGCCTCGGCGTTGCGGCCCGCGGCCTTGTAAAGATAGCCAAGTCCGAAATGGGCGTTGCTGTTGGACTCATCCAAGCTGAGGGCGGCCCGAAAGTCACGCTCCGCCTCCCCCACAGCGCCCCGGCGAATATCAATCTCGCCGAGAAAGTCGTAAGCAAGCAGGTTCGGCTCGTTGCGGACGGAAGCGCGGAACTGATCTTCGGCCTCACTCAAGCGCCCTTCCTCAAGGAAAAGCCGGCCAAGCTCATCGAGAGCGAGGTGGTCGATCGGCGAAAGGGCGAGTGCCATCCGAAGCTGGGACTCGGCAGGGCCCGCCATTCCCATGAGCCGGTACGTGGCGCCCAGATTGCGATGTGGATCCGATAAACCTGGCTTCAGCTCAATGACCCGCGCGAAAAATCGGGCCGCCTCAGAATACTGCTTCCTCCGGCCCGCCACCAGGCCCATATTGTTGAGCGCGTCGATGTTGTCAGGATCCCGGGAGAGTACACCTCGCCACACACTCTCAGCCTTGTCCCAGGCGCGCTCGTGCCAGTAAACGCCGCCCAGATCGTTTGATATGACATTGGAGTCCGGCGAGAGTTCGAGGGTCCGGGTGTACAGTACGAGGTCATTGTTCCAGTCGCGGTTGCGGATCACGATGCGGGCGGCGAAAAGCCCGCCCACCACGAGACCGGCGAGAACCAGGGCCCGCCGCTGGGCAGGACGCGGCCCCGCCCGGCGCCACAACTTCGACGCTCCAAGACCGACGAGCCACGCCACGCCGACCGATGGCAGATACAAGTAGCGTTCGGTGAAAACGTTGGTCCCCACCCAGTGGGCGTTGAGGACGGGAGCCAGCGTGGCAAAAAACCACAAGATCGCGAAGGAGGCGAGGCGGCCTTCTTGTCCGTGGCTGCGCCAGCAGACAAAGAAAAGGGCAGCGAACGCAAGGAGGACCAGCAAGCCGGTGAGAACGCGAAGGTCGAAGAGGCTCTTGCTCGGGTGGAAAACGTGGAAGGCGCAAAGCCGGACCGGCCAGAGGAGCTTGCCGACGTACTGGCCGACGAGCGCAAGGGCGGAAAGCACTGTTTGCTGTGGGGTGAGCTGCTGCATCTTCGCTTCCGGCGCCAGCGCTCCCAGAAAGTGGATGCGGAAGAGCATGTAGGCCGCGCCGACCAGCCACAGCAGACCGTAACGGGCCAGCTTCTGGGAGCTACTTGTTTCGGAGCGGTCCTCGCGGCAGAAGTGCTCATAGACAGTGGCGAGGGCTGGCAGAGTCATCGCCTGCTCCTTCGAAAGCAGCGCGAGAAGAAAGTTGACCCCCATGGCGGCCAGCATGGGCTCCGAACGCCGGCCCCCCGGCTTTGCCACAGCTAGAAAGAACCCAAAGGTGAGGAGACAAAAAAAAGTGACCTCGAGGTCCGTAACCGCAGCAATCCAGTCCACCGACTCAGTGTGAACCGGATGCAGGGCGAACAGAGCGCCGGCGACGAAGGCACACACGCGGTCCCCGGTCAGACGCTCGGTGAGCACAAAGACGAGGCAGACGATGAGAACGTGCAGTAAAAGGCTGACGAGATGGAAGCCGTAAGCCCGCATACCGAAGATCCGGTAGCAGACAAGGTATCCCAGCGTCATCATCGGCCGATAGTAATTGCCGATGGAAGTCAAGCCTCTGAAAGACCAGACGTGGGTGGTAAAGATTTCCTTCAGGTGCTGGAAGCTCCGGACGTAGGGATTGTGCATTACCTGGCTGTCGTCGTCATACACAAACCCGTTGACCAGAATGTTGAGATAAGGCAGGGTGGCGCAGGCCACGAGGGCCGTGATGAGGAGCACGCGGGCGCGATCCAGCCGGGACGCGGCCTGCTCAGGCCCCGAGGGCGGCGCCTGAGGGGTTTCCCTGACCTTGGCCGCCGACGTCGAAACCGCTTGCCGAGTCACCGGCCGGGACCCACGCCCTCGCCGGTGCGCCAAGGCGAAGATCCTCGACCGAGTTTTTCGCCGGGATGCCTTCTCCATCGAAACCATCCCCATCATCCTGGCCGGTCCCTCGAAAGGCCTAGCCACCCGATCCAATCCGCCCAGGCAGCGCACAGCGCCCGGTAGCGCCGGCGCCATGCGCAGCTCTGCAAGGCGCGCCAACAACCACTGTTTTTGGGGTGAAAGTCTCATTGGTAACTTCACGTGCCCTTGCCCTCTGGACGTGGCCGGGCTGGCTCGCCTTCGCCTGCGGGCGCGAATTATCTCACAGCCTCAGGGACAGCCCGTCGAGACCTCACGCCTCCATCTGAACGTCAAGACCGCCGTCCATCACCGGGATTTCCATCTTAGCTCCCAGCTTACCGGTAATATACACCGGCTCGTTGGCAGAATGCATCGAAACCGCAAAGCAGGGCCAGAGAAAGCAAAGCGGAGAGCACGTTTGGACAATAGGTTGACGCGAAGGACATTGCGCCATGACCGCGCTTGAATCTTGCTTGAAACGGGTTAAGGAGTGAAGGATGCTGGGCTGCTTGAAAGGACGGATAAACCGGATGCGAAAGTTAGGCCGCCGACGTACTGCTCCCGCTCCTGATAGTCGCCCGCATACTTGTCGTGATCCCACCATAAGTAGTTTTCTGTCGTGCCATCGCCATATCGGCCCTTATCGACGCGACTGCTGATGACGATGTCGTCCCTGAGGCTACGCAGATAGCGGTGCATATCGCTGCCCCGGAGGTGATTCCAGGTGGAGTCCCATTCGCCGTCAAATTGGATGATTTCGCTGCCGTAGTCCTGTATCAATCCCTTCAGCTCGCGCTTCATGTATTCGACATGGCGGTCAAAGTCGGGTTTGCGATTCAGAATAAACCCGGGCCCGCCGTGGCCATAGGGGCTGTAATCGAATTGATACCAGTCCTGGCTAGAGTAGTAGGTCCCAAAGATGATCCCTTGACGACGGCATTCCTCGGCCATCTCCTTGAGCCAATCATGATGGAAGGGCGTGTTCATGATGTTGTAATCGGACTGCTTTGTGGCCCACATTACAAAACCGTCGTGATGTTTGGTCACTGGTGTTAGGTACCGAAACCCCGAGTTCTTCATGAGATCGACCCATTCTTT
>JBEKLF010000531.1:0-3302 GCA_050010335.1 Terriglobia bacterium
AATGTGTCCCAGCGATTCCTCCACGGCGCCAAGGTTCATATGGACGCCCGGGAAGTCCGGCCTCAGCCGTAGAGTTTCCTGATATTCCCGGACGGCGTCGGCTGTTCGCTGCTGAGCCAAATAGGCATTGCCCAGGTTGTAGTGCACCTCGGGGTAACCGGGGCTTAAGCTGTTAGCTTTCCGGTACGCCTCTTCAGCTTCTTTCCACCTATTGAGCCGGGCATATTCATTGCCCTTTTTCAAAAAGTCTTCGGCAGTGGCTGGCGCAGCCTGTTCCTGGTTTGGGGAATTGCCGGCAGTCGCACTTCCAGCCTGCGGCGAGCTTCCGCTTCCGTCTCCAGGCCGTACGCCGCCTGCAAAGAGGCATGAGCCGGCCAAAAGCAAGGCGCAGACAATCAAAGCCGGCCATTGTCGTGAGTTCCGTCGCGCCAGCCGTGCGCTTATCGAATATACCAAGATGCCGAAGAAGGAGGCGGGCTTGTCATTCCAAGTGAAGCAAGGGACGTTGCTTTTGAGCAAATCCATCATATGCGGGGTCCTTCGTCCCGCCGCGGCGGATAGCCCCTTATGATGATAGCACTGTTGTGTTTCTGCGCTGATTGTGTCTAAGCAACTTCAATCTAACGGATTAGAACGGAACAGTGCTCCCATGTTGACGAATTGGGGATCCATCCGGTCATCCGCCGGGCCCCTGTTTCTTTGGCAAGGATGGAATAAGCTGCATCTATGAACGAGATTGTCTTCGAAGTGAGTCAGGAATCCGATGGCGGCTTCGTCGCTGAATGCCTGACGGAAGGCATTTTTACACAGGCTGACAATTGGGAAGACCTGCGCCGGAACCTGAAAGAAGCCGTGGCCGCCTATTACTTTGACAACCCGAAACAGCCTGCGGCCATCCGCCTCCATTTGGTCCGGGACGAAGTTCTCGCCAACTCATGAAGATCCCACGCGACTTGAGCGGGCACGATCTTGTCCAGGCTCTTTGCCGCAATTGGGGCTATCGCATCATCCATCAAGAAGGCAGCCACCTCGTGCTGGAGACTCAAGAACCTTCTCACCAACGCCTCGCTGTGCCTGCCCACAAAAACCTTCGCATCGGAACGCTGAATGCCATCCTCCGCGCCGTGGCGAAACATAAGGGGGTGGAACGGCAGGCGATCCTTGAGTCTCTTTGACGCCCGCCACGCGAGCAGGGGCAGCGCAGACCTCCGTATTTGAGGTCTGCGGTTCTTCGTCAGATTTGGCGGGGTGAGGCCGGCACAGATTCGGGGAGGACTCGGGGCGCCGCTCGAAGAGGAAGACTCCCTAATGAGGACGGACTTCCGTCCCGTGCCATTGGAGGGAAAAGAACATGAAACGTAACTTTGGTAGGTCTAATACATCTCCTTACAGGGCGGAACAATCTGCCTGGCGGAGCCAGCTTGCAACTGGGCGAATTCGCATTTACTGTCGCAATATTCGTTTGCGACGGAAGGAGCATCGGAGATGAAGTACAGGAAAATGGGACATACCGGACTCATCGTGAGCGAGGTGGGGCTCGGCAGCATGCAGTTCGGCGGCAAGATGAACATGGGCAATCTCGGCCAAGAGGACACCACGCGGATGGTGAAGCAGGCCCTGGACAATGGCATTAATTTCATCGACACGGCAGACGTGTACAGCCTCGGGGAGAGCGAGAAACTGTTGGGCCATGCCTTGAAGGGCATCAGGGAAGAGATCGTGCTGGCCACCAAAGTCCGGCTTCCCATGGGTGAGAATTTCAACCGGAGCGGCGCGACCCGCGTGAACATCATGCGCGAAGTGGAGGGCAGTCTACGGCGGCTTCAGACCGATTACATCGATCTGTACCAAGTGCACGGATGGGACAGCAACACACCGCTGGAGGAGACCCTGCGGACGCTCGACGACCTTGTGCGCCAGGGGAAGGTCCGCTATATCGGGCTCTCCAACCTCATGTCATGGCAGGCGGCCACCGCGGTCATGCTGCAGGAGCGCCTGGGGTTGGAGAGATACGTTACGGCGCAGATGTACTACAGCCTCGTTGGCCGGGGCCTCGAATACGAGTTCCAATCGTTCGCCGAGTACCACAACATCGGCATCCTGGTCTGGAGCCCGCTGGCCGGCGGGTTCCTAACGGGAAAGTACAGCCGCGCCAACCCTGCTCCGGCCGGGACGCGCTTCGCGGAGGCAGGTCGGTTCGTGCCCTTCGACAAGGAGATGGGCTACCGCGTCGTGGACGCGCTGAAGGAGGTGGCCGCGCGGCATGGCGCAAGCCCGGCGCGTGTGGCGATCTCATGGTTGCTGGGTCGGCCAGCCGTCAGCAGCGTGATCGTCGCTGCCCGGAAAGCTGAGCAACTTGAAGATAACATCCGTGCCGTAGACCTTCGGCTATCGGACGACGAAGTCCGGCTCCTGGATGCGGTGTCGGATCCAGGGGTTCCGTATCCAAAGTGGATGGTGCTTCAGCTCGACACTGCGGAGGATCCGCGTTCAAAGATCTTGCATCCCGAGCGCTACGCGGATGGCGGTCACTGGAAGGACCTGCGCGGGACCCGGTGGTCCGGCTGAGAGGGCTATGTTGCCCCGGACAAGAGTTCAGGACAGATTAAGAGAATTCTGCTTAACCCTGGCTCGACCGCAGGGGCGGGTGGCGCATACATGCCGCCGTTTGGCATGTATGCGATCACGGCACCCCGCATTGCCGTTCCCGGGGCGCCAGTGCATTCCAACCCAATTCCCAAGAGGTCGCATACATCACAAGGAAGCTGTGAAAAAATAAACAATCTCACGCAAAGACTCGCAAAGAACAACTACTTTGTTTTCTTTGCGCCTTCTACGACTTTGTCCGTCAGCCGACGGATGAAATGCTTTTGCTCATCCGGGGATTATTTCACAGCTTCAAAACGATGTCCGCGCCACCGGAGCGTAACGCAAGGCGACGGTAGCGGCGTGCCACGTACCGTACGGTGCGTGGCGTGCCCCATCCAGACGGACATTGTGCAATTGCCCCTGGGATATCGAGCATGAGAAAAGCCAACGGTCAGGACGGGTCGCCGCGGCGACACCGTGGCTACCCGCTGTAGCGGCGCCACGGGCGATGTCATGCTAGCCCGTCAGCTGACGGGCGAAAGATCGTAGCCCACGGCGCGAGCCGTGGGAAAATCGGCCCCCGACCACGCCCGAGCCCCGTCAGGGGCGAAAGAAATCACGACCAAATGTAACGTTCGTCGTAAGCAATGGCGTTCTTCCTGAGAATGGCGACGGATTCCTCTAAGGTCACGCGGCGGTGATGCTTCTCTTGG
>JBEKLF010000532.1:0-3246 GCA_050010335.1 Terriglobia bacterium
AGCAAAGTCCCCGTCCACTCCGCAACCGGCAAGACCGCCACCACCACGGGCTGACATCCAACCCCACCCCGGAAAACCGGCCTCTGTTCAAATTTCTACGTTTTTAAATGCGCGCCGACAGCGTGGCTACGATTACATCGTCATCGAACCCTGGACGAGCTATCCCAACAAGCTTGCGGAAGCCGTTCAGCAGAACACGCACCGCATCCTGCGGCCCGGTGAGCGATTCTCCGTCGAACTTGCGGCCACGTTCTACGGGCGTGAGGAAGGCTATCAAGGAGCGTTGCGGGCAGTCGCGCAATAAGCGCCAGGACGCCACCGCGAACTCAGGAAAGGCTCATCGGGCACGCGCTGTGCAAATCCAAAGTTCTGGAGGAACCATGAAACTCAAGGATCGCGTTGCTGTCATCACGGGGGCAGGCTCGGGTATCGGGCGAGCCTCCGCGCTGGAGTTCGCCCGCGAGGGCGCCCGCGTGGTCGTGGCCGATATCAATGCGGCCGGCGCCGAGGAAACTGTGAAGCAGATTGCCGCAGGGGGGGGCCAAGCGCTCGCGGCGCCGACCGACGTTGCCGACCCCGCCGCGGTGCAACGCTTGGTGGAAACGACGCTCCAGGCCTATTCGGAGGTGCACGTCGTCTTCAGTAACGCGGCCATTCAGGTGAACAAGACGGTGGAAGATACAACGGTGGAAGAGTGGAATCGCGAAATGGCGGTGAACGTGGGTGGCATTTTCCTCTGCGCCAAGTTCTTTATGCCTCACTTGCGGCGCACCAAGGGATGCATTGTCAATATGGCTTCCGTGAACGGATTCTTTGTGGAACCGATGTGCGCCGGCTATTGCGCGACCAAGGGCGCTATCATCGCTCTCACCAAGGCGATGGCTATTGACCACGGCAAGGAGGGCATTCGCGTTAATTGCATTTGCCCGGGATATATCGACGCCGGCCTGGCCTGGGGTTACTTCGAGGCCCAACCCGACCCCGCCGCGGCGCGCACTGCGGCGGGAAAACTCCACGCCTTGTGGCGGATCGGGAAACCCGAGGAGGTCGGCCGCGTGGCAGTTTTTCTAGCCAGTGACGACGCGTCCTTCATGACAGGTTCGGTGGTGGTTGTAGATGGGGGATTCGGCTCGGGACTTCCTCCCCAGAGTTGAGAGCCGCTCATGATAAAAGAGCCAAACGCTGGAGAATGCTTCCGCGAATCCCTTGCGGTTGGAGGCCATGTTTTTCCAATAATTCATCTGCGAGTCCCGACTCGCCAAAGCAATCGCGTACACCCAAACGCAAGAGCGGAGCCGCAGGCCGGGTCTCGGCCAGACACTCGGCCACGGCACTCCCCAGTCCCCCGATGATGCTGTGTTCCTCGGCCGTTACAATGAGTGCAGCCTGGGCGGCTGCTCCCCTGACCATTGACTCATCCAGTGGCTTTATGGTTGATACATTGACGACACCTACCTCCACGCCGTCCCGAGCGAGATCTTCCGCGGCGTCAAGCGCCTTGGCGACGATGTGGCCTGTGGCGAAGATCACGACCTCGTCGCCCTCGCGCAGCCGTTTCGCCTTGCCTACTTCAAAGTGATAATCCGCGTCCAAAAGGCGCGGCACTGGGTAGCGCCCCACTCGCATATAGGCTGGTCCAGGCCAATCGGCCAAAGCAAAGGTCGCCTGCCGCGTCTCGTAATCATCAGCGGGAGAAACCACGATCATGTTGGGCAGGGCACGCATGAGGGCGACATCTTCGAGCGATTGGTGGCTCGCTCCGTCCGGCCCCTGGGTCAGGCCGTAGCTAGACCCGATAAGCTTCACCGGCAGTGCCGGATAAGCGATCTGCGTGCGGATCGGCATATAGCAGACGCCGGTTATAAACATGGCGAAGCTGTTGCAGTACGGAATTAAACCGCACGCCGCCATCCCCGCGGCCGTGCTGACCATGTCGGCCTCCGAAATGCCCACATCGAAAAACCGGCTGGGAAAGGCATCCCGGAACAGGATGGTGCGGGTTGACTTGTAAAGATCCGCCTCCAGCACGACTACTTCCTGCCTGACTTTCCCTAACTCTACCAAGGCATCGCCATAAGCGAAGCGTGTCTCAGTCAAAACATTCATCGGGTCTGCTCCTGAAGCGCCAAAGCCAGTTCGGACTCTGCTTGGCGGTACTGTTCTTCGGTGATGGGGGCGTTATGGAAGCCTGGCTGCCCGGCCATGAAAGATATGCCTTGGCCTTTCACCGTGTTGGCGACGATCATGGACGGCTGTTTGACCTGCCCGTCGGCCCAGTCGAGGGCCTGGCAAAGGGCTGCCATGTCGTGTCCATTCACTTCCTTCACCGCCCAACCGAAGCTGGAGAATCGTACCGCCAGTGGTTCCAAGATCTTGCCGCACTCGGTTCGGTCCATGGCCTTCAAGTGGTTACGATCGATGATGGCCACCAGGTTATCCAGGCAATGCTTGGCTGATGTCATCGCCGCTTCCCACACCTGCCCCTCGTGCAGTTCGCCGTCACCCAGCAGGCAGTACACGCGGTAAGACTTTCCCTGCAGCCGGGCAGCCAGCGCCATCCCATTGGCGAAGGAAAGTCCTTCCCCCAGAGCACCAGTGCAGGCCTCGATCCCGGGAGTGATCTGCATGGATGGGTGTCCCTGCAGTCGGCTGCCGAGGTTCTTCAATGTAGCCAACTCCTCTAAAGGAAAGACGCCGAGCGTGGCTAGAGCCGCATATTGGGCGGGCACAGAATGGCCCTTGCTCATTATGAAGCGATCCCGATCTGGCCATTTCGGATCAGCGGGGTTGAAGCGCATTTTGTAGAAATACAGGGCCGTGACGATATCGGTCGCAGAAAGCGAACCTCCGAAGTGGTGAGCTTTACCCGCCCCCATCATACTTACAATACGCGAGCGCAACTCACCCGCTTGGCGGCGTAAAGAATTGATCTGAGCGTCGGATACCATAGCTTGCCTCCGTGGGTCTAGCCTGCAACCTGTGCAAGCTCCAAAAGCAGCTTGATCACCAAATTCTTACAGACATCAGGATACCAAGGCAGACGAAAGCTTCAATCCCATTCGACATTCGAAAGTTGAAGACTCTTTACCAAGCCGGTTCAGGCTTGTCAAGAAGATAGTTCCGTTCCCTGCGATTCAGACAGTGGGGGAGGGCGCGAGGCTGGCGGGAGGCAGGAGCGGCGAGACGAGGGGAATTGGGCGCAGGAATGGGGGCGTGTTGAGACGGGTGGCGGCTGTGTCGTAGGGT
>JBEKLF010000533.1:0-3244 GCA_050010335.1 Terriglobia bacterium
TGTCTTTATTCCTGCCGACTATTTTTCTCGGTCGCCAGCGGCCAGTTGATCCAATCGGTGGGCAACCTCCTCCGACAGCTTCGCGGCTGCCCCCGCGGAAATCAGGCCGTCACGGAGGGACTTCTCAATGGCACTCTTTTCCGCGGCGATGAGCCGCCTTTTGGCCGTCCGCATCTCTTCTGCAGCACGCGATTCATCCTGAGCATAAATCTCAGCGATTTTCTTCTCGGCCTCTTCGGCCCTTTGATCGAGGTCTCGCCGCAAGACCTCGTAGGTCGGCGCCGAAATCAGTTCGTGCTCCAAAATTCTGTCCAACTCTGCGCGCGCCGATGAGACCGCCAGGTGACGGGTTCGGGAGATCTGGTAATCATCATCCTCGTTTTTTCCGATCCCCAGAACGGCAAGCAGCGGCTTGATCGTAAGACCTTGCACAACAATGCTAAAGGCGACGACCCCGAAAGTGGCAGCCAGCACGCGGCTCCGGTAAGGAAAGGTGCGGTCCAGGCTCAACACCAAGGCCAGGGAGAGAGCACCGCGTATTCCGCCCCACGCCAAGATGTGCTGCCATCGGTAGGAAATCCTTTCCGTGAAGAGGTTGCTGATGGGCGTAAGCCCGTACACCGATAGGGCCCGGCCCAGCAGCGCCGCTCCGGCTGCCAGCAGCACCAGTTTCCAGGACCCAACCAAGTCATCCAAGTGTACTTCCAATCCGATAATCAGAAAGACGATCGAATTCATGACAAAGGAGGCATATTCCCAGAAGGACCACAGCGCCGCTCGCGTCTGGGGGCTCATCCCCTTCGGAACAGCAAGGTTTCCGATCATGAGACCCGCCGCCACCGTAGCGATCACACCTGACAAATGCAAAGATTGCGCCACGAGGAATGAGCTGTAGGCAAGAATCGTGGTCAGGGTGATCTCGATCTGAGGCTCGTCGATCCGGCCTGTAATCTTGCTGACTAGATACCCCAAACCCAGCCCCACCGCGGCTCCCCCAAGAACCTCGACAAAGAAGCTTCCAACGCCCGTAACCACATTCAGCTTTCCAGTCATCACGGCGCCAACTAGGATTCCGTATAAGACGGCGGCTGTTCCGTCGTTGAGCAAGCTCTCGCCCTCCACAAGGGTCGAAAGGCGCTTCCCGACTGCCATATCTCTAAAGAGAGCCAGGACCGAAATCGGATCGGTCGCCGAAATAATCGCACCGAAAACCAAACCGACCAGGATGGGAAAACCAAGGACCCAATGCACCGCGAGGCCGGTCACTACCATGGCAGCAAGTACGCCCGCATTGGCAAACAGGAGAATCGGAACCATGTTCTCACGAAGGTGCCGAAGCTGAATCTTCAGGCTGCCTTCGAAGAGCAATGGGGGAAGGAAAATAATGAGGCTGACATTCGGAGTGAGCCAACTCGGCTCCCGGCGAAGGATGTCATCCACGAGGGGAACGTGAAAGGAACCGAGCGCCAACCCGCCAACCACCAAGGCGACGGTGTAAGGAATGCGCAGACGATTAGCGACCACCGCGATTGCCGAAGCCGCAATCAGCATCCAGATCAAAAACTCGACCGCGACGTTCGTGCTCATGAGTTACCCTTGGCGCGCCTGGTTCCCTTGCGAGCAGAAGCCTCACGCCACACTCCTGCGATCGGTACCCGATGCCTGATTATCCCTGACGGTTGATTTTCAGTGTTAAGCGTTAACCCGGACAATTTCTACCGAGCAACGGGCGTGACGGGCGACGGCCTCGGATACGCTTCCCATCAGGAATCGATCCAAGCCCGTTCGGCCATGGGAGCCGACCAAAATCAAGTCGGCATGCCAGGTCTCAGAATGGTTGAGTATGACGTCTCTCGGGTCGCCTTCTTTAACTAGAGAGGTTACCTTGAAGCCAGCAGAGCGAAGCTTCTCTGTGCCTCGCGACAGCAACTCCTCGGCGAGCTTTCGCTGCTCCACCCGCGCGGCGACGAAGTCAGGTGATTGCCGGCTGCCCCTCCTTTTCGCCAAACGCTCAGGAAAGGGTTCGACAACATGGAGCAGGCGTACTGTCGCGTCCTTTGTCTTGAATTGGGCGATCAACGAGTCCATCGCACCCGTTGAGCACTCGGAATCATCCAGCGCAAGCAGAATTCTCATCATTCCTCCATCTGTCCTTAATGCCCAGTATGGTTCTCAGGCTCGACTGAGGAAAAGAATCTCGCCGCCCTTAAGCATGGCGCGAACCTCCGCTAAAGAAGTTGTATAGCCAGCCAAATAGCGCTCCCCCGGCGGCTCCATCGCAGAGGGCATACCCTGTGCCCACCAGGACGTCGACGAGAGTCCGCGAGTTATGAAAACCGGGATAGACCGAGCTTACACATTGAAGGAAGGCAGCGCCGTAAGACGGTGCTGCGAGGTTTACGAGGCCAACAAAGAGGACGCCGCCGCCCCAAAGCAATGCCGATACAATAGCCAGAGATTTGACTGATAATTTCATCTGATTCCCCTTTCATTTAAGGTGCTCGCTGCCCCCCGACCCGACGCAGTGGACCACGCCGATTCCAATATCAACTTACGCGGACTGCTGGCGGGTGCCTGCTTTCGTCAGCAGCCCAGAATGATCCGCCTCGAAGATTCGGTAGGCGAGGAGTTTAACCCGATCGTTGAAAAAGAACCACGCCAAAGCGTAGCCCCAAACCAATAATGCCCACCTCCAGCCGATGGGAGTCATGAACAACCCGTAAACAGCAATCAACGTTGCTACCAGTTGCGTGCCCACGACGGCCCCCATCAGGACCCGGGCTGGCCGGGTGGACCAGAACGGACCGCGCGTTCGTGTAACGAAAATCGTCAGGTGGCCAGCCACAGAGAGTTTCAAGTACATCAGAGTTTGGAGGGTATCCCGGCTCAGATGCCAAACGCGTTCACCCAGGTAAAAAAGTCCAAACGAAGCGATGACGCCTGCAATGCCCAGTGCCGTGGCAACGCCCAGCACCATCCGCATGTTCCACGCTTCGGGCTGGCTGGAATAACGGACGCGGTCATAGGCAATCGACAAGATGGCGCCATCGTTCAGCAATGCCAGCAACACGATCATCACTGCGGTTACGGGGTAAAAGTTGAAAATCAGGATCGAAAGCGTCATAAACAGGAGCACCCGGATCGTCTCCGCAATGCGGTAGATCGCGTAGCTGGTCATGCGCTGGAAAATCTTGCGGCTCTCTTTTATGGCGTCGATGACCACGGATAAGCCGGGCGTCGTGAG
>JBEKLF010000534.1:0-3218 GCA_050010335.1 Terriglobia bacterium
GGGCCTGGGCACCACTGAAGTCCTGACCGCACCGCAGAGCCCTTGGCAAAATCCGTTTGCGGAAAGGCTGGTGGGCTCCATCCGACGCGAGTGCGTGGATCACGTGATCGTGCTGGGAGAGAAGCATCTGCGACGAATCCTGAAGAGTTATTTCGATTACTATCTGGGTTCAAGAACTCACCTCTCTTTAGCCAAGGACGCTCCGACCACTCGGGTTGTGCAGGGGCCGGAGGCGGGCCAGATCGTGGAGATCCCGGAGGTCGGTGGCCTGCACCATCGCTACGAACGGCGCGCTGCGTAACCGATGGCAGGTTGGGCCTGCCGTTTCCTAACCTGGAAGACTGCAAGGTTCCCCGCGCAAGGCGGGCGTTTGTCCGCTCCGAGGCTTGACTAGCAAGAAGACATACCGAACCAGAGACCGCGGCCCGGAGCGACGGGCCGAGAATGGGGTCTTTGGGCGGCTGTTTTTACAGGGAACGTATGATTATCGCGTTTTGGCGAAGGACAAGGTCTGCTAGAGTATCACAGCGCGGCGGAGCCGCAACCAAAAACGGGCTGCACTCGATCCCTCCAGTCGACCATCTATCCGTAGAAAGTAAATGTCCATGCGGTGTCTACGCGCTGGTTAGAAAAAATCTTGCTAAAAAAACAAGACCCTACGAGCTTGTAGTACAGGGTGCTTTTCTGTCCCAACTGGGTTAAGGTGGTGGGAAGGGCTGTTCCAGTAAGCCGCTACCGCGGCAGTCGTATCCCCACATTGTCGTAGTTTGCGCATAATCGGTGACCGAAGGGAGGTCACTTATGACCCAACTACGTCAACGAATGATCGAGGATCTGCGACTCCGTAACTTCTCCGATCAAACGATCCGCTCCTACATCGGAGCGGTCGCCGAGTTTGCGCGCTACTTCCACAAGTCGCCCCAACAACTGGGGCCTGAGGACATCCGTCAGTACCAGTTGCACCTGCTCAAGGAGCGCAAGCTAGCCTGGTCCACCTTTCGCGTTCGCCTCTCGGCGCTCAAGTTTCTCTACACCCACGTTCTGAAGCAACCCTGGTTTGACCAGGAAGTTGCCAAACCCAAGGAGCGTCGCAAGCTCCCGAGCGTCTTGAGTCGAGACGAAGTGCGAGCCTTGCTCGATGCCACCGTGAACCTCAAGCATCGAGCGCTGTTGGCCACGATGTACGCGACGGGCTTGCGCTGCGCAGAGGTGCAGCAATTAAAAGTGACGGATATCGACAGCCCGCGGATGGTCATCCACGTCCGGGAAGGCAAGGGTAAATACCCGCGCCAAGTCATGCTGTCGCCCAAGCTGCTGGAGTTGCTCCGCATCTACTGGCGTTGGCGGAAGCCGAAGGATTGGCTGTTTCCTGGGCAAAGGCCTGGAACACCCATGCACCTCTCAGGGATTCGGCAGATCTGCCAGCACCTTCGGAAGAAGGCAGGCATTACCAGAACTTTTAGCCCCCATGTGATGAGGCACTCGTTTGCGACACACCTGCTGGATGACGGTGTTGACCTGCGCACCATCCAGGTGTTGCTCGGTCACGCCCAGCTCAAGACTACGGCCCGTTATCTGCATGTCTCCGAACTCAGGCTCCGGACGACGGCCAGCCCTCTGGACAGCCTGGCGATTGCTGAGAGGCTGACCTCGGACGGGGACGGTCGGAGAAGGTGAGGGAATCTCGGCTGGAAGTTGCCGAGGTCTTTCGCCAATACGGAGAGCGCTTCCTGAGCCGCTGGGGGCACACCGTCTCGGCTTCCCAGCGGAAAGCGCTTCATGACCTCGCGGCTTGCCGCACCGCTGCCTTGGGCGGTCGGCTGGAGCAATGCGCTTCCTGCGCTCATCGGGTGGTCGCTTTCAACTCCTGCCGTAATCGTCACTGCCCCAAGTGTCAGTCGACATCTCGCGACCGCTGGCTGGCCAAGCAGGCCCAGCAACTGCTGCTCGTACCCTACTGCCACGTGGTGTTCACTGTTCCCAAGGCCCTTGCTCACCTGGGTCTGCAGAATCAACGCCGCTTCTATGCTCTCTTGTTTCGCGCCGTGGCCGAGACCTTGCTCACCATCGCTGCCGATCGGCGACATCTGGGGGCACGCCTCGGCTTTCTTGCCGTGCTTCACACCTGGAGTCAGAACTTGCTGCACCACCCGCACGTGCATTGCTTGGTGCCGGCCGGAGGACTGGCCCTCGACGGATCACGATGGATACCCTGCCGGCCGAAGTTCTTCCTTCCCGCCCAAGTCCTGAGCTGTTTGTTCCAGAAAAAGCTGCTGGCCTTTCTGAAAGCAGCTTTTGCCGAAGGCAAGCTGCAGTTCAGCGGGCAACTGGTCGCGCTCGCGGACCCCGCTACATTTCATTCCTGGCTCCATCAACTCGGCGAGCAAAAGTGGGTCGTCTACGCCAAGCCTCCCTTGGACGGCCCCCAGCACGTGCTCCAATATCTGGCTCGTTATACCCACCGCGTGGCCATCTCCAACGGCCGCTTGGTGAGCCTGGCAGACGATCGTGTCCATTTCCGGTGGCGGGATTCGAAGGATGGCAAACGCCTCAAGATCATGAGTCTGGAGGCCGTGGAATTCATCCGCCGTTTCCTTCTCCACGTCCTGCCCGTCGGTTTCGTCAAAATCCGCCACTTCGGATTCCTCGCCAACCGCAATCGAACCCAAGCCCTGGCCCTTTGCCGGCAACACTTGCACTCCGGCGCTCACGACTTCTCCCTCTCTGAGCTGCTGACGCCTGAGCGACGGCAGGCGATGGAACATCGCTGTCCCCGCTGTCGGCAGGGCACGCTCCACCTCGTGGCCCTGCTCTCCGTAGAAGAAATGACGATTTATATGCACCCCACGACCGCTGCGGACTCTATCGATTCCTCATGAAGATGATGACCGGAAGCGCAGACCATCGACGACCACCCAGTTGGGCCTCAGGCCCGCATCCGAACTGGTGCGCCCTGATCCCTCCCCTCGCTCCCTCATCACCTCCCCTTCAACGCCGCCCCGCCTTCCGTTCCTCCCTCAACCGGCCGCCCACAGTCCCAATTCCCTTCACTACCGTTCGCCAGTTCCACACTCCGGCGCTCCCTACAACCATTGAATACCCATAGGCCCGCGGCTTACTGGAACACGCCGTATTGGCAATGCTCCGGCCCGCCAGCTTCATCCAGCTAACCTCGCTACTCTTGGGCCGGAGCACTGCCGATACGGCCCTAATGTGTT
>JBEKLF010000535.1:0-3191 GCA_050010335.1 Terriglobia bacterium
CTCGCGACCCACCGCGCAAAACTCGGGGCCGAGCGGATCGCTACTCCTTCCTCGTGAGGAATTTTCATCCTCCGCTTCCTGCCGGTTTATCCCGGCGCTTTCTGAACCTTCATTTTCGATAACGCGACCATTTGTTTCTCGCTCATAGTGCCCCAGACCTGCTGAGCGCCTCGGCGGTTTGAAAGAGGCGGAGCATGTCCACGGAAAGTTGCCTGCCCCATCCGATTCTCCCGGCGGTAGACGCGCGACCACACCGGTCCACGTGGTGAGCTTTGCAGAATAGAGGTCGAGGGGAGAAGAAAACGGCGGGTGACCAGGGGAAAAACATGCTTACACCTTCACCAACCCAACAATTGTAGCCTATAGTTTCCGACTTGTCAAGACCCAAATTGTCCCCTGCCAAATTGTCCCACGCAAGGGGGGTTGGCGCAATATTCCGCCGACGGCTTCCGCAGGTCCCTTCTGGAAATCCCCGACCGCCAAGATCCGGATCCTCGACCAGCCCGCAGGTATTGTATAATCTCCTTTGATGCCGTCGATCAAGGATGTTCCGGGCCCCTACAGGGTTTTCTTTTACAGCTTCGACTGCAATGAACCGATGCACGTTCACGTGCAACGTGAGAAGATGATATGCAAGTTCTGGTTGGAGCCGGTTGAGCTTGCTCGAAATCATGGGTTTCAGGAACGAGAAATAAACCGGATTCGGCAGATGATCGAGTCGAATTTGACGAGAATTAGAGAGGCATGGGATGAGCACTGCAACCCTGAGTGAACCACGCGTCGCATCTGTAAACGTAACGGGCGGGGCTATTGTCGCTCACCTCGTCGACGGTCGAATCGTGAGCGTGCCATTGGAGTGGTCGTGGCGTCTCATGGACGCTACTCCCGAGCAGCGCGCACACTGGGAAATCATCGGGGACGGCGAGGGAGTCCACTGGCCGGACGTCGATGAGGACATCAGTGTGGACGGTATGCTGAGGGGAGTTCCTGCGCGGCGGCCAGGCACTCGCGCCCAGCACCGCCGCAGGAAAACGAAGCCTGTACGCTCCGCTCCCCGATAAGCGCACAGTGTTCGGAACCTCCGCAGGGTCGATCCCTCCGTTAACGGATCAAGTTGTCGAGTTGGCTCTGCGATCCGCAGACTTAACCCTGCGGCTTCTCCCGGTTGGCCCTACAGGAGTTTGCCGCGCCCCCCCTTCCTCGCTTCCGGGAAATCGCACGCCCGTGAGTACGGCGGCAGTCCGAGAGCCGACCTGACACGAAGGCCCGCGACGCCGGCACATAGCAACCAAATACAAAGTTCCATCCGGCAAGAACTTTCATTTGCATTCCGCCGCTGGTCGCGCTATCGTTCCATCTCGCGCCAAGGCGCAAAACTAATCCACACAACTGAAGGGGGCAACCATGGCGAAGTTTCTAATCAACGCGTCGTATACGGCTGAAGGCACAAAAGGGCTGCTTGCGGAGGGTGGCACCAAGCGCCGCGAAGCCGCGGCGAAGGCGATCAAAGGGGTAGGCGGCAAAGTTGAAACGTTCTATTTTACCTTTGGCAAGTCCGATGCCATTGTCATTGTCGATCTGCCGGACAACGTGAGCGCGGCGGCGGCCTCACTGGCCATCAATGCCAGCGGAGCGGTCACGACGACTACCACGGTTCTTCTCACGCCTGCGGAAATTGACGAAGCCGCAAAGAAGGCCGTCCCCTATCGTGCCCCGGGGCAGTAATCGGCGATGATGCGATTCGGGTAATAGGTGTCTGCAACTCATGATCAGCAGGCAGCAAGGTCAATTCAAACTTCCATTGATCGTGCAAGCCGCAATGGGTGTGTGCTTGGGCAACAGCTTTGGTGCAAGATCTAGAAGAATTTAACCCACTTCCACCAGCGCCGCGCCCCAGCTTAGGCCAGCTCCGAAGGCAGCGATGATCACTTTCATGCCGGAGCGTAGCAGGCCCGCCGCCTTGGCTTCTGACGCCGCAATCAGCCAGGACGCTGAGGAAGTATTACCGTATTTGTCAAGATTTACAAAACACTGACGAGGGTCGATCTTCAGTTCCTGCATGAGGCGTTCCAGCAGCCGGAGGTTCGCCTGGTGAAGCAGGAAGAGCCCGATCTGGTCAACTCGCAAGCCGTTCTTTTCCAGTAATTCCGCAACAGCCCGTGCGAGCTTGCGCACTGCGTGCATGATGATGGTCCGGCCCTCCATCTGAAGGGTGGACCCAAATTCCAGGCGCAGGGCTTCGGAGAAAGCGCCATCGCTGGCGATTCGAATGTCCCGGATCGCGAGCGGCCCATCGCCGGGTGTAACCAGGCACGCGCCGGCGCCATCCCCAAACAGAATGGCGGTTTCCTTGGCGCGCGGTCCCTGGGCAAGGGCCCGCGTCATGTTTTCCGCCGCCACCACGAGCGTCGGACCCCACTGCTCGCACATGCGATTGGCGAGCGCCAGGCCGAACAGGCCAGAGACACTGGCAAGGTGCAAATCAAAGGCCGGAATTCCCGGCGCGTTGAGCCGCTTTTGGACTTCCGCCGAAACACCTGGAAACAGCCGGTGCGGCGTGCCGGTGCAGGCGATGATGGCTCCCAGCTTGTCCGCGGGGATTCCTGCATCCAGCAGACATGCCTGTGCCGCGCGCTCAGCGAGGTCCGAGACCGTTTCCTCCGGCGCCACCACGCGCCGCGTCTCGATGCCGCACACGCTCACGATCCATTCCGGCGTGACACCAAATTCCGCCGCCAGCGTTTCATTCGACAACACGCCGGAGGGAAGGAAGTGCCCGAATCCAGCCAAGGCGGACATCTACGCCGCACCCTGACTGCTCAGATAAGCAGCGATTTTCCCCAGGGATTCGAACTTGGAGGGGTGAAGGTCATTATCCGGCACCTTGATCTTGAATTCCTTTTCCAGGTCGGCAACAAAATCGACCAGGTCAAACGAGTCGATGACGCCGGTGTCAAAGAGCGAGGCATCGCGGTCGGCGGGAATGGGGGCTTTCGCGACTCGCGCCAGAGCCTCCCTGATCTTTTCGTCAAGAGCCATTCTTGTTTTCCTCACGGGAATGTAGCAGAGGCGTAGCGCGTCTATAACGGCATCGGCGTTGTCAAGCAAAACTTCTCCGTGGGGGTGGCGGTTGGGTTTTTCTCGCGCCTTTCCCCCTGTGCGATTCGTTTTGGGCTCATGCCGACCAAGGC
>JBEKLF010000536.1:0-3182 GCA_050010335.1 Terriglobia bacterium
CATGCAGGGCTGTCTCGCACCTATGGCCACGTTGTGGTTCCATTTTGCACTTTCGGCCACATTATGGTTCCAGCGAGCCAAAGACTCCGGATTAGCCTTATTGAAAATAGACCCTCTCCAGTTGCTCTCTGGCCAATTTATGATTCCAGCCGCGGCCAAGTTTTAGTTCCAACCACACATCAATGCGTTTTACTGTTAAGGGTGAACGGCAGGACGAAAGAGTATCGTCAACTTAAAGGATAGCTTCTTGCGAGCATGAAGGCGGGATCTCAAACGGGAGGGTATACCAATTCTCCAGGGGGACAGCTGAGAAATCGTGAATCAAAAACGAGAACGGGGAACCGTTTCCAGCTCCCCGTCTCAGGTGTTCGTCGTTAATGCCGTGGCAGCGTCCGCGGGGCGTTGCCACGGTGCGCACCGCAAGAGCGGTGTAGTCATTTGACGATCATATGCATGCCCGGCGGAGCCATAGCTCCTCCCGTTCGCATGCTTCCTTCATACTCCTCTACTTGCACAAATGCAAGCGCTAGTTTGATCTTACGGCGTCAATAATGCCAATGCGTCCAGACCTCCGTTGTGCGCCCATGCCCAAGGCATCAATCGCTAATCAACGGGGGATTGCTCCAAACAGCATGGCTCGATCGTTCAGCCATTAGACCGAATTGCTGGGAGTGGCGAAAACAAAATGCACGAGCGACGAGAATTGACGGCCACCAGCACGGGACAGAGTGCATTGAGCAGAGCGTGCCAGGGGTTGGGAGGCAGGCGTGATGAGTGCTTACATGTTTGAGGAATCGGAATTAATGCAGCACACAACCGATGAGTCCATTTGGTCGAAAGGTCCGTTTCCGCTGTCCTCAAATCCTACAGTTCAGAAACCACGGGTTCTAAAGAATAGGGGCTAGCGAATTCGCCAGCCCCTTAGCTACTTCGTCTTCGATCTGGCTTTCCTCAGGCCGCTTTCGCCTTAGCCGCAATTGCCAGTGTTCCCACACTTACCTTGATCTGCTTCGGCTTCGCTTCCTCGACCTTCGGGATGTGCAGCGTTAGTGCGCCGTTCTGATAGTCGGCTTTGATCTCCTCCGATTTCACGGAGTTCGCCAGCGAGAAGCTCCGAGTGAACGAACCATACGCACGTTCGATGCGCAGGTAGTTTTCCTCGTTCACCTTCTTCTCAAACTTGCGTTCGCCGCGTATCGTGAGAATGTTGTTCGCAACCCGGATGTCCAGGTCCTGCGGATTCACTTCCGGCAGGTCGGCCTTGATAACCAACTCATTCTCGGTCTCGTAAATGTCAACGGCCGGTGCCCAGGCGGTCAGGTTCGATTCCTCGCCCGTACGCTCCTGCATGTCACCAAACACGTGGCTGAGCTGTTCCTGCACAGTCATAGCCCTGCGGGAAGGGTCCCAGCGACTCATTGTTCTCATCCTAGCCACCTCTCGTTTCTAACTACACAAGCAGAATATAATCTCAGTGCGATATTGTCAAGCATTAAAAACATTAACTCTCATATTATACTGTCAAATGTAACACTGAGTTAATCTCTGCTTCGCGCCCCGCTTTTCTAGGACGGTCGGCATGGAAATTACCCTCTGGTCTTCGATCACTTGTCGGGTATGAGGGATTTCATACCGAAGCGTACCAACCAGGATTTGGGCGGCGTTGTCACGTACCTGAAGGAGAGTACCCTCACGATTGGGCTCACGTCTCGGAAGGCCGTGGAAGCTGGAACGATGGATTGGGAACGAGAAATGTTCAAACGCTCTTCCGGGAGAATAATGCAACTGCGCTTTGAAAGCGGACCAGACTCCTATCGACCTGGCATCAGTAATGGGTATTCCACCTTGTGTTTATCGACGATTCCGCAGGGGCAATCCGCGGTTCTGGCCGAGTGGCGGCGCACTTTAGCCAGTAAGCGACTGCTGCGGCGCGCGGCTTGCCGTACCGTTAGCTCGGGAACAACCCCATCTGATCTGAGGTCGTGTCGGCACTCGATGGCCTGCGTGAGGCTTTACGTCTGACCACACGTTCAAGTGATCCACCAAACATCAAAAGCTGCGTCACCACTGCGGGGATTGGTACTGGTGGTGGAATGATAACTTCTGAGACATCCCTCTCCAGAGGTGCTGGCTCCATATCCGATAGTGATGTCCCCATTGCCCGAACTCCAAACACTTCCGCCTGCTTCTCCACGAGCCTTTTCCAGATCGCGTCAGCACTTTCCCCGATGCCCTTTTCCGTGACCAACTCCCGGGCCATTGCCATCAGGATATCGTCACCTTCATCGATCGATTGCAGGCCGTCATTTGCGAACTTCCCTTCCATCGCCAGCGAAACCAGCAGCTTCTTCCCCATCAGCCTCAAACACGTTTCCTGCATGGTGCCGGCGTAGTAGAAGAACTTTACGTTCACGTTCGCCCACTGCCCAATCCTCCACGAACGTCGGCTTGCCTGCCGCAGGGTGTAAATGGAATAGCCGGTCTCGTAGAAGAAGATGTCCGGGAATGACCACAGGTCGAGTCCGGTCTGAACCAAGCGTGGGTGCGCAATCACGACTTGAACGCCAGCCCGCAGTTGCCTTTCGTACCAGGACTCCCTCAGCTCGGGAGCCACCTCCGTGGTCAGCACCTCAACCCTGATTCCTTCTTTCGCCAGGATGCTCTCCAGCCGGTGTGTCACGTCGCGTTTCTGCGTATAAACCGCGTAGACCTGTACTTTTCTCCCGCGCTCGATCGAGGATTTAATTTCCTCGACCAGCCGTCGTTCCTTGGCATAGACGTGGTTCTCATCCAGGTCACGAGTGGCGGCGATCAGGAACGGCTCCCGGCGCTGGGTTTCGGGATTGAATTCACGCCCGATCAGGTCCCCAAAACCGAAAGGCCGGTCAGGATAAGCCAGCAGAGCATTCAAGGCGACGCTTGCGACCGACTGATTGCCTCGATGTTCACGGAGGGCCTTTTTTATGTCCTCCTCCATGTCCTCGTAAGCCTTTTGCAGGGGCGGGTCCATCTCCACACTGACGATTTCCTCCCGGTAGGGAGGGAGAGCATCGGAGATATCCTCTAGGAGCCCGTCGGAGATAAGGTTTCCAAGTCTTTACCCTTTGCCGGCCTTGGTCTCATTGAGTCGGATGTTGGGCCTTTGACCCCGGCCAAGCCGACTGGAAGAGGACCTCGCCAAG
>JBEKLF010000537.1:0-3130 GCA_050010335.1 Terriglobia bacterium
TTCGAAGCGCAGGCTTCCAAGGATGCTGTGTGCTTTCTCAGCGGAGCACTGAAGAGCTACGCTGTGTCGCTCACGAAAATCGCGAATGACATTCGTTGGTTAGGGTCTGGGCCTCGGTGCGGACTCGGCGAATTGCGCCTACTTGCCGTTCAACCCGGTTCCAGCATCATGCCGGGAAAGGTAAATCCGGTAATTGCTGAGAGTGTATTGATGGCCTGCGCTCAGGTGCCCGGCCATGACGCCACCATAACCTGGGCGTGCGCCTCAGGGAACTTTGAGTTGAACGTCATGATGCCGGTAATTGCCTACGACCTTTTGGAGTCGATTGAGCTCCTCGGGGTAAGCACGAAAAACCTTGAGACGAGGTGCATTGCTGGCCTGCAAGTTGACCGGGAACGGGCGTCTGCCTTTGTTGAGCAGTCCCTCGCGATGGGCACGGCCCTTGTTCCGGAAATCGGATATGATCGGGCCGCTGCGCTCGTTAAAGAGGCCTACGAAACGGGTCGAGCGATCCGAGAAGTTGCCCGCGAAAAAAGCGGGATACCCGCAGATCGTTTGGCTCGACTTCTCGATCCTCTTCGTCAGACGGGTCCCGCTTAGTTACGACCCGCCCTCGAAAGCTCTGGTCACGAGGAAGCGCGAAGCAACTTGGTGTTTCAGCACCAAGCAGGTTCACCAGACGCTTGCCAGATTTTCATCGCCAATTCAGTCGAGTTGCTCCCACTCCAAGAGCTCCCGCAGCTCCCTGTCCAAGTCTCGAACGATACGCGCAGCTTCTTTTTGCTGTTGGGGCGTAGCTTCGGCATTTTCCAAGGCAGCGATTATTTTCTCTTCCTCTTCGGTCATTAGAATATTCCAGCTCTCCCGCTTCTTGGTAACCAATGGTTTCGGCCCATGCTAGCTATAGCAAGCACAAGGGACAACGACGGTAGCCCGCCGCCATATTTGGATAGGTTCTGAGTAGTTGGCCACCCATCTACTGGCTCACCCCTTGGCTGGATTTCGACGTGAAAGGTCGTTTTTCAGGGATTGATGGCGACGGGCATTTGTAAGCTTCCCGACTAGTCAGGAGTCACCCCGCGGAACTCGCAACGAGTATCCGCGAATTCGCCAAGTTGCTCTCTTTTCGTGGGATCGGGATCCGCACTTACCGAGAATCCGGCAGAGGCAGTGCGCATATTCTATTGCGTGCACGACCACACGTAGTGGGTTTCGAAACCTCAGGCGGAAAACACGTTGAATAACATATCGCGTTGCGATATAGTTGGTGGATTAGCTAACTGCCACAGGAGAATTACCCATGGCTAAACCCCAAGCAGAAGTCTCCCCACGCTCGCGTGTCGGACACGAGTTTATTGATGGTACTCTCAGCGGACCCATGCTCCAATTTGACCTAGCCAGCGAGCTCGACCAACTGCGCCGGGATGAATCATGGCTGCAGATCACGGGACGAAGTTCGAAGACGCTTGTAAAGTACCCAGATCTCCGCATTGTACTGATCGCTATGAAGGCGAATACACGCATGCATGAGCACACGGCGGCAGGCAAAATCTCGGTGCAGTTGCTCAACGGCCATATCCGGCTCCACCTGCCGGAGAAGGTAGTGGATCTCCCTGCCGGGCACTTGCTCGCCCTGGATCAGTGTGTGCCTCACGATGTGGAGGCTACCGAGGACAGCGCCTTTCTGCTCACGCTCTCGTGGCTGCCGGCATCACAAAATGAGAACTCCGGGACACACCGGAAGAAGGCGATTCGCCATAAAGGGAGATAGCGGGAACTCGCGCGTACGAATCCTGCCTGTCTTGTCTGGCCTTCTTGCGGCCACCACGAGCACGGTTCTTGGGCGGTGCAAGAGACGGACGCGCTGATGGTCAAGGTAACCCAGCGAGGTCGACAATGACGCCACTCTCTTTGCGTGTTATGCGGTTGTTTGAAGAAATGGGGAAGAATCGGCTGGACCTCCATGTGCTATTTGAGGCAGCAGGCAACGAACCAGCCGAACGGCGGGGCGTGCTCGACGTCATCGATGAATTGACACGGGCGGGCATGCTGGACGCGTGCGGTGGTGACTTTTATGCGCTGACAGAAAAAGGTAGGGGGGTAATCGCTCAGTCTTGAGTAGCGGACAATACCTGCCCGTACCAAGAAGCATGGTCCCAATACAGCGGCAGGAGTCCGGCGAGAACTCGCGCTGAAATGACGGAAACATTTATGGACATCTTCGAAGCTGCGCAATGGAGAGCCCAGGCGGCGCATGCGCGGGAAGCTGCAGTGCGGATAACGCCGAATGTACTGATGGAAGCTAGTCGGTAAGAAAAGTCAATAACTGCGGTGGAGGCGGCTAAACATGAGTTCGCAGCAGGCACAGAATAAGCGCGAAATGCCCATCGCCGAAGCCGTCCGCTTAAGCGACCTTGTGAATTACCAGGAAGGATCCGTTGTCAGCCGGACCCTCGTCAACCGCACGACCGGAACAGTCACACTGTTCGCTTTTGATGAGGGCCAAGGCTTAAGTGAGCATACAGCTCCGTTCGACGCGCTAGCACATTTGTTGGAGGGGGAAGCGGAAATCGCGGTTTCTGGCAAGCCACTCCGGACGACGGCAGGCGAAGCGGTTCTCCTGCCAGCAAATCAGCCTCACGCTCTGAAGGCTCTCGGTAAATTCAAGATGCTGCTGATCATGATCCGCTCGTAAGCACCGATGAACCATCGCACCCTGCCGGGCGGGTTAGTAGCGCGGCCAAGAAGCTGAGATCTGTCAGACTGATTGACAGAAGTAAGGACGACCTTTTGAATATCGGGTGAAGACCGGACCCGGAGCGGAAGATGCGGCCGGTTCGACATTCCCAATGGGGTCCTTGGGTGGAATTATCTACTTTCATTTCCTGCTACGAGTGGGCAGGAGAAGCGTGCTCGTCGTGAGAAGGGTCAAGACCGAAATGCCCGTTGTCTTTACAATCGGGCATTCGACCCGCACATGGAAAGACTTCCTCGAGCTTCTGCGGGCGCACCGCGTGAAGCGGGTCATAGACGTGCGCAGTATCCCCCGATCAAGATACAACCCTCAGTTCAACCGGGAGACCCTATCGACAAAACTGCGGGCCGCGAGGATCGGCTACGTGCACTTGCA
>JBEKLF010000538.1:0-3128 GCA_050010335.1 Terriglobia bacterium
TTTCCTGATCGTTTCGGGTCCATCCAGGATGCTCGCGCGTTCTGTCAGCAGTTTTTTGGTTGGTATAACCGCGAGCACCATCACAGCGGTATCGCCCTACTGACGCCAGAAATGCTCCACCACGGGCGTGCGGAGGAGGTCATCCAGCTACGGCAGGAGATTCTACGAGGGGCGTATGCCCGCAACCCCGAACGCTTCGTTCGGGCCTGTCCCAAACCCCGGCAGCCGCCGACGGCGGCCTGGATAAATCCGCCTGTCTTGACGAGGGCGAGTCAGGGAAATGCTCACTAATTAACGCCGCCGGGGGGCTCAAAATCGTTGACAAGTTCCGGTATCTCGGATACGGCCGACGACTGCGGCAGGATATCGCAGGCGATCCGCTATGTTGGGCGGAAGTCGGAGAGTGAGCTCGGTGCAGGCGTTACCTTGCCAGCGGATGTGGACCAAGAGCTGCTTGGGAGCAGATGACTTCTCGACGGTAATATCCTTGATGAGCAGTCGCAACATCCGCTTGCGGTCTTTGGCCTGTGTGGTGGGAGCGTGCCACAACTGCGGCAGATCTTTGGCCAAGGCGAGGGCTTTCGCCTTCTGCTCCGGGGTGGCGACACGCGCTTGCTGACGCTGAGATTCTGCGGCTTGTTGTTTGAGCTCCTCCCAGTGAAGCAGTGCAGCATTCCAGCGCCGTTCCAATGTGGCTGCGACCAGCCGTTGGGAAGGATCAACTTCCTGGTAGCGCCTCTCGGCGAGCGCAGCTTCATACTCGGCGCGTTCGAGCCGCATCTGCCACTGGCGTCCGATGGTGTGATCCCGCGCTTCTAACTCCTCGAGTGCTGCGAGAGTCAGCTCGAGTTCGGCCGGCTGCAGGGCCTGCAGAACTTCCTCGGCGATGGCGGCATCGAGCAAGTCGCAACGGAAGCTCATGCAGCTTTTGCTGGCCAGACCCTAGCGGTGTAACCAGTTGCACAGATAGCAGGGATAAATACCGCCGTTGCTGGTATAGCGGACGGTGAGCGCTCGGCCACAGTGGCCGCACACCAGTAGCCCTTGGAGTAAGGCCAGACCTTCGCGTGCTGGACCGCTCAGTATCATTTCCCCGCCATTGGTGCGGTTCTTCTCCAGGTGTTCCTGGTTCTTCAGGTACTCTTCCCAGCTGATGTACCCTTCATGGTGCTCTTGCAGGCTGACGCGCCAGTCAGCCATAGGAACCGGGTGCATCCGTTTACGCACCTCACCGGAGGAATTGATCTGACGGCGATATTGATAACGGCCAAAGACATACATGCCTGCATAGGACGGATTCTTGAGCATGTTCAGCACACGACCGTGTGTCAGGTACCCCCATATCAGCTTGCCATTCCACGCCCCACCGTAGGATCGTTTGGGAAATCGTAACGTGCTTTTCGCAAATTGTTGCACCACGGCGAAGGCGCTACCTGTCTCGCGAAAAAGACGAAACACTAGGGTCACGGCCCCCTGCACTTCTTCATCCGGGTCCAGGACAATCCGGCTTTCTTCGTCGTAGCAGAGCCCAACCGGAAGGGGGAAACGCAGCTCCCCTTTCCTTGCTTTATTGAGCTTGCCAGCGAGGAGGCGCCCGCGCAACAAATGAAGTTCGGCCTGGGCCATCGTACCCTTTAAGCCCAACAGCAGGCCGTCGTTGAAATCGGCCGGGTTGTAGCAACCATCTTCGTCGACCACCAGCGTATCGGTGGAAGACACTGGGGCATGAGCGGCGTTGGCAAGCGTACATCGTGAACTATGCCGATGACCTCGTCATCTGCTGTCGAGGGGGAGCGGAACCAGCCCTAGCGACGATGCGGAAGATGATGTCGAAGCTGAAGCTGACGGTGAACGAAGCGAAGACGCGGGTATGCAAGCTGCCGGAGGAACGGTTCGACTTTCTGGGTTATACGTTCGGGCGTTGCTACTCCTTCAAGAAGAAACGAGTCTTTTTAGGCACCGTTCCTTCGAGGAAACGAATACAACGTCTGCTCCATGCCATTACGGAGGAAACCGGACGCGACACCTACTCGATGAGCTGCAAGACCATGGTGGAAAGGCTCAACCGGATGCTGGTCGGATGGGCCAACTACTTCTGTCTCGGGCCCGTCAGCCGCGCCTATAGTGTGATCGATCAACACGTTCGCACGAGGCTGCGTCGGTGGTTATGCGATAAGCACAAAGAGCCGCGACCGGGATACAAGCGTTTCCCGGAGGCATCTCTCAATAGTGTGTTTGGCTTGGTTAGTCTGCCGAGACGAACGGCTTGCCTTCCGTGGGCGAATGCGTGAGTCTTTTCCGAGAGCCGGATGCGATATGTGTCCTCCAAAATTATGTGGCGCCGAGCGTGCAAGCCCCATGGAATCAAGGGAGAGATTAGGCTGGACGCCACATAAATGACCCATCGATACTGATCGGACCTCCCCACTGAGAAAGGAGATCCGACTATGTTCGAAACCCTATTCCGCTATCCCGCGATCATCGATCGACATCGGAATGGTCCATTTGCAGAAGCCCGAGAACGATTTCTGGAACATCGCAACAGTCAAGGTTCCGCTCATACGACCTTGCAGCGCTGTGCTCAAGAACTTTTGGTTGTAGCCGAGCGAATTGACATCACCAATGGCAACGCCATTGGATCGGCAGCCATTGAGGCGGCCGCCGAACGGTGGGCCGGTGAGCAGCAGCAACGGAAGCGTGCGGGCGGCCTGCGGTGGCCGCGAGTATTTTTCGTTAAAACGGCTAAGGACTGGCTTTACTTCTTGGGACGTTTGGAGGCTGCTAAGCCCAAGACGGTTCCTTTTGCGGACCGGATTGCCGATTTTACTGCTTATCGGCGAGATGAGCGCGGTTTGTCTCCCGCTACCATCCGTAGTCAGATTTGGCATGTAGAGAAGTTCTTGGGTTGGTGGAGCGAGCAGAATCGCTCCTTTGCCCATGTTTCCTTGGAAGATGTGGATACCTTTCTTGCCGGCAAAGGAAAGGAAGGTTGGAGCCGTGTGTCGGTGGCCACTAGCGCCAAAGCCTTACGTGCTTTCTTTCAATATGCGGCAGTACGCGGGTGGTGTGCGCGTAGCATCGCCGCCGGCATAGATGGCCCGCGCTTGTTCCAGCACGAAGGCCTTCCT
>JBEKLF010000539.1:0-3076 GCA_050010335.1 Terriglobia bacterium
ATCAACCGGCGATAGGTCAAGGGATGCAACCGCAGCAGGCGAGGAACCATGGCTACTCCTCCGGCGAGAAGTATGCCATACAGGGGCAACCTATGTCCCTTTAATTATGCGCGGATGTATATAATGTATCCGATGGACTTGCGGAGGTGAACGTGCCCAAGCCTTCAGCCCTCAGCGCGATTTCGCATTTGACTTTTTTCGGCACTTTAATTCTCTTCGCCACTGCTCCCCAGGCGGCCGGGCAGAATCCGGAGCCAGAACTGGTGGGTCTGGTCGGAGGGTGAAGCAGCAGTGGGGCTCGGAGATGGGAACCATTCCGAGTTTCTTGAAGGGCGCGGACTTGGTGGCCGCTCCCCAGCAACAGATCCATTCTCCTGGGCAACAGCAGACGCCCGCTACCGTTCCCGCGTTGACTTTGCCGCCTATGGCGAAGTTTGCCAAGTTCGCTCAGACAGCGCCCGCTCCTGCGCTCGAATTTTCCAGCCCCTTCCATGCCCAGGTAGGTCAGACAGCGGATGCCGTCATTCCCAAAATGCCAAACACCCTGCTGCTACAAGTTTCCCTGCGACAAAAAGTGTGCTCAGTTCCGCTGTTGCGGGTACAACCCGATCCGAGTAAGAACTTCACGATCAGACAAGTGCCGGTGCCACCCATAGATTCGGCGATGGTGGTGAAGCCATTGGCGCCGTCCTGCGATGAAATGACATCCGTTCAAAAGCCGGGAATCACGATGCCGCTGCCCCCCAACCATCGCTAGCCTTAATTTGATGTTCGAGCCAAACGCCACCCTTCTCCCATTCGGGGCCGCAGCTTCACCTCGTCTTGTGCTGAGATCAGCCAGAGTAGCGCGGACCTGTTCGGGAAGTCCGCAGTATTTCTTGTGATTGCGGAAGAACCTCAAGAAATTCACGGGAAGAGCCGCGGACCTTCAACAGAACAGGTCAACGCTGCGCTGGCTCATGTCTCGCTGACCCTGTGCCGATAGAAAAGCATGGGCATTTTGCCAAATCGTGCAACTGAATCCGGCAGCGACCCTGCCAAGGTTGTGGTATGCTCTGCGGAAATGGACGGAAAGAACAAGCTCTATTTTGGCGATAACTTGAACATTCTCCGCGATTGCGTCGCGGACGCGAGCGTTGACCTGATTTACCTCGACCCGCCCTTCAACTCCAACGCCAACTACAACGTGCTTTTCAAGGAAAAGAGCGGCGAGGAATCTGCCGCGCAGATCACGGCGTTCGAGGATACCTGGCAGTGGAGCTTGGAAGCAGAGGCGGTGTACAAGGAAATCGTCACCAGCGGCCCGCGCAAGCTGGCCGACCTCGTGCAGGCGTTGCTCTCCTTCCTGGGGCGGAACGACATGATGGCTTATCTGGTGATGATGGCGACCCGGCTGGTGGAATTGCATCGTGTGCTCAAGGCCACCGGCTCCATTTATCTGCACTGCGACCCGACCGCAAGCCATTACATAAAGTTGTTATTGGATGCGGTCTTCGGTGTACAGAACTTTCGAAACGAGTTGATCTGGCAGAGAACTTCGGCCCATGCCAACGTGATGCAGAAGTTCGGATCCGTTCACGACGTAATATTCTTCTATTCGCACTCGGAAGAATTTCTTTGGAACCAACAGTACTCGCCTTACGATAGTCAGTACATCGAGACGTTTTTCGACCAAGAGGATGAGTCGGGGAAACGATATTTCCGCCGTGACCTCACCGCGGCAATGTCTCACGCCTCCAAAGGCCAAATCTACACATGGAAGGGTGTCACACCTCCGCCCTCGCGCTGCTGGGCGAAGACCCAGGAGAATATGGATAAGCTGGAGGCCCAAGGCCGGATTCATTGGCCTAAGAAGAAGGGCGGCATGCCGCGTCTGAAACTCTACCCCGAGGACATGCCGGGTGTGCCAATCCAGGACATATGGACGGACATCAAGACAATGCACAACCTATCAGCGGAACGTCTTGGCTACCCAACTCAAAAGCCCGAGGCACTGCTTGAACGCATCATTAAGGCCAACAGTAATGAAGGCGATGTGGTTCTCGATCCTTTTTGCGGGTGCGGCACGGCTATTGCCGTGGCAGAAAAGCTCAAGCGCCGCTGGATCGGCATCGACATTACTTATCTTGCCGTCAACCTCGTGCAGCGCCGGTTGCGTGACACCTTCGCCGAGCAGCTCGGTCCTTACGAAATCATCGGCGCGCCCACGGACGTACAGGGCGCGGAAGCCCTAAAGAAATCAATCCGTACCAGTTCGAGTGGTGGGCGGTGGACTTGGTGAATGCGCGGCCCGCCAAGGACCACAAGAAAGGCGCGGATACCGGCATCGACGGTTACATCAACTTCTTCGACGACAAGAGCGGCCAGGCCAAACAGGTAATCGTCCAGGTGAAGAGCGGCTACATCGGCGTGAACCACGTCCGCGACCTGAAAGGGGTGCTCGACCGCGAGAAGGCCGCCATCGGAGCGCTCATCACCTTGCGGGAACCCACAAAACCCATGCTCACAGAAGCCGCCGCCACAGGTTTCTACGAGTCCAAAGACTTCCCAGGCCGCTATCCCCGCCTGCAGATTCTCACCATCGCCGAATTGCTGGCCGGAAAGAAGCTCGAATACCCCACCCACCGCGTCGAAACCTTCGCGAGAGCCGAACGCAAGACGAAACACGAGCAGGAGGGGCTCTTTTAGGGCGTCGCTGCGAGGACGGCCCGGCTCGGATGGGTCTCGAACGACGCTCGGAGAGGAGCCCCGAGACTACGGGCTAGCGAGTCTACTATGAGCGCTGCCAATGTCAGTATAGACCGCGTGCAAGGTGTCCTTTGGAACCAGCTAGAGGAATTCGAAGCAGGGTACGATCAAGACCCAATTCCTGAAAACCAAGACCTGCGTGCGTTGTCGATTGCCTGGATCGCGGTATTCGTGGAGGAAGCGGTCTCCGCGTCGTTTGTGGAAGCGCTTACTGAATCTCGCATAATACAGTGACAATCCCTCGCCCGTGGTGTATAGTGGGCGCATGACCACACAGGTGCGTCCTCGACGGGATTTCCAAGCCTTAGAACAACGCCGCCAGCAGGCC
>JBEKLF010000540.1:0-3062 GCA_050010335.1 Terriglobia bacterium
CCCCGCGCCGCCAAGCGATCTACCCGTGTTCCCAAGACGCGCAGCCTAAGCTCGATCGCCACTCCCGGCGCCTCCTGTCGCGCCTACCCATGGAAGTGGCGCCGCAGTGTCGCTGGCAATTCTGAGAGCGAGTCAGACACCCACCCTGCTCGGACGGTTGCCCACACGAGAAGAATGCGTCGCACGGGAGTGGCAAGCGAGCGAGTCCCATGGCTATTGGTAAAGGCTCAGGGGTTGGGGGGATTATCGGGATTTGTGGTGGGGGCGGTCTTGTCGCCGTTTCTCGCCTTGGAATAACAGTCTTGGACGGCGGCGTAGGCATGGGGATCGTGGGCGTCTATTGCCAGGACCTGCTGATAAGTCGTCATGGCTTTATCGCACCCACCCTGGCTGTAGTAAGTGTCAGCTAGTGAGTTTAGCTCCTTGATCCTGGCCTGTTCACCGTAACTCAGCTTCTTATGCTCCGTTGGCTCTTCATCCTTGGGAGCAGGTGAGACGGGTGCAGACTTGGTGGCCTTGGTGGTTTTCTGTTCCCCGGCGGTAGTCTTTGCGGGTTCCGACTTTGCCGCGCCCGCAGCCTCCCTCGCTGAGCGCCAAGACTCGATGTGCTTCCCAACGTAAAACGCTCCGCTGACCAGTACGACCGCGGCTACCAGGGTCAATACCAGGCGCGTGGGGGACTCCTTGGGGGGAGGCCCAATCCGGGCGGATGTCCTATAAATCGTTTTCTCCCGCGCGGGTGTGGCTGGGGTAGCACCCGATGATGTAGCCGGGCGCGTCGTGGGGGCGGGACTGCGATCGGGAGCTGAGCTGGGTGCGGGACTCTCGGCGCCAAACGATGCGGTCGCACTGCTCAAGGATCCATAATCGATTTTGCGCGAGGCGAGCGTGGTGCTGCCGCGCGCCTTCTTGATGGCAGCGGCCATCTCTCCCCCCGTGGCATAGCGCATGTTGGGATCCTTTTCCAGCGCTTTCATCACAATCGCGGAAACGGCATCCGGAATGGCCAAAAGAGGCTTCAACTTATTAGGCGCCTGGGGGGGAGTTTTGAGATGCTGAAGGATCATCATTACCGTGGTGTCCGCCCGGAAAGGCAGTTCTCCCGTCAACATTCGATACATGACGATGCCGAGCGAGTAGAGGTCGGAGCGGCCGTCGATTTCATTGCCTCGCTTTCCGATGGCCTGCTCCGGCGACATGTACTCCGGGGTGCCAATCACCATGCCGGTCTGCGTCAGGCCCTTCCCTCCCGCGCTCTCTTCCCGCAGGCTGGAAATTCCGAAATCCAAGATTTTGGCAACGGGGGGACCGTTGCGCTGCGCGATCAAGACAATATTCTCGGGCTTAATGTCGCGATGAACGAGGCCCAGCTTGTGCGCGGCATCAAGGGCTGCACAGACTTGCGCGGCAACGTCGAGTACCAGGGTGACGGGCAGAGGGCCGGTTCGCTGAACCAGCGTCTTCAGCGTGTCGCCCACGACTAATTCCATGGCGATAAAAGGCAAGCCATCTTCGGCAATGTCCAAGTCATCCACGCGTACGGCGTTGGGATGGTTGAGCTTGCGCGCCCTGATGGCTTCATTCTTGAAGCGGCCCATGAACTCGGCATCACGGGCGAGGTCGGGCTTTATGACCTTGAGGGCGCGCAACTCATCCAGCAGTTCGTGGTGGGCCTTGTAAACAAAGGCCATGCCGCCTTCGCCCAAACGCGCCTGAATGCGGTATTTTCCGCGGACGACTGTCCCGATTTGCCAAAGGGTAGTCTCGTGGAGAGGGGCTCCATCCTTGGGGCAAATTGCGTAATCATCCGGATATGTGGCCGCGCACTCAGGACAGCTTTTCATCGCGCTTCAGGGCCTGTAAGGTCCTATCTTCGCAAAAGTATAACACGGCTCGAAGACGAGTCCGTAATGTGCCTTCAAATCCACTCGTGATGCAAGCGAGAATTAAGCTGGCGGTGAAGTTTCTCACTCCTGGGCACGGCACCGCCTGTTCATACGACAAAATGTCAGTAACCGGCGGGGTACCCTCGATCATCAAATAGCTGGGATTGGTTAGCATTATCGGGGTATCCACAATGGAGGAGTGAACGAATGAGCCATTTCTATCGGATAGCGTTTGGCACAGGGGTCGCAGCCGTCATGCTCATGGTGGGAGGACGAGCACCGTCGCCCAGGGTCTGGGCGGCGAGTGGGAGTGGCGATGGGGGCGCACCCATATTCACCGATTTTCATGGAGAGAAACCCGGAACAACTCACCATATTACGGTCGCGGACCTTCCCGCACCTTACGCTACAGAGTCCGTCGACGCCGGGTCACACATCATTCCGCGCCCGGCCAATGCTTGGCCGGAAGCGCCGGCGGGATTCAAGGTCCAGCAGTTCGCTGGGCGATTACAGAATCCCCGCCTGATTCGCACCGCGCCCAACGGCGATGTATTTGTGGCGGAAAGTGAGCCGGGCCGCATCAGGGTTTATCGCGGCATCAACAAGGACGCCGAAGCCGCCACAGCGCATATGTTCACGTCGGGCCTTACGCTGCCATTTGGTATCGCGTTTTACCCGCCCGGCCCCGATCCGAGTTATGTGTACATCGCTGACACAGATTCCGTGGTCCGTTTCCCATACAAAAACGGTGACCTGGAAGCATCTGGCCCCAAACAAGTGATCGTTCCGAACCTTCCGAGCTTTGGGCGCCTGCGCGGCGGCGGACACTGGACGCGCGACATTGCATTTTCACCCGATGGCAAGAGAATGTTTGTATCCGCGGGCTCGCGTTCCAATGTGGATGATACCGACAACAACCCGGCGGAATTTCACCGCGCCGACATTCTGGTGGCCAACCCGGACGGATCGGATTTGCGCGTGTATGCCTGGGGCATTCGCAATCCCGGGGGGCTGGCCGTGAGTCCCCAGACGGGCGAACTGTGGGCGTCTGTTAACCCCCAATCCGTCGATAGGGGAGCAGAGCGGGTAGCAGGCCTTGGAGGACGATGGAGGGCAAGGGCTTGTAGTTTGGTGGGTTGGGCGATTGAAAGAAGTTTGGTGGGCGTCGAAGAGATT
>JBEKLF010000541.1:0-3053 GCA_050010335.1 Terriglobia bacterium
CGCCCAAGCCAGCGCCGAAGCGGGTTCGCACCAGGAAACGCGATGGCCTGTCTCACAGGTGCGCCCAGCCAGGTCCGCTAGTAAACCTCGTTTTCCGCAATCCGGCGGCGTTTCCCTCGGCAGTGAGCTGCCCCCCTTCGCCTTACCGTCGAGCTTATCTCTCTTACGGCCTCCCACCAGCGCGGCTACTCGAGCTGACACTCTTCGATCAACCTCTCGTATACCTCGCGAGCATGGTCATATGCCTGCCTTGCTTCCGGCAACTCGCCTGCTGATATCTTTGACGCTTTTTGGATCCAGCATTGGTTGACCGCCGCGAGGCACCACTCCGCACTCCGGCGTGAAGCGCGGATTGGCTTCCCATTAACGACAACAAAAATCGGATTGGTGTGGGATGACGGAAGAATGCGCGTCGCAATCCAGCTACTCTGTCGGATCGGGACGTCGAATTGAAGCGTGCGTACTGTTCCATCCGCGACGATTTCCTGCCGCGCCACCGCGTAGCCGTTCAGGACGATCTCCACGGGAACCTTTCTTGTTTGACCTATGCGGGCGCGCTCCAGACTCCAGTAAGGTTTCTTGTCGAATGGAACTTCCCGGAAGCTCCGAGGCGGTACGGCATCAAGCAACGCCGCCGCGGTGACTTCTATGTGCGCAGAGCCAGGTGCAGTCAAATCCACTTCGCTCCCTTGCGTGCCGGCCAAAGTCCCGTTGACGGTAAAATTCATGAGGTGGCTTTTCCCATCGGACACGTAGCTTTCGCCGGCGCGAACCGCCGCCACCCAGTTGGAGTACGTGAGCGGCCCATCCACCTTAGCGTACGTGCGTCCTTCCCCTACACGAGTGTCGTAGATGCAAGGAAAATCCGTCTCACCCGAGATTCGGGTCCGGAAGCCCACGTTGAGTGTCTGGTACCAGATGTTCAGCTCCCATGGATAAGGAGTATCTCCAGCAGATATAAAATCCACGGTATCGGGGTAGGTGACGTCAACAATGTACTCATTGGCGCCGATTCCATCGAACCCTGGAATCTCGTAATTCGGCAAGGCCTCGCTCTTGAGTTGCAAACCCCATCCGGAATGCGCAAACCCCACGGTTGCCTCTTGCGACTTTCCCCAGCGGAGGATGGGCAAGTCCCAGGTTGGCCAATCCTCGATGCGCTTGGTGCCCGGGTAGTCTTGATCTTTGAGATCGAGGAGAACCAAGTGGCCGCAGTGACTCGATGGGAATCCAGAAACTTCCAGGTCATAGTGCAGCAATTCGCCAGCCTTTGAAACGGGGTCGTCTTTTCGGCCACGGAAATTTCGCTTCTGATAATAATAGCACGGCCCCCAGGTGAGCACGCAGCCCACATTCAAATGCTCGCCAGTTACCTGGCGATCCATATCCTCGGGTCCCACCCCCTGGCTTGGGTTTTCATAGTGAGAACAGCCAGCAGCATGGATGTGGTGGTCTCCCGAAAAATACCCAAACTTCGAGGGGTCCATCCAGCGTTTTAACTGGAATGAAAGCACACTCGGCCCGGCTGCATCCACGGTGAAGTCTCGGGTTTCGGCGACGTATTCGGGACCCCCTGTCACCGTGACCGTGTAGGAGCCGGGGGGCAGGCTGATCCATTCACCATAGGCTCGATAGACCTGGGGCTGAAAGAAGAAGTCCGGTGCGAGGCGCTTTGCGGGGTTGGGATAAATACGGCCCAGGTTGTCAAGAAAGATGAACGAGGCCATGGTGCGCTGGCCATTCTCGTCGAGTACGTGCAATTGGATGTCGCGGGCGGGCGCGATACTAAAAAGTATGGTGGTCTCGTTCAGAAATCCGACATCCTGTGTCCCCTGGCCCACGTTGAAGCTGAGCTTGGCTGATCGTTGGCCCTTGTCCCGGCTATAGATCAAAAGTACGCGGTATTCCAGACGGAACCCGGAGAGCCGTGCTTGGAGCGGTTCCTTATCGTAAAGAGAAATCTCGGCCCAGCGCTCTCGAACATTTTCAGTGGTCAGGCGCTCGGGTGGGGAGGGATTGCCCGACGAGGGGATGTAAACCGGCCCGCTGTTTGGGCTCTCAACCGCAAGTGGCGCGGTTACACCGGCCTGGTTTTCCACCTTCACGAGGAATAGACGAGTTCCGTCTTGGATTAGGTCGGCTGCGGCCGGACCGCGCTTCACACCCACACGACTTTCAGGATTGATCGTCACGTCGACGAGCGCATACTTGTCGAGGATGGCTTCCGCCTGCTTGACCGCCACCTCCGGGTCCGAATTCGCGAAGGCTGCGTTGATTCCGGCTTGATCGCCAGGAGTGAGTGGCTGTCCCAAAAACTCGAGCGTCGTCTCCAAAAGACGAACTTGCTGCGCAAACGGTTGCAGGGGAAGTGACGCTTGGGCGTCTCCGTAAGATTGAGCTCCATGTAGAGCACGCACACAGAGGAGCATAACGATTGCCGTGACCATTTCTCTGAGCTTCATCGTGGCAGGCCTCCAATGTATTTTCGGTGGAGCACTCTCCACTCGATACTTTCTTGAGCGTTGCAGCGAGGACGAATGCAAAAGCAATCGCTCTTATTGATTCCTTCTCCCGCAATTAAGCGACGATTTCTATTTTGGCACCCTGAGCCACAGCAGTATACACCCTACCACCCCGTGCGCAACCGCAATTTTGCACTCTCGAAGCCAGCCGGCCATCCGGCAGCCAGGTGTGCCCCTTCGTGATCGAGTCAACCGGCGCCTTGACCCGTCTCCCATGCGACTTCTCGGACACCTCGCCATCCCCCTGCTTGCTTCCCCAGGTTTTTGCCTGCCGGTTGCGGACTCTACCTCGCGGGCAAGAGCAGCGACTTAATCCGCCCTACCATGGTCCCGAAGAGCCGCCGGGTCAGATGGCTCTCAGCTAGTAGTAACCAGTAATAGCGGGCGTCTTTCAGCAGTCGGCCGCCCGTTTTCACCAACCGCTGCTGCAAACTGGTCAGCGACCAGTTGCCAATCCGGTTTGGCAACACCAGCCGCCGCCACAGGTTCCCCAAATTGTACGCAATCACGCTCAGCCACAGCCGCACTTCA
>JBEKLF010000542.1:0-3052 GCA_050010335.1 Terriglobia bacterium
GGCCTGGAAAGATTATGCCGACTCTCCCGAACCTCTCGAACCGCCCCGCTCGCTGCCGGAGCCTTCCACCAACGCTTTGCTCACCGCCCCGAAAAGGCACGTTTCCACCACGGGCTGCTAGCGGTCGCAGGCGTGAAGGCGCGTGAGCAGCTGAATCTGGCTGGCGCAATAGACGTCTATGGCGTTCTTGGGATTGATACTTAATTCTAAGACAGGTTAATATCCTATCAATTCCGCCCAACGCCTTGCTTGCAACGGACGCGCCGGAAGCGGCGCGTCCGTTGCAAGCGATGGTTGGACGGCATAACCTATGTGTCCTCATGCCGATGATATAGTGTCTCTAAACCTTCAGACCCGCAGCCGGGTCGCCGAGAAGAACCTGGTTTCTGGCGTCAATCATAGCTGTCCAAAGATGCTGACTGGCATGGTCACCAAATGTGGCGGTTCGAAGTCTTTGTAGGCACTGCGCGGCAAGTTCGGCGTCCTTGGAACTAAAACATCGGAGAGGCGTGGCAACATGTTGTCCGTTCAGAATAGCTTGCACCGCTGATTCAAACCCTTGGGTTGCGGCCCCATGGTAAGGACGCTTCACGGCAAGGGCTGACGCGGTCTAACCTGGGCTGGCGCTGTCATGTGCCCGCCAGGATGAGTCAACAAGCAGAATGGTGAGAAGCCGATTGGGGATTTCGATACTGTCAGGGTGGCCTAAGGGATTGTAGCGGGGTAGGGGCAACTCCGACTTCAGATTTTTTCGCAGTCTGAATTGCAGGAGAAGTTTTCGAAGATCGAACAACGAGCACCTGACCGTCGTTTGATATGGCGGCAGGGCAATCGGGCCATAACACCTTGACTTGACGCAGCCAATGTTGAAGCTTACGCCGGAAGAATCGGCCATTCGAATACTCAGCGGTACCCAATTGCTGGCTGAGGCCGTAAGGCCCAAAGAGAGGGATTCTGGCTGAGACTCTGTTCACCGTCCATGTCTTCCAAACGAGCCAGATGTAAGAGTCTAAGGTGCCAGGAGCGTGCGCAAGACAGGCGATCGCTTCACGCTCAACCGGAATACGGTGCTGGTCAATTTCCTCATGAAACGCCTCGCTAAGAGTAATGATGTTGTCGTGCGTAACAGCGTTCGCGGTTGGTGTGGCTGAATCGGAGTTGAACCAGAGGCGCATGCGGTCGAGGAAATGAAAACGGGAGGAATCGATGAGCCTGGCCCCGCATGGTTTTTCCTCCGTTCCGAAAAAGATCGTGGCCGCGAAGATTCGTTGAAATCCCTGGACGAGGCGTCGGTAGTGTGGACCATCCTTGGGCAAGCGGAAAAAATCGAGCATTTGGGCAGCAGAATCGAAATGGATTGTCCGGCCTTTCTGTTGCAGAGCGAGGGTCGCAACCCAGATGGGGATTAAGCGGTCTTGTCCATAAGGCAACCCGAAGTCGGGATGCGCTGTGACGTGCAAGAAGAATTGGCCACTGTGGCGTGCGTGCACCAACTGGGACTTAGGAGGTCACCGCAGAGGGAGTCCGCAAAGCACGAAGGGCCAGGTGTGGAGGGCAAGCGGCTGTTGACGATTCTCTCGCTGTTCGCGAATAAGCTGGATGGTATCGAACTGTTTGAGTCGACGATTCGAGACCTTGAGAACGGGTGCGGCCCGCGGGAGACAGTCAGCGATGGGCAAAAAACCGTTGCTCTTTTCGTGCGAGAGTTGCGCGCGGGGTGCATAATGGGGTGCATCGTCGTGCCCGAATGGGAGCCTCGGGGCCGAATGAGAGCCACTGTATCCGACTGAGAAGTCGTGAATCCGAACAGGGTGAACGGTGGGGTATGGGTTTCCTAAACCGTAGGTCGGGGGTTCGAATCCCCCCAGGCCCTCCATTCGTAGAAAAGGCCGGTTGCCTGCTAAGCTCAGGGGCAATGCGCGCCGCCAAAACCACGCGGACTCCTTCGGGCAGAGCAAATCTCCAGCTTGGATTCCCGGCTATGAGGCGGCTTTCGCATAGGCCATGATGGCCTCCTCCTCAGAAGCGTGTATTTCGAAAGCCTGTAACAGACGATGTGTGGCTAAGATATTATGGACCAGGCGCGGAACCTTGAAGAGGGTCAAGTGACCGCCATGTTTCACCGTGTAGATGACGGCCTCCACCAGCATGCCGATCCCCATGCTGTCGATTCGCACCACCGCCTCGAGGTTCAGCGAAACCTGTTTTTGCCCCTGATCGACAAGGTCGTGGATGATTTTCCGCACACTGTCCACTTCTTCGCCCATCTGTATTCTTCCAATTAATTCCAGTATCACAACTCCCTGGGTCTCCCTAGTATTGATGGTAAGCTGCATAGTTCAACCTCCTTTCGTCGTGCGCATCTTAGGACGTACGACATCCCAAGTCAATGCGAAGAAGTTTGGTGAGCATCGGGTGGACGGATGCGACTTGGTTTGTCCCCATGGTTGGCTTAATCAGGCCATATTGCGCCAGGAGGGGGTTCCCTATGCGGGCCGTCAGTCTCCTTGGCAAGATTTTGCCTGTGAGCCTTCATCCTGCTTCTCCAAAACGGTGCAGGCCAAATGCCGAAATCGCCTCCGGTAATTCAACCGCGGGCCAGGACACAAGCCCCCCCTCTACCGGTGGCCGTGACTTGAGAGCTCCACGTGCCGCTGAACGCGGCGAGCTTAAGTAGCAAGCGAACCAGCTCTCGAAACTGGCCCAGTCGATCCCGGCGGACGTTGATAAGGCAGCTAAGGGCCAGCTCGCTCAAGACCTGGCGGCCCGCTTGAAGCAGATCGAGAAGCTCTCCAAGCAATTAAGACGCGAGATTTCCCTATAGCCGACACCGACCCGGCCTGTGAAATCCGCGGAAGGTTATAGCTCACTCCTCAAGAAACCAAGGGGAGTGTAGGCGCCGGACGACTTGACCGCGGCATTCCAAATCCACCTAGCCTGAATTTCCACGGACAACCATTCGCCTAAGTATTAGGCCGGCTGTTAACCGATTTTTCAAGGGACACTGGCAGAGCCGGATTAATCTATTGGTGCGCTGATAATTATGGTTGAA
>JBEKLF010000543.1:0-3043 GCA_050010335.1 Terriglobia bacterium
GGAAAAACTCGTTCCAGTCCCTTGGTGGAATGGATTGCCTTTGCGGCTGACCATCTAGAATGGGCCGGCTGACAACCCTAAAACTTAGGCGAATTCCGTTCCGTGGAAATTCAGGCTAGCAAACCTTGCTCTCAGCGTGGGTGAAACACTCGTTCATGAAGGTGGAAGGCTGCTGTTTGGAATTGCTCTCGGGTGGGCGAAAGCACTTCTGGGTACGCCCCAGCCGCTTGGAACTCGCCAACTGGCCTTGAATCGTGCCTTGCAGAAAAAAGCCGTGGATGGGGCTCTGCTGGCAGGTCCGCGAACAGGGAAGGAATACGCCAAGTTCACCCTGAAGAAAGGGCTGCCCACCGCGCAGCGGCCCAGGTCCCTGGCGATTGAGAATGAGCCTCACTCGGTGGATGACTTCGACGGGGTCATCAAGGAAGGCTACGGAAGGGGTGAAAAGACGCTTATCTACTCCGGCACGGGCGTCATCAAGGTCGGAGGAAGCCGTCAGCTTGGCAAGATTAATATTCACGAACATGATGCCAATAAGGCAGGCTTCCACTATGACTTCGTTGCCGAAGGCATCGACCCGCACACGGAGTCCTTCGAGATCAATATCGCAAACGGCGCCCTCAAGGGGCGCTATGCTTTCCGGCAAACCTTCGAGAAGAACCGGTATCTGGTTGTCCGCATGAAGGACGAATCTGTTCTGGTGGCGAAGCCCGATATTCACCTCAAACCACCGGAGTTCCTCACGACCCTCCACCAATCTGATCGCCCAGTCAGCGTGGAATGGAAGGACGATGGCAGTCTTGCGAATGTGGCAATCCACAACTTCCGTGCTGTTTGTCGCAGCCATCGACCGGAAGGAGAGTCTTATTACGATAAGCTCCCGGCCATCGAAGACCTCCGCAATCGCTCTCCCGTATGGCTGGCCCGCAGGCTCTTCCCAGGCCCCGAACAGGAAGGGACTGTATTGCGAGGAGAGCTTCATCATTCCGATGGAGCCGCCCGCGTGGGCGGAATCCTGAATGCCCTCCCTGAGAAGTCAATCCGCATTCAGCAGGAGCGAGGCCCGGTTGAGTTCTACGCTTGGGACATAGCGAAGTTCAAGGGTAGGAACGTCAGCCAGATGCCCTATGGACAGCGGCGTGAACTCTATGAAGGTGTGATTGCGGAGATTCGTCTATTCAACAGCCATCTCCATGTTGTTCCGGCCATGCCAGAAGACGGTGATCCCGTGGAATTCTATCGGGCCATCATCAATGATCCCCGCGGCCTACCCTGGAGTGAAGGCGTCGTAGTGAAGTACCGAGACTCCGTGGACCAGTGGTTCAAGGTGAAGGCGAATGACACGATTGACGTAAGAGTCATCCGTTGCATTGAAGGCACGGGGAAATTCGCTGGCAGCCTGGGAGCCATGGTCGTGGAGGGGCCAACCGGCGTGGAGAGCGAGATTGGTTCCTTCCAGTTGACCAATGAACAGCGGCGATGGATTTGGCAGCATCGTGACCTACTGACGGGTCAGATCGCCGAAGTGAGAGCTATGACGGTCAATGAAAGCGGAGCAGTCCGGGCAGGAGTGTTTGTGCGGTTTCACCCCTCCAAATCCGAGCAGGGGCTACTGCTGTATAGCGAAAGCTTGGCGGGGTCCACGGACCCGAACGAGAGCCGCCCAATGATGTATCGGCTGAAGACATCAGCAGGATGGAGGAGGTGATTACAGTGCAAACCAAACCCTCCCCATGCCCCGGTGCCTCTCGTTACGTCAAGGGAAAAGGAAAAAGGGTCAAGGAGCGAACACTTTCCCGTCACAACGAAAGCCGTCGTCGCTGTCCTTGCGGCCTGGGTCGTCCCCGACGCGGTCCGAAACACGAACGTTCCCGGAATTGTACTCCCAGGACCCGCCACGCAGAACGCGGTATCGGCCGCTGTCCGGGCCTCGCGGGTCGCGCTGGGGGCTGGCAGAGTAATAGTTCTCCCCAAACCAGTCGTTCACCCATTCCCAAACATTCCCCAACGTGTCGTAAAGATTCCAAGGGCTGGGACGCTTCTTGGCCACTTCATGCGTCTTATGCTCGCTGTTCTTGGAATACCAGGCAACCTTATCGATGGGGCCGTATCGCGCCTCGGTGCTCCCGGCGCGCGCGGCGTATTCCCACTCCGCTTCCGTGGGCAGCCGTCCGCCTGCCCAGCCGCAGAACGCCATTGCGTCATCCCAGCTTACGTTCACGATGGGCATGTCCTGGTTGTTCCAGCCCGCGTTGAAATCTGGTGGTGGAGGCATCTCCGTCTCTGTGCTCCCAGCAAACCTCCTATACGCCCCCACCGTCACCTCCGTCTGCCCCAGCCAGAAGCCTTTGGTGATGGTCACCTGATGGGGCGGTCTCTCGTCATCGCTACATTCGGTGTCACCGGGCGAGCAGCCCATCTCAAATCTGCCCGGTAGAATCCAAACGTACATGAGCCCGTCTTTCGGGTTCTCGCGCACTTGCGGGAGAAGTTGGGCGAATGCGTGCAGGACACCGGACAGCGCCATACTCAACGCCACCAGGATGTAACGGCTTCTTATGCACATGGAATGGGGCCCTCCGGGGCAAGTCCTGCCGCCGCGCATCTTACCACGTTTCGGAGGCTGGCGCAGAGCCCGGCTCCTGGGGTCAGAACATCTGGGTCACAACATCCTTGCGAAAGGAGGATCCCCATGATTATTGGCGTTACGCATGACCATGACGGCCGTGTCGTCCAGCGGCTGTCCGTTTCCACCAAGGTCTCCATCGGGCTGCCACCCAATGGAGATTGTAACCATCCCACCAAGCTCGACCACTTCGTCTTCCTGCGGAAGAAGAAGTCTGCCAACCGCCTTGGGTGGGAAGTCGATCCAGAGTTGACCGAGCACTACGGGGAAGAATGCCACGACCTTCACATTATGTTGATCGACGATGACATCGAGAACGTCTTTCCCAGTTCCTATGCTTGGTGGACGGCCACTGAGCGGAAGTGCTGGGGCGACGGCACCACTGCCACCCGGCGCACGGCTGAGAAGCTAGGCGGC
>JBEKLF010000544.1:0-3033 GCA_050010335.1 Terriglobia bacterium
TCGTCCGCTCTCAAAGGCGTTCAGGCCACACGGGTGTCTTCCGGAAAGGAAGCAGCCAACCCCCCAGAGGACCGGCTTGGCTGGTTTCGCGATGCCAAGTTCGGCATGTTCATCCACTGGGGAGTGTATTCTGTACTGGGTGGGGAATGGCGGGGCAAACAGCTGCCGATTCCAAGTAACGGTGCAAAAGGAGGACTGGGAGAATACTTGGCAGACGACAATGAGGAATTGATAATGGAAAACTTCAGGATTCCGCTTGCGGATTACCGTGAAGTGGCCCGGCAGTTCAATCCGGTGAAGTTCGACGCGCAGGGGTGGGTGCGCATGGTAAAAGCGACCGGCATGAAATACCTGGTCATTACCGCCAAGCATGAAGACGGGTTCGCCATGTTTCATTCGAAGGTCAGCAAATACAACATCGTGGATGCGACCCCTTTCAAGCGCGATCCTCTGAAAGAACTGTCGGAAGCTTGCCGGCAAGAGGGGATCCGCTTCTGCACCTACTATGCCCAGCGCATAGACTATGAAGATCCCAATTCCTACAGCAATTACTGGGATTTTCACGATTCCAAGAGGGACTACGAAAAATATTGGGAAGGAAAAGCCAAGCCGCAGGTGCGCGAACTGTTGACAGGCTACGGCCCTCTCGGACTTATCTGGTTTGATGACGAGACTTACACGCCGCGGCAGGCGGAGCAGATGGTGGATTTGGTGCGCAGCTTGCAGCCGCGTTGTCTTGCGGATGGACGCATTGGCTCTTTTATCGATCAGGAGCCCGTGGGAGATTATCAGGAACTGGGGGATCACGAACTGCCTTCCGGTGAATTGCAAGAGTATTTCGAAACCCCCCAGACCCTGAACCAAAGTTGGGGATATAACAAGTTCGATGACACATGGAAGCCGCCTCGGGAGGTGGTCCACCAATTGGTAGACGTTGTGAGCAAGGGAGGAAACTATCTCCTCAATGTCGGCGCCACCGGCGAGGGAACTTTTCCCCAACCGGCAGTGGACATTTTGGAGAAAGTCGGTGCGTGGATGGGGCGGAACGGTGAAAGCATTTACGGCACTTCGGCGAGTCCGTTGGGGGAATTACCCTGGGGACGGTGCACGGTGAAAGGGGAAAAACTCTACCTGCACGTTTTCGAGTGGCCGCAGGACGGGGTACTTTCGCTTGGGGGATTGAAGAACGAGGTGAAGAAAGCGTATCTGCTCCTGGACAGCAGCCGGGCCCTGGAGTTTAGCAGAGATGAGGGTAGGGTCTCCGTCCGGTTGCCCGGAAAGCCGGTGAATGAAGAGGCTACGGTGGTTGTGCTGGAGATCGCCGGTAAGCCCGAGGTCGACCCGCCGGTAGTAGTGCAAAAGGGCAGCTCCCCCATCAAGCTGGAGTACGCGACTGCCGTGACTGCAGGTAAAACGATAAAGCGGCATACCCGCGGCGGCGGATACCACATCTCGCAATGGGACGATCCGCAGGACAGCATCACTTGGCGGATGAGAATTAACGAGCCCCGCCGGTACCAAGTCTGGATCACCTACGCGGCGCAGAAGGAATGGGAGGGAGGGAAGTATCAGGTCTCTGTGGGTACGGCATCACTCGAGGCGACGGTGTTTTATACCCGCTACTTCGCCATCGAGGGCCCCTTCGGATGCTTACCACTGCTTACCACCGAATGCTTACCACGGGATTATCACTATCAGACCCTTAATATCGGTACTGTGGATCTCTCCGAAGCTGGGGATTACAAGTTGACGATCAGACCGGCAAGTAGGGTCGGCCACAACTTGATGTACTTGAAGTCGATTGAATTGACGCCGCTACACTGAGCCGAGATGTATTGTTCCCCCAAGAGTTGAGGCTAGCTGGCAGAACGGATTGTAGACGACAAATATGCGATTAGAGTGGAGGGAGGAATGGTGGAATAGAGTACGAATTGAGTAAGCGGACAGAGGAATTCCTTATATTGCGGCGCTGCCTGGATACTGTGGTGAGAGCGCCAACAGGCGTGCTCTTGACGCCGCCAAACCCGAGAGGGATGTTGAAATGTCATTAATCTCTAGGCTCCGAGGCTTTGATGCGGTACATCGATGGGTATGCGGCATAATGCATGGAGCGGAGCGTTGAGCCATTCCTCTGTTTTTGCTTGCATCCTTGGGAGCTGCATCCAACGCCCGAGGGGGAGATTGATTACGGAGGGAGAAGGTTCTGTGAGGCCTGATCCCTTTATTGTCAAGAATTGCGGCCCGTACGCCGCTGAGCAAGTGGGCCGTCTACTCGAAATGCTCCACGACCGTGGAGCCCAGTTTTTCCAATCCCATCAGATAGCGGAGGCTTACGATGAATTGCATTCCCGACAGCGAATTTAATAACAGAATTAAACATTTTCAGGAAAACATCCGGTCGGTCGGCCTGGATGCGGCCCTTGTCCATGGGAACGAGTCGGATTTCGCGAACGTGCGGTATTTGTCCGAATACTGGCCCACCTTTGAGGCCGGGGGCGTCTTCGTTCCGGCGGAGGGCGAGCCGGTGCTGCTGATCGGCCCGGAGAGCGAGACCTACGCCAGGGGTCGCAGCAAGATCAAGGACATTATGAAGATGGTGGAGTACCGAGAGTCGGCGGAGCCGCAGTATCCGGGCATCTCCGTCGCCTCTTATAAGCAGGTCGTCAAAGGCGCTATGGCGGGCCGGCAGGTTCGCCGCCTTGGGCTGGTGGGCTATTCAGTCATGACCTTGCCCGTCTACATGAGTCTCCAGCGTGACCTTCCTGGCGTCGAGTTGGTGAAAGCGGACGACGCATTAATTGAATTGCGCATTATTAAGAGTAACAACGAAATCGCGCTCATGAAGAAGGCGTTCGGGGTCAGCGAGAAGGCCATTGACGCCATCCTGGGAGAGATCAAACCGGGCATGACCGAGCTTCAGGTCATTGGCATCGCCCAGCGGGAGATCTATAAGCACGGGGGCGAGTACGAGGGTCATGCCTTGTACTGCTTCTGCGGTCCGGCAACGAATAACGCCATCTCGCGCCCTACCCA
>JBEKLF010000545.1:0-2961 GCA_050010335.1 Terriglobia bacterium
GGCCTGGAAAGATTATGCCGACTCTCCCGAACCTCTCGAACCGCCCCGCTCGCTGCCGGAGCCTTCCACCAACGCTTTGCTCACCGCCCCGAAAAGGCACGTTTCCACCACGGGCTGCTAAGCATGCTTTCATGTCGTCGCTTCCAGCCCATCAGGCACGTGCAGGCTTTCGGTCGGCGATTTTTAGAGGCGGCGGGTCTTCGCCCAGGGCTGACAGCACCACCGGTCGGCGGTCGGGGAACTCCGCGACTAGGAACAGGGTGCCGCCCATGGCTTCGACGGCTTTGCGCAGAGTAGAGAGCAAAAGGTCGCTGCGCTTCTCCAGCCGCGAGACGCTATCTTGATTGATTTTCAGAGTCTTGGCGAGGCGGACCTGCGTGAGCTTGCGGGCTTTGCGAAGCTCCCGCAAGGTCATCTCTTCCGCCATTAACTCGGCCGCGCGCCCCTCAACTTTCCGGCGCTGCGGGGCGGGCAAGCCGCGGATTTTGTCATTTACGTTCACCGGCATGGTTACCTCCCCTCCTTGCGAGAATCTCAGTCTGCACATCCTCGTGCAACGCGTCGAACTCCGGCGCAAACTCGTCGCCGATTTCAACCACCCAGCTCACACGCATAATATGGCATGCAATCCATATTCTGTCAAATACATATGTTGGGAATCCCGGTCCTCATGGCTTGGGCGCAAGCGTCGTCAACGGTTTCGCGGCCAGCTTCGGGAAATCCGCACGCCAGCGAGTGGGTCGGCGCCGGGCTCGACAACAATCCACTTGGATGTATTACCAGGCTGATGGACAGCTTCATGCTCCAGTGGCGGCTGCAAAGGGCGGAGCTGAATCGCGTTCCTCTGGGCCACGCGATTTGGAGATACTGATGGTCAGCGGCGCGGGGCAGATGGGGCTCACGGACCGTGTGGCACACGAACCTCATTCCCTGCGCCCCTGAAGGTTAGTTGAAATGAGGTAAGGCGGTCTCAGGCTTGTCCTGGAGCGGCAAATCGGATAGCCTGAAGCGCAGTGCGCAAAGCCGCCTCAACTCGCAAGACGACGGTATGCCTGCTGTCGTCGCATCCGATGGTGTTGGCCGAATTGGAGCGGCTACTCGCGCCCGCAGGTTTCAAACTGCAAGTGCGGAGGCTGGAGTCGACGCTGGCGCCCGGCCTGGAACGACTGTCGCTGCCACGCGCGCGGGTATTCGTCACCGATGCTCACGCTCCACATCAAGCGACGGAGGTGCTGGTGGCGGGGATTCAGGAACGCTATCCCCATGCCCGCCAGTTGGTGGTGGCGGAGGAATTCAGCGAAGTCTCTGCATTTCCGCTGCTTCGGCTGGGAGCCAAGGGGCTGCTCCGCTATACAGAAGCGCGCGAGAAACTGGCGGAAGCCTTGCAAGCGGTGGCCGCCGGAGGGTTTTGGGTCCCCCGGGATTTGCTTTCCCGGTTCATTGATTCCAATCTGGGGGTGATGCGCCGGCGGCAGGTGAAACTGAGTCCTGGGAATATCACCCTCCGCGAACGGGAAGTTCTGGACGCCTTGCTGGAAAATCTGGCGAATAAGGAAATTGCCGACCGGTTGAACATTTCGGAGAGAACCGTAAAGTTCCACGTTTCGAGCCTGCTGGAGAAGTTTAGCGTGCGCCGGCGCGCCGACTTGATCCTACTCTGCTTACAGGAACACACTCCTGGTCCTTGAACTGTCCTTCTGTTCAGGTCGACCCCCTGCCCCAAAACTGTCCTTCTCACCGATTGTCAGCGCGGGCCGCGCGTCATAATCTTCTGAATGTCATTGGCAGAGCCTGAGGTGGTGGCCTTTCGGGCAAGTGGGACGCGACATACGCTGGGGGGGAGCAAGTTATGGGTCAGCAGTACTACACCTTCCTTGTTTTTCCTGGGGCGCACGGAAGGCTCCGCCAGACCCAATTACCTCCCTACGTTGTCCACCTCATCCTGGGCTTCGCGATCGCCGGAGTGATGACCTTGGGGGCTCTGGCGAATAGTTACGCCCGCATGCTTTTGAAGGTCGCTGACTACAACACTCTACGAACCGAGCGCGAGGCGCTTAAGACCCAATGCCACAACCTGGAAGGGGTGGTCTCGCGGACGCATATAGAATTGATGTCCTTGCAGTCGCTGGCAACAGAAGTTGCGCTGACTTACAGCTTCACCGAAGGTGGACGCCAGCGCGTCCCTGCGGACGTGCTGATGGTGGCGAACCGGGGACATGCCTCACTGGGAGGCGACTACGGCGCATCCCAAGACGCCTTCAACATGATGAAGGGCAGATCGTTTCTCGCCTCTTATCCTTCGGCTGCTTCCTCCCTTCTTCGCGAAAAGGTCTATGAGGACTCGTCCACTCCTTCCATTTGGCCGCTGCACGGGGTCATCACGGCAGGCTTTGGACAACGCATGGATCCCTTCACGGGAGAAGGAACCTTCCACACCGGCGTCGACATTGCCGCTCCTGCCGGGACGCCCATCAGGGCCGCTGCCGATGGGATTCTTTTTCACGCCGGGCCGGATGCCGGCTATGGGAATGAAGCTTTGATTGACCATGGGTACGGCCTTACCACCAAGTATGGCCACCTCCGCACCCTCACTGTGGTGATGGGGCAGGAAGTGAGCCGAGGCCAAATTATCGGCACCGTGGGGATGACTGGCCGAACCACCGGACCCCACCTCCATTACGAAGTTCTTGTCGGTGGCACTCCGGTTAATCCCGTGAATTACTTGCATAATTAGCTGGTGTCGAACCCGAGGCGACTTTTGCCCTGGTAGCCTGAGGGAGAGTTCCTGTCGCCGTTTGACGAGCTTTGATTTACCAACTGCAAAAACACGGAACGCTATACACTAGCCTGAATTTCCACGGACAACCATTCGCCTAAGTATTAGGCCGGCTGTTAACCGATTTTTCAAGGGACACTGGCAGAGCCGGATTAATCTATTGGTGCGCTGATAATTATGGTTGA
>JBEKLF010000546.1:0-2955 GCA_050010335.1 Terriglobia bacterium
TCTAAAGCGGGCAAAGGTCTTGGGCAAAACGTAAAGGCACGTGGCTTCGTTGGCGCCGATGAACAGCTTGCCCCGGGGAGTCTGGTTCAACTCCGCGATCGCCTGAAGAGCTTCTTTGTGCATCGCCAGCATTTTTTCCGCGTAGCGATAGAGAATCTCCCCGGCGGGTGTCGTTAAGACTTTCTTCCCGCTGCGATCAAAGAGCTTTTCTCCGCACTCCTGCTCGAGCAGGCGAACCTGCGCGCTGATGGCCGGTTGAGTGCGAAAGAGCTTTTCCGCCGCCCGGGAAAAACTCTGAAGCTTGGCCACCTCCAAGAAACTGCCTAGTTGGTCATAGTCCATTGTTTTTGCTTTTCTTCAGCCGTTCATTCTAGCAAATCAGCCGAATCCACGCGAAGCAAATTGGTGCCACGGGTAAACACAGCCCCATCAGAATCCCGCGGATGCGGCCGAAGCCTGCGGTAACCCGTCTCGAGCGAAAGCATTCTCTCCAAGCAGACGGAGCGCGCCAAGTTGCGGTGCATGTTCTACTTGGCTACGATTATCGCGTTCGTAAGGCAGGGCGTCAAGCTCTGGACAACGCGGGGTGCGCGACATAGAAGTTGGAATTAGGCGGCACGGGCCGCCCGACGGTCCTCCCAATAATCCTCAAAGCGGCCATTGAGATGGCAGCAACGCAAGGCGAGGATGGCGTTGGCTCCCCGGACAGTCCAGAACATTCCCGACCGTTTGAGACGGGAAGCGATGACGGTTTTACATCCGGCTTCCATGACGCCGGAGCCCACAAAGAGGTGTTGGTGACGAAACTTGGGGTAGCGCATGCGTTCCGCGTTGCGCTCAAAATAATCCGCTTCGATGCGGAGCTTTTCCCGCACTTCCGGGTTTCGGGAGGGGATGGAACGTAAGGCGCCCAGCAATTTTTCGATTTTCCCCTTGTCCAGCAGGCGCTTCTGAGGGGCCCTCATCCAAGCCTTCTGCTTCACCGTTTGGTTGGGGTAGAGGGTGCGCGCCACCTCCCACAAATGCTGGCGAGCGTGATAGAGGTCGACAATCCAGATGGCCTCGGGAAAGTGCAGGGCCGCCAGATTCCATATCCATTCGGCCCCATCGCCCATCACCACCCGGAGCCGCGCACGGTTCCAACCCCGTGTCCAAGCTTCCCGGAAAAGGCGGCGGCCAAACTCTTCGGCGGTTTCGACGGCGCCGGTGTAGGTGGTGGAATCGGGAGCGCGAATCGGATAACCCTTCTTATCCCAGGTCGTCTGCGTGAACACGCAACCCAACTTGACTTCCCGCGTATGCGCCGGCTGCCCTTCGATCTTGCCTTGCCGACCCACCGTCTCCTTTTTCACCACCGGAATTCCCGTCCCATCCATTTGCACATACCGGATCGGAATGGGCTCCCCGCCGACGGCGGGTAGGGGTAGCTGCAGAGCTTGCTGGCTCTCCTTCTGCTCCCGGTGAGCGATATCGGCGCCGAGGATCTCCGCCGTACGCTCCACCGATTTCGCGGTCACCTCCAAGCCCGCCAGAACTTTCAGTTGTTCCCGGCCCTGCTCGAAGGGCGCCGCCTGGCCCAGCAGGGCTTGCATGCGCCGTACCCCTGGAGAGCATTCCGTGTTCTCGATGTCCAGTTCTCGATCGGCAGGAAATTGGCCGGCGTGGCAAGTGGGGCACCAATCGTAGGGACGGGAGACTTCCGCCCAGCCCACGGCGGTCCGCACCGGCTTGGTGCGCCGTGGGTAGTAATGGGCGGGCTGGCCGCAGGAGCAGGGCACGGTGCGCCGGGCGGGGGTGAGAATTGGAGCAACTGGCTTAGCGCAGCGGCCCCCGCCCGATGCAGAGCCGCACGCACCGCCATCTCGGTGGCTTCCAGGTCGATTCGTCCAGTCTTGCGCCGATCCTGAAAGAGCACCCGTAAGAGTTGATCTACTTCGCGCGCGATCTCCTGCCGGATCGCTTCTGCCGTTTTTTTTCCTGTTCGGTCGCGGCCTCCTCCCCCACCGGTCGCAAACGGCAGATCGCCGTGTTGGTTTCCACAAACTCCCGGCTCAGTTCTTGGAACTTGCGGAACTCCGCAACTTCTCGCTCGGCCTTGCGGATGGCCGCCGGAGTGGACAAGGATTCGGAGAGGGTTTTCCCCTCGACTTTGTAAGTAAGTCGGAAATTGGGGCCCTGCGGGGGTTCCCCAGGTTGATGACAACGACAGCCGGGCTTGCCACACCGACCCGAGGTGCCGGTGACGGAACCTGGGCGAAGGTCGCCGAGTTGACCCATCTGCTGAGCTATCACCTCACGCCGCTGTGCTAAATCTGGAAGGGAAAGGGGCATATCCAGGTCCTCCTCTTCCTAGCGTATTACATACGCAAGGACAAACGCGATAAAAAAAGAACCAGGCCCCTTCCAACTTCTATGTCGCGCACCCTCGTCAGGGGCTGCGCTTGACAGCCATCACATGGCTGTGATAGTCGTCGCAAGCACCATCCGGGAGGGGTAAGACACCATGACTTCGCGCGAACGAGTAACCCTGGCTCTAAATCACAAGGAAGCTGACCGCGTCCCGTTGGATTTGGGGGGAAGTGGCACCACCGGCATGCATGTGGATAGCGTCTACCTGCTGCGCCAGGCTTTGGGGCTCGACCGGCCCGGCACGCCGGTTAAGGTTATCGATCCGTTCCAAATGCTGGGCGAGGTCGGCCCTGACCTGGTGGCAGCGCTGGACGCCGACGTGCTTCCGCTCGAAAAGCAGGTCACCGTTTTTGGCTTCAGGCTCGAAGGGTGGAAACCCTGGACCACATTCGCCGGAACGCCCGTCCTGGTGCCGGCGGGCTTTACCACCGAACCCGATTCGAACGGCGACATTCTCCTTTACCCCCAAGGTGACCGCAGCGTGGGAGCAACGGCCCGGATGCCGAACGGCGGCATTTACTTCGACATGATTGTCCGCCAGCCCAC
>JBEKLF010000547.1:0-2941 GCA_050010335.1 Terriglobia bacterium
TTCTTCATCGTTCCCCAACTCGACTGGCTCTTCTGGGGCTGGTTCAAGTGCTTCATCCAATATTCGTTCTATCAGGTGGTGGCCGCGGCGGTCGTCTACATCATCGGGAACATCCTGACGTCCTTCCTGACCTTCTACAACGGCCAACCCATGACCATTGATCGTCAGGGTGCCCTGATTGCCCCGCTGTTCATCGTAACGATCGCTTCCGTGTACGTGCTCCTCAAGGTGCCTGTACTCACGAGTCACATCTTCAGCGGGGCGGCCGGGCTGTCGTCCAGCGGCATTGCAGAGAGGGCCTTCAAATGAGCAACCACACTGCCCCTAACTCGGCGAAGCAACTCTATATGGAACAGTTTGGGGAAGCCATTGTGACCAACAGCTATCTGAAAATTGCGGTAGTGGTCCTCTCCCTGGTGATCCTGGGCCTGGTGTTCTTGGACGTGAGGACTCTGAACACCTTCCACGATTTCAAGCCGCTGGTGATTCGCATTGACGAATTGGGCCGCGCTCAGGCTGTCGGTTACGACACCTTCGCGTATAAGCCAGAGGATAAGGAAGCCAAATACTTCCTCACGCAATTCTGCGAGCTTTATTACCGTCGCAACCGCTACACCGTGAACGACGACTTCACCAAATCCTTTTACTTCCTCGACGGCAAACTCGCCAACGACATCATGGCTGCCTACAAAAACGAGAAGGTGATTGAGGATTTCCTATCGAATCCTTCGTCACCCGAAGTTGATATCGATGTCCAACAGGTGGCGCTGGAGCCGATGCTGAAACCTCCCTACAAGGCCAGCGTCGACTTCTACATGATCCAATACTCGCCCGTCGACCACTCCGTGCTTAAGAAGACCCTCTACACCGCCACCTTTGTCTTTATGTTTCGCACCAACGTGGAGAACCTGCCGAATTTACCTTTGGCCTTGGCGGAATCGCGAAAATCCAACACCCGGATGGTGCTGGGGCTACAAGGCCGCAGCCACGTGGAAATGCGGTACGGCCGGGAGGCGGAGGCCATGCTGTCCCAGCCGAGAACCAAGATCTTCCTGCGCACGAGCGAGCCGCGTGCTGCCGAGTGGATCAGTAAGTGTATTGGGGATGTCGAGATTGAACATTTGCGCGAGGGCCGTACCAGCGGCGAATTCGGCTTCCACCAATCAAAGAACGCGAGTGTCGATAACCGCATCCAGACAGCGATCCTCGCTTCGGAAATCAGCAACCTTGAGAATCTTAACGGCTATTTCCAGACGCCGGGATTTACCCTTAAACTGAGATTCCCATACCTGGCAGCCGCCAAGACTCTACCGCCGTTTATACAAGGCACGGTGCCGGAAGTGGCGCTGCCGGCAATTCCCCCTGCGCCTTCCCCAACTGAGCAACTCACACTGAATGTTAAGCCCGTTGAGATCGGCCCCACCGATGTTGGGCGGCGCGGCAGGAAACGGAAGCGGAGTGGCAAAGACACCGCCGAAAGCCGCCCCATGATGCAAGTGGATTAGACCTATGTTGACGATTTCAAAACCGCTCTCGACCGGCCAAGCCCACTCTTACCACGAGCAGGAGTTTGCGAATTCGGAGCAGAACTACTACTCGGAAGCAAGGCGGGTAAATGGGGTGTGGCACGGCAAGCTAGCCAGCGAGTGGGGCATGGCGGGACCTGTATCGGGCCAGCAATTCTATCGATTGGCCGAAGGGCAACACCCGGTCACGGCCGAGCAACTTGTGCAGCATCGCGTAGCAACCGAATACCAGAACCAGCAGGGGAAGCGTGTGCAGTCCGCGGAGCACCGTGCCGGCTGGGACGCCACTTTTAGCGCTCCAAAGAGCGTTTCGATTACTGCCTTGGTGGGGGCCGACGAGCGTGTCCGGGAGGCGCACCGGGAAAGCGTGAAGGTCGCTCTCGATGAGCTGGAAAGGTACATCCAGGCTCGCATCGGCGGTAACCACCCGGCTGAGACCACCGGCAAGATGATTGCCGCAAAGTTTGAACATGATAGCGCCCGTCCGGTGAACGGATATTCAGCCCCGCAGCTTCACACCCATGTCGTCATTTTTAATGTCACCGAAACCGCAGACGGCAAATCACACGCGCTTCAACCCCAAGAACTTTACCGGTCGCAACGTTATGCCACGGCAATCTACCGCTCCGAGTTGGCCTCCCACTTGAAGCAACTGGCTTATGAAATCGAGCGCGGCAGGTATGGTGAGTTTGAAATCCAGGGCTTCAGCAAAGAGTATCTGGAAGCGAGCAGCCCGCGCCGCAAGCAGATCAAGGAATACCTCGAAGCCAATAACGTTTCTGGTTCCGAGGCAGCGGAAATAGGAGCCCATCGGACGCGGGAGAAGAAAGCCCATCTCACACCGGAGGAAATGCATCGCTTCAACCTGGCCTTGGCAGCGCAATACGCAAATGACCCCCGGGAGATTGTCTCCGCCGCTCAGGCGCGACGGCAGCACTCGCAGGAACTCCCCGCAGTCCAGCAAGCGTTTGCCGGCGCCAGGGAGGCTGTGACCTTTGCCCGCGATCGTAATATCGAACGAGAGGCCGTTGTAGACGAACGCTCTCTCCTTCGTGATGCTCTGCGCCAGGCTACCGGTGAATCGACGATTGGGGACATACGCAAGAACTTTGAAAGCAGAATCGCCAAGGGCGAATTCATCCGAGTCGGTGGGCCGTCCGGCGATTCCCTGCGCCGTTCCTTCACCACCGCCAAGATGCTCGCTTTCGAGCAGGACAACATCGCCAGGATGAGATCGGGGCAGGGACTGGAATCCCCGCTGGTACGCTCCAAGACCATACGTCAGTCCTCAGGGGAGCTAGTGCTTAGTTGCGTAAGTTAACGATAGTATTTCGAAGCTGCGAACCCTCGACCTCGCGCTTCCGCCACTTGAACGGCCTGGCATTTTGGGCATAGGCCGCGATGAACGCCTCGAT
>JBEKLF010000548.1:0-2938 GCA_050010335.1 Terriglobia bacterium
GGGGTGGGCGACATAGGGATTGAGATTTGAAGAGTTTCTTTTTTTGTGCTATTTATCCTAACGTATATATACGTCAGGCTTAGGAGGCTTATGACCGAGACGCTTTCGCAATGGGAAAAGCAAAGAGTTCAGGTAGTGCGGGATATCGCGGGATTGGGAGATTTTCGCCGCGGCTCGATTACCGGCATAATCGGGCGCTGCGGGAAAGCCAACTGCGGCTGCCATCAGCCCGGGCATCCCGGCCACGGACCGAATTTTCGCCTGACCCGTAAGGTTCAAGGCAAAACGGTCTCGGAGACGTTTGCCAGTCGCGCTGCCTTGCGCAAAGCGCAGCGGGAGGTGGATGAGTTTCACAAGTTTCGGGCGCTGAGCGAGACCCTGGTGGAGGTCAACGAAAAGATTTGCCAGTTGCGCCCCGTGGAAGGGGAAGAATCCGAGCTGAGCGAAGCGGAAAAAAAACGGCGGAAGCGATCCGCCAAGAAATCGCGCGGGAAGTAGATCAGCTCTTACGGGTGGTTTTCCAGGATCGGCGCAAGAGTGGGCGTCTCGACCTGGAAGCAACGGAGATGGCGGTGCGCTCGGCCCTGCACCGGGCGGGCGCCGCGGCCTTGACGCAACTGCTCCATTTCCCCGCGCCCCGCGACGAGCCGCGTACCGTGCCTTGCCCTTGCGGCCAACCCGCCCCCTACCACCAACTCCGCACCAAGCCCGTGCTGACCGCCGTGGGACCGGTCGCCGTCTCCCGTCCCTACTATTGGTGCCCGAGTTGTCACGCCGGCCAGTTCCCCGCCGATGTCGAACTGGACATCGAGAACACGGAATTTTCTCCCGGGGTGCGACGCATGCAGGCGCTGGTGGGCCAGGCGGCCCCCTTCGATCAGGGCCGCGAACAGATGAAAGTTCTCGCCGGCTTGGAGGTGACCGCCAAATCGGTGGAGCGTACGGCGGAAGCCCTCGGGGCCGATATCGCGCAAGGCGAGCAAGCGGCGATCCCGCAAGCCCTACCGGTGGACCTGCCCGCCCTGCCCGGGGCGCCGATTCCCATCCTCTATGTGCAAATGGATGGGACGGGCGTGCCGGTGGTAAAGAAAGAGACGGTGGGTCGGCAGGGCAAAACCCCGGGCCAACCGGCGCATACGCGGGAAGTCAAGCTGGGATGTGTATTCACGCAGACGACGTGGGATAAGCAGGGCTACCCCATCCGCGCTCCCGACTCCACCACCTATACCGGCGCCGTCGAAACCGCCGAGGAATTCGGCCGACGCCTTTATCGGGAAGCCTGGAAACGGGGCTGGAGTCGTGCCCAAAAGCAGGTGGTGATGGGCGACGGAGCCGAATGGATATGGAATCTGGTCGCCGAGCACTTTCCCGAGGCGTTGCAAATTGTCGACCTTTACCATGCTCGTCAGCATCTCTGGGAGTTGGCTCGCCGGTTGTACCCCAACGATGAAGGAAAGCAAAAGAGCTGGACGAAAGTCCACCAGAAGCGTCTGCTGGATCGGGGGAGAATCGAAAAGCTCGTCGGCGCACTCCGCGCCATCCGCTCCCGCAACCCCGAAGTGGCCGAGAAGCTCCGCACCGAGGCAGACTATTTTGAGCGCAATGCGGAGCGCATGCGCTACCCCAAGTTCCGCCGCCAACACCTCTTCGTGGGTTCGGGCGTCATCGAAGCTGGATGCAAAACCGTGGTCGCTTCCCGCCTCAAACGTTCGGGGATGTTCTGGACCGTCCGGGGAGCCAACGCCATCCTGGCTCTGCGTTGCGCTTATCTCAATGGCCGCTTTGAAGATTACTGGGAAAGCCGCCGCGCGGCTATGGCTGCTTAGCTCCAACTTCTATGTCGCCCACCCGTTTCTGATTAATGATGCTCTTGTGCGAGGACGGCCACGGGCAAATAGTCGCATATTCCGCTGCGAATGCAACTCCCGATGCACGGGGTCAGTGCGAAACGGGAACCCAACTCAGGCGATTCCATTGACCAAGGTCAGGTAAGAATCTGCCCAACATCTTGATTATCAAGTGATTGATAAATCCATTCACCGGACTTTTTGTGCCATACAACTCTTCAAAACGACGATTCGGCGTAAACCGCTTAATGTTAACCCTCATACCTTGTATCATTTGCAAGTAGCACTAAGCCTCCGCGGGAAGCGGGGATTAATAAATTTCTAAGGGGAGAGGATATTTCGCCATGCCGAGAATCAAAGGTCAGCGGCTCATGAAGTACGTTGATCAGGCAGTCTGTTCGACGGCCACAGCCACCTTTGGAGCGATCCAATTTTTCAACAAATATCGCCCAGGCCCGAGCTTCATTCCAAAGTGGTCTGATAAACCGCTCTTGAAATCCTGGCAGAAGACCAAACCGCAGCTCGGCTGGCCCCGCCAGACCGATTCGCTTTGCCCGGAATGCGTAAAGGAAGCGCGCGAGCGGATTCTGAACGGCGATCAGAACTGGCAAACTCTCCTCTCCGAAAAGGTGGGTGAGATCAAGGCCAATATCATCGAACGCGATGGCCAGATCTGGATGGTGAAGGATTGCCCCGTCCACGGACACTTCGAAGACATGATGGCCGTGGATTCCAAGTTCCTCAGTTGGATCGAGCAAAACTTTCCCGGCCGCGATATTCGCGCCCACAACGATGAGGGCCTGCACAATCACGGCTCGAGTTCCATCAAACACGGGCGCGGTTCCGTGCTGACGGTGGATCTGACCAACCGCTGCAACATGATGTGCGACCCCTGCTTCATGGATGCCAACCAGGTAGGCTTCGTTCATGAGTTGACTTGGGAAGACATCAAGGAAATCCTCGACAATGCCATTCAGATCAAGCCGCGCCGCCAGATGTCGGTGCAGTTCTCGGGCGGCGAACCGACCATGTCGCCGTACTTTATTGACGCCATCCGGTACTCCCGCAAGCTGGGTTATAACAGCGTGCAA
>JBEKLF010000549.1:0-2924 GCA_050010335.1 Terriglobia bacterium
AAAGTCGACCGGTGGGTTGCCACTAAACAGTCGAGGCTTGGGACTCACCACCCTCGGATCGCTAAACTGCGCAGCACACACAGCCAACCCGCAGGGCAGGACACGCCCAAAAACCAAAACATCTATCTCGGCCCGGCTCTCGATAGGACCTAGCCGGTTGAGCTCCTTCCTCGCGGCCGCCAAGGCCATGCGGTTGAGGAGCGCCCGGGTGATCGGGTCGAATCGAGGTCGCCTGTCCGTGAGGTAGTCGTAGATCCTCAGGGAACGAACAGCGCGGTCACGCCACTCGCAATGGATCGTGAACATGCCGAATACCGGGCGTCCGGCCAAAGGTCCATAGCACCGGCTGGCTTCGTAGATTGCGCCGCCGATGACGACGATTGCCACAAGCAACAATATCCTTAGCCGGGCCGCGCCGGGGGCGGACAGCCCGCGCCTGCCCGGCGTGCGATTTCCCTCGCGCTTTGACACGATTTCAATCCTCCTCGCTGAGAACGTCCTCCAGAGGTGCCGGTTCCCTTTACCCCACAGCGTCCGTACGTATCATATGCCGCCTGCCTGCACGTCCGAGCCTGTGCCGACCTTGGCGCCGCCGGCACGGCCTTAAAGCTCGAACCGACAGGAGGAGATCTAGCGCAGCATCTGCCAGTCCAACATACGACAGGACTTGTCGCTATCAGCACGGCTGACAACCTTCCGGGTACCCATCGCAAGGCACCCAGTCGATGATCATCGAGGAGGGCCCGCAGGGGGGAGTCCGCAAACACGGCCGTACGGTCGCACCCACGCGCGAGTCCGTGCTAGAGGGGACGTGCGCCAGGGCGGCCGGGCCGCCTTCCTGTCCCTCGTGGCTTAAGGCTCACCACACTGGGATTCGTAAACTCTGTCGCCAAGACCTCCATCCCGCACGGCAGGACTGTCCCGAAGACCCGGACGTCTATTTCGGCGGCGGTTTCAGCGGAGCCGACGTGGTTCAACTCCGCCATTGCGGCTTTCCAGGCCATGTGATTGATGAGCGCCCGGGAGAGCGGATCGAATCGTGGTCGCCTATCCGTCATGTATTCGCAAATGTTCAGAGAACGGACAGTCCGGCCGCGCCACTCGCAATGGATGGTGAAAGTGCCGAACGCCGGGCGTTCGCCCCAAGGTCCATAGCACCGACCGGCTTCATAGATTGCGCCGGCGATGACGACGATTGCCACAAGCAACAGTACCCTTAGCCGGGCCGCGCCGGGGGCGGACAGCCCGCGCCTGCCTGGCGTGTAATTTCCCTCGCGCTTTGACACGGTTTCACTCCTCCTCGAGAAGGCCCCCGGAGGTGCCGGTACCCTTAACCCCAGAGTGCCCATACGTATTACATGGCGCCTGGCTGGCGGCTAACACGCCGCGACCCTTCGCGGCGCCGGTGGCCGGGCACCAAAGACCGGGTCGACGGCCTTGGAGCCAGGAGCGCCGGCTGGCGCAGAGCGTAGCTCTGCGTTTCGGCTTCCAATACGGTATACTGCCCCTGCTATGCCTGTCTCCAGACGCCATTTCGCGCGCCGCCGGTTGCAGTTTATCACTTCTAGCACCTATCGTCGCACCAAGCTCTTTGATAGTCACCGCTTCCGCTACGACTTCGTTGAGGTTCTACGCCAATTTCGCCGGGAGACGGGCTTTCTGCTGGTCGGCTGGGTTCTGATGCCAGAACACTTTCACCTACTGATCAAGCCCGAACCGGCTGCGAGCACCAGCCGCCTCATGCAAGAGCTGAAGAAACGAACCGCGCAAGGGATTGTCTCGGTCTTGACTGAGAATCAAACGCATTCATGGGCCACAAGATGTTGACCGGCCTGCGACTGCCGCCCACCGTTCACAGCGACTCGCGCTATCGTGTCTGGCAGCGCCGCTTCTATCCCTATGGTGTTTATAGCGAGAAGAAACGCCTGGAAAAGTTGAACTCTATGCACAACAATCCGGTGAAGAGGGGCTTGGTGCATTCGCCGCAGGAATGGCCCTGGTTGAGCTTCAGGTTCTACTATCTTAATGATTCGTCCCTCTTGAGCATGGACAAGCTCGTTTGAGTTACTTCCAGACTCCAGTCGCAGAGCTTCGCTCTGCGCCAGCCGGCGGGCTACACTGCGAGTCTCACACTTGAGGTTCAGAATTTCCGCTTTTTCACGGCAGGGAATTGAGTTATCCTGCCGTGACGGGCCGGGTCTGGATTGAGCAGTATGAAAACTCGAAACCCAGTGACTGAAGGTGTGGAATGTGGCGTGACTACTGAGATGGCGATCTCGAACGCCCGGCGTTGGTCCATCGTCGGGCTGCTCTTTACTGCGTCGATGATTAATTACCTGGACCGCGCCACCATCTCCGTAGCCCTTCCGCTCATCTCGGTAAGCCTAAGCCTCAGCGCCGCGACCAAGGGCCTGCTGCTTTCCGCCTTTTTCTGCTCCTACGCGCTGATGCAGGTGCCGGTCGGCTGGTGCGTCGATCGCTACAATCTGCGCTGGATTTACTTTGGCCTTTTTGCCTTATGGTCGTTAGCCTGTGGCCTCACAGGATTTGCAGCAAGCTTAGGCGTCCTAATACTTTTCCGCGTTCTTCTCGGGATTGGCGAGTCGATTTACCTTCCAGGGGGAACAAAGATCGTCAGTGTTCTCTTTGAGCCCCGGGAGCGCGGCCTCCCATGCGGAATCTTTGACAGCGGCACCCGGGCTGGGCTTGTCATTGGCGCCCCGGTCGTCGCGTGGCTCATCGTCCTCTTCGGCTGGCGGAAGATGTTTTTCTTAGTGGGCTTCTCAGCCCTCGTCTGGCTCATTCCCTGGTTGATGGTCTTTCCCTCACGACTCTCCGAGCGGAGACAGAGGCCGGCAGCCCCCCGATCGTCTGAAGCCTTTTGGGATGTTCTCAAGCATCTTCGCAGCCGCAACCTGATTGGT
>JBEKLF010000550.1:0-3710 GCA_050010335.1 Terriglobia bacterium
GGAACCAGATGTCGAGGTTTTGAACGCGCCAGTTGGAACTCCCGCTGAAGGTCATTCAACATCAACTCAACATAGAGCATCGTCATCTCGGGAGAAGTGTGGCCGAGTAATTTCATTAGAGCGGGGAAACTGACCCCAGAGCGAAGCATCTCGGTGGCGTAGGTATGCCTCAATTGGTGCGGGACGAGGCGTGCAGGAAGGCCCAGAGAATGACAGACCTGGTGCAGATACCGGCGGAGTTGTCGAAGGAGGGCATCCCGGGTGCTGCGCCGGGCCAGGAGCCGGCCATCGGGGGGTCGCGGGTCGAGGAAGCGGAAGAAACGTAAGCGTTGGATGACTGTCACCACCAGTGAATCCACTGGGACCATCCGTTCCGTTTTGAGTTTGCCGAGCGGCACGTGAATGGCCCACTGATTGGGGCCCGTTGAGCGGAGGCAATCGAACGATAGATCGGCGCACTCGCCGATGCGCATGCCAGTATGGCGGATCAGCAGAAAGGCGTTACTCTCCAGATCGTTGCGGTTGACGAAGTCCTGCTGAAGAAGCTGATCCTGCTCGGGGGTGAGCGGGCGTGCCAGTCTTTGCGGGGGGCGCGGGATGTCCTCGCGACGAATCAGGCGGGCGAGTTGAGGAAGCTGTTCGGTCCAAGCCAGTTCGCTGAGCAAGGGACGTAGAGCGATGAGCTGGTTGATATAGGAGGAGGTGGCGAGGGGTGGCGTCTGAGAGTGCAGATGAGACATCCAGCCGAGGAGGTGGGGATCCCGTCGCAGTTGCTCGAGGGAGTTTACCTCAGGGTGGGCGGTACCGAGATAGCGGAGGAAGTTGCGCACGGTCCCGCGGTAGTGACGATGGCTTTCCGGACCGAGCGCCGCGCAGACAGAATCGACGGCGCGGTCGAAGAGGGAGGCCAGGGGATGGAGGAGTGGGGGGTGTCGGGCGCGGTTCATGAGGAGAGCCTCGGGAGGGGACGAACTTGCTGTGCGGCGTGATCTGCACATAGCACAGAGTAGTTTGGATATCGGCATGGCCCATCAACTGCCTAAGCGCGGGCAGGCTGATCCCGCCGCGCAGCATGTCCGAAGCAAAAGTGTGCCGGAAGCGATGCGGGTTAGCGAGTTGGACGCCGGTGCGCTGGCGATGGTAGCGGAACAAGGATCGTAATCCTGCCCGCGTCAGGCGGGTTCCACGCGCGGGTCCCTTGAGCGAGACGAAGAGCGCGGCGGTGCCGACCGGGGGCCGTTCCAGTCGGCGATAGTGATCGAGGAGTTGCGCGCTTTCCGGCGCCAGCGGCAGGAAACGCACTTTGTTCCCTTTACCGCGCACGCGCAACTGCGCTTCAGAAAGCAACACGTCGTCCTCATTCAAACCCAACACTTCGGCCGAGCGCAGTCCTTCGAGAAGCATCAATCCCACGATGGCCAAGTCCCGAGCGGTGCGGAAGCTGGACCAAAAACGTGCCACCTCCTCCACCGACAGCGGGACGAGGTTGCGTTTGGGCACTCTGACTCGCAACCGGCTCATCCCTACCCGCCGCCGGCCCAGGCCCAGCGGCCCGCGCCGCAGAAAAGCTTGTTGAAAGCCGCGGGCGGTCGGGTCGGGGGCGTCGGGGAACTCGTTGCGCAGGGCCCGATCGGCGACGGCGATGCGGTCATTGATGGTGGAACTGGAAAACGGAGGTTGGTGACCGCACTGGAACTTCAGATAATCCAGAAGTGTCGACTCGGTCAGGTCCCCTGCGAGCACCTCGCCGGTATGATGAAGACTCTCCCACCAGCGAACAAAGTGCAGCAGGCCGTAAGCGCAGGAGCGCAGACTCGCGTCCGCCAGGCGGCGGACGCACTCGCGGTCGAGGAAACGATTGACCCAGCCGACCTCCCGGCCGGTTTCATGTTCGACCATGCGAAAGGGACTTTGGGCGGGGTTGGGGGTCTGCGAGCGGATGACATGGAACCTCATGGTAGGGCTTCCTCCAAGAGAGAGTGGAACTGTCGCGCCTCACCGCCCTGCACGAAGAAGGAGTTGGGATCGTGACCAAGAGGCAGGAGTACGCGGCGAGTGGTGATGCCTTGCGCCCGCAGACGATGGGCTAAGGCTTGGGAGGCTTCTTGGCCGCTCCCGTTGGCATCGACATCGAAGGTGAGATAAACGGTGCGCGGGCGGTCGCACAGTTGTTGAAACTGGTCAGAGGTGAGATGGGTGCCCAACGAACAGGTGGCGTGGCGGAAACCGGCCTGCCACAACACCGCAAGATCAAACATGCCTTCGACGAGAATCACGCTGGGAAACTGGCGAACTAATTCCCAGGCGACCAAGTCGCCCTTGGAGCCGGGGAGAAATCGATGGGTGAAAGCGGTGCCGATGTTGCGGCCGTACAAGTTCACGATGCGGCTGTCCTGGCAGCAGGGGAAGACGACGCGCTGGTAGAAGGCGTCGCGACCTTGGAGGTTGACGAGGCCGGTGCCCTGGAGCAGATCGAGGGAGTAGCCTTGGGCGAGGAGGTACCGCCGCAAGCTCCCGCCCGGGGCATATCCGATCTGCAGTTCCCGGATCAGGGCGGGGTCGCGCACTCCGCGTTGTTCCAGATACCGCCGTGCCTCCGGGTAGTGATCGAGTTGTTGTTGATAGAAAGCGGAAGCCTGCCGCAACACGGCGTCGGGGTCCGCCCCAGCGCTCTGCTGTTCGAGGTAGGTGAGGCTTTGGCGGAAGGACAGGCGCTGGGATAACTCTACAAAGCGAATCAGATCGCCGCCCTGACCGCAACCATGGCAGTAAAAGAGATTCTTGCGGGTATTGACATAGAAGGAAGGCCGAGTCTCCAGGTGCAAGGGACAGAGTCCCACGAACTCGGGGCCCTGGCCTGTTGGCCGACCGATCCAATTCTGCTGTCGTAAGTAATCGAGCAGCGGAAGTTGTTGTTTGAGTTGTTCGAGATCCCCGCCCATGGTGCTGTTTCGCCTCTGGAGACGAGCCTAAAAGAAAGGGGGCAGCGTTCCCAGGCAAGGATGGTGGGGGAGCAGAAAATTCCTCAGAGACGCAGAGGCCAGAGAACCTGCAGAACCGGAGTCAGCCCCGATAATGGCTCAGGCTGGGGATCGGCCGGAGCGCCACGCCCCAGCCAATGGGCCAGGCGGGCAAACGTTTGGCGCCGAAAGGAAGCCGCCGGCTGGGAGCGGTCCAAGCCGTCCGACCAGCGGCGCAGGGTGGAAGGGTCGGGCACCCGATCGGGGTCCTTCAGCGTGGGCGTTGCCTCCTCCCACGAGCCGTGCTCCATAAAGTGTCGGCGGAGCGCCTGAGCGCGAGCCAGCAAACTGTAGTGGGTGTAGGGAAGAGAGAGCGGGGGGAGCAGGGTGAAGGTCTTCCCGCAACCAGGGCAAAGGCCGCGTCGGATCCCAATCCAGTCGTGATGTTCATCGTGCGCCTGCTTGCGGCGGCGACCGTGACCGATGATGGAATCACGTTCGCAAAGCGGGCATCGCCGCAGCATGACCTTCTCGCTGTCGCAAGCCCAGTCGGATTCGAGCTTGTGCGGCGGGGCAGAAAGTGGGATAAAAAGAATCGTGGTTCATAGGGGCTCTGCCCCGGTGTTGACCTGCCAAGATCTGAGCCGGAAGCAGAGCCCCTCCTCCTGAAGAGAAAAATCCCAACTGGAGAAGAATAACGCTTCTCAGCTTCGGCTCTCAGAAGTGTGATTCAAAGGATTGGCCGGTTAA
>JBEKLF010000551.1:0-2817 GCA_050010335.1 Terriglobia bacterium
TTCCATCGTTCACCCTCCGGGTGTGGGTCTAGATTTTCTCGCAAAATCTCTATAACACACATCCCGTGAGGGTGAACGCCTTTTCTGCGGTCTCCCGCTCGTACCAATCGCGATTCTTGGGTTTGACGCCCCGGTCCCCGTCATTGCGCCTTGGCGTGAGAATGTTTTTGGTATTCCGGTATTCCTTAGAGGTAAAACAACCTTACGCAAAGGCGATAAGGCGCAGAGCATCTCAATAACCGGCCTAATTCTCCGACGGCCTCTCGATATGATCGATGACGAGGACTTCCACCGGCCCTTTGGTTGATTCCAGCTTTAGCCCAAGCTGTTCCTGAATCGCCGTGAAGATCGAGGGCCCGGAAGAGTCGGGCGGGGGTGCAGCCCCAGGGCTGCTTCCTTCCAGTCCCGCGGGCATCGCAGCCGTGCCGTCGTCGGGTGTCCACTGGAGAGTGACATCATATTTTCCCTTCAGCCCCGTCTGATCCAGAACGGTGCGGTTTAGCTGAAATGACAAAAGCATTACCAGGGTCCCCATGGGAAGTCCTGGACCCGCTATATGGCCTGTAGCGACGCTTATCGAGTCGCGCCCGACCACGTGCCCTTCAGGATCTTTGATCACGTTGGGATTGGTGGCGCCAGGTTTTTCCTCCTGAAGTTTGGGACCGCCCTTGGCGACAACCAAGGCATAAACGGGAAGTTCTTTGGTATCGTGACTCACTTTAAGTCCGAAGCGATCTGCAAATAGTGACTGAAGCAGCAAACCCATTTTCTCCCTGGCCTGGTCGGTCCGAAGTTTTTGCAGTTCTTCGGCGAGCGCATCCGGCTCCTTTGCCTCAATATCGAATTTATCAGAACTCATCCAGCTTGGTCCTCCCAACACCTGGAAGGGTTTAACGTGGTAAGCAAATGCAATGAGGCGTTTTATCGTCGTGGCACTGGCGGTGAACCTGCCGGGCTGAAATCCCGCGCTCATCTGCTGACCGACGGAATGGTTCGGCTTAATCGTGGCAACCTCGAAGGACGGCGAGGGCTCACCGATCGTTTGTGCCGCTTGCGCACGAACCTGCGGGGCGCATACGAGGCCGAATACCATCGGTCCCGCGATAACTGTTATGCCGAGAGCAGCCAGCAACAGTTTTCTGCCGAAACTGAGCCTGTTCGCCAAGCGCTCGGTCATGATCCGGACAATCCGCTTCTTCAGATCGGCGCCGGTAACTCCCGACACGCAGGCCAGCGGAGACTCCGCGCAGAATTGACAAGTCTTCAGAATGCTTTCGGCATAGAGATGCCGCTCGCTGCCCAATTCCAGAACCCCTTCGTCGCAGGCGCGTTCGCGCTCTTCCATCAGCCGCGCACTGATCCACCAAACCAGAGGGTGAAACCAGAAGACCGCCTCGACGATCATGTGGACCGCCGCGGTCAAGTTGTCGCGGCGCTGGACGTGGCACAGTTCATGCGCAAAGACCGCCTGCAACTGGCTCGGGGTCAGGCGCTCCACGATACCCGCGGGACACAGCAAAATGGGGCGGAAGAATCCAACTACGCCAGGTTGAAGAAGGGCCGCAGATGAGCGAACCGGAACTGGAAAGGGAATGTCCATGGGGATGCTGGAGCGCACCGCCGCCCGAACGCGTAGCCAGCCCCGAAGCCGCATCAGCACGATGCCGGCGAATCCGCACGCCCAGAGACTCAATACAGCAATGGGGATCCAGTCGCCGTGGCTCCGGGTCGACGGCACCATCGCAGGGGTTTCGTAAAACGGCTCCGCGACTTGTACGACAGTGAAAGTGATAGCTGGCACATCCATAACCTTCGTCGCTGGCGACCTGCCCAGATAACCGCCGAGGGCCAGCAGTAGCGAGAATGGGATGAGGAATTTGAGCGACGCGCTGAACCACAGCCAGTAGCGGACCTGGGCGCGGTTCTTGCGGAACGCAAGGGTCAGAATTCCCGCCATAATCGCGACCACGGTTGATTGCCAGAGATGATTGCTCACTGCGCTAATCATTGGGATGGCCGCGTCCTTTCTGACTTGACGTAGAGGCGGCTTCACGCCGCCATATGGCGAGGTAAACTCGCCGCTACGAAATCACACTTCACCCTTACGCCTCTCTGCTTTCTTTTGCACCTCGAGCTTTTGCACGGTCTTCTCCAACTCGCGAATGTCGTCCCGTGAAATCTTCCCCGCCTCCGCGAGTTGCGCCATCATGGGGAGAGCCCGTCCTCCGAAGAAACTCAGGATCTCATCAAGAAGGCGGAGCCGCGCAGCCTCTCTTGGGATGGTCGGCTCAAAAATATGGGCATTGCTGATCTTCCGTACGCGTCGCACGGCCTTCTTCTTCTCCAGCCGGTACACGGTAGTCTGAATCGTGGTGTAAGCGGGGCGAGGTTCCGGAAAAGCTTCCTGAATCTCCCGGATGGAGGCCTTCCCTTGCGCCCAAAGAGCCTCAAGGATTCGGAGTTCGAGCTTGGTTAATTTGGGTTGCGTCATGCGATTCTACTATCCGGTCATGGAAACTACTACAAGATAGTAGGCCTGTCAAGCCGAACATTTCGAGCGGCTCTTCCCTTGCCTCACGCCCACAACTCTGGGGGTTGGCGTAGGCCCTTCGAAGTTACCGTATGTTTCATGTGAAGAACCGCGGACCCCAAAAACGGGGGTCCGCGCTACAAGCGTGTGCGCTACGACCTGCTTATGCTATCAACCATGGACAACGCAACCGTAGCGCAAACCTCCGCCTTTGAGGTTTGCGGCTCTTCCCTTGCCTCACGTTCCCAACTCTCGGGGCCGGCGGGGGTCTTTCAAATTTACCTTCA
>JBEKLF010000552.1:0-2806 GCA_050010335.1 Terriglobia bacterium
ATAGATGTAGACGAATCAACTGCCGAGGCCATCGCCGACTGGCATTATTGGGTGGCCCAAGGCTACTGCTTCTGATTCACCACCCAAACCCACCGATCTACGCAGCCCTACCGAAAGCTCACCATTGTGTCAGGGATGACCACAACAGATGCAGGAAGATTTACTCCCATCGCAAGGGTGCTCGTGGAGCAAACGACCTGAACTTGGCCGTCGCCAGCGCGAAAGTCAGATTCAATCGCCAGCCTTTCCTGGGCCGATAGGTCCGAGTTATGGAATACTACTCCTCCTGCCGGACATTCGATCAAGGCCTCTCTCGAGTTCGTGTTCTCTCCTTCTCCCAATTCTGCTATTAGTCGCGTCGCTGCTGGGAGGCGGAGCTCCTGTGCAAGGCGCCGCGCGGTAACCCGAGTAAGGGGGCGCCATTTCCTGAAAACCACGATCCGCTTCCTGCTCCTTAGGTAATAGTTGCAAATAACCACCAGTCTCTGGAGAACCGATTCTTCGAGCAACTGCCCCTCCCACCGATTTGTGGGCGTGCCGGTAGGGATGCTGATTCCAGAGACGCCTGGTATCGTTTCAGCGGACTCCCGTCCGTCGTTGAAATTGCGTACCTTCATAGTTCCGTCCACGGACAAGACGCCTTCGTGCAACTCCAGTGGGCGGCTTTGTGTCATGCAGTGGGAGGCGTTGAGCCATCCGTCAAACTGATATAGGTCGGCCAACACAGCTGACAACCCCAGAAACTGGATGGGCACAGATTCCTTGATCATCTTGATCTTCGTGAGCAAAATCTCGAGACTCGGTCCGCGCGATTTGTCATTGAGGAGCTGAAGCTCATCAACTACGACTAGGCCACAACTATTGAGGATTGCTACACTTTGGGTGAGCAGGGCGTTCATTTTCTCGAAGATCACAATAGCGATGTCGAAGTATCCGGCGAGGATGCTGTCGTCGAATTCCGGACGGTCATGTGTAGAGATAACAACTCTTAAGCCGAATCTTCCATACTTCGCCCTGAAATCTTCGAACTTTTCTTCTGCTATTGCTTTCATAGGAACTAGGAATATCGTTTTTTTGTCCCGGTAGAAGGCGTTGATAGCTGCAACCTCAGCGACGAAGGTCTTACCAGAGGAGCTTCGTGCGGTTATCAGCAGACTTTTTCCCTCCAGCAGGTGAAAGTCTTCGATAGCTTTCGCCTGCAGAGGGAGAAGGTCTTCCCCTTCCTCTCTTTTCCATATGTCAACAATTCCTTGGGGTATATCGTATCGATCAGCCAGGCGTTGCATGGGCGCCACCCCCTCGGTGGCCGCGGAAGAGGAGCACGTATCGCGGTCCTGTTTTGACCGCACATTCTCTTTTTACACTTCCGCTCGACGTTTAACATATCCCTCATCTGCTTTCCATGCAATTACCATCAGCAATTACCATCAGCCAGCAAGCTGCCGATAGTCGGTGGAGCGGCCAGAAGCAATCCACCTAGCCGTATTTGGCCTACACGTGGAAGTGGCGGCGCGGCGGTGCTGGCAATTCCGAGAGCAAGTTAGACCGGCCCTGGACGGAAGTCCGCCCAGACGAAAAGAATGCGTTACAGGGGAGTGGTAAGTGGCCGCTCAGGCCCGCTGGGGGAAGGTCCGCAGCGTCCCAGTTAGTTTGCGCCTTAGAACCGCGGCGCCAGATGATCGGGGCTGCTAAAGGCGGGGCGCGCTCATTCAACTCATTATCGATTCTCGGGGAGGAGCGACCGTGGATGAACAGCCTGGATGTCTGGATAGCGGGCAAAGTCACGCTGGTTGAAGGTAAGAACTCGTTTGAAGCCGTGGACGCGCATTGCCGCCGCCAATCGCGCGTCGTGGACCTGAACGCCGGAAACCTTGTGACTCACAAGCAAGGCACGCCATTCCTCGTGGACCGCCGCGCTGTCGGGTAGAAACCGCAACTTATCCTCAAAGGCTCTGGCCCGGCGGTCGGTTTCCTGAGGGGAAAGCCCAAACCCATTTTGATCGAGAGGTCGAGTACAGGTGTTCCAGAATTCCGCAACGTTCTGCGATGTGTAGCAAAGCACACCGCCGTCCGCAAGAATCGCCTCAATTGCCGAGACGACCAACGGTAGTCACGGTCATCCGGCTTTACCCAGCGAAGCAGAATATTGCTGTCCACTAAATAGGGAGTGCCCGGCATTTAGGCGCGGTCCTCATAGAAGCTTTCGCGCGTGAAACTCTCGGTCGGAAGACTCGGCAAAAGCTCCGAACCTTCCGCCATTGAGGCCAGCAGGGCATGGAAATCGCCGACGGTGAGATCGGAGGAGCCTGTAAACCGAGAAGCCATCGCCTCCTCCAGAATACGCGCCGCCGCCCTTTCGAGAGGCATCCCCTGGGCACGAGCCTTCGCAGCGAGTCGCGCTCCCAGTTCCGGATCGAGTTCTACTTGGATGGTCATGGCTTCTTACCCCCGCGCAATTTCTTGCTTTGCTGTGACGATGCGGCTAACACAGGCATGACATGTCGTCTCACCTGCTAGATTAGCACACTTGAACCATCGTTTGGCCGCACGTGCAGATTGCAAGGGGGAGGGAGCGGTCAAACGATGGCCAAAGGCCCGCGGCCTTGATGCGGCGGATCAACTTGCGGATTCCGTTTTAAGTGCCTCGCTCAAAAAATTGGCGATGGATCCGCTTGAGCCCCGTTTCGAGATGAGTTTCATCAAAAACCATCATCAAGCTATTCGGCGAAGAGCCCTGGGAAATGAGATCCAGCCGCAAATCGGAAATAGCTCCCAAGGCCAAAGCCGCAATGCCCGGCTGCTGGAT
>JBEKLF010000553.1:0-3922 GCA_050010335.1 Terriglobia bacterium
CCTAGTCCGTTGGGAGACCCCCCGGCTCTGCCGGGGAGGCAGCAGAAGTTTGACAAATCCGGGAGTCCATCGCGGAAACTCCTAATCGTGAGCCGCCAAGCAAACGAAAAGGAGATCCACGATGGACGAAGTCGAAAGCCTATCCCATACGAAGTGGGAGTGCAAATATCATGTGGTGTTCATCCCGAAATGCCGGCGGAAGACGTTATACCAAGAATTGCGGCGGCATTTGGGGGAAGTGTTCCGGCGGTTGGTGCAGCAGAAAGAGAGTGAAATTGAGGAAGGGCATCTACGGCCGGATCATGTGCATATGATGATTGCGATACCGCCCAAGTACGCGGTGTCGCAAGTAATCGGATATATCAAAGGGAAGAGCGCGATTCATCTGGCGCGGGTGTACGGAGAGCGGAAACGGAATTTTGTAGGTCAACATTTTTGGGCACGAGGGTTCTGGGTGTCCACGGTGGGCCGTGACGAGGCGGTGATTCGTGAGTACATCCGGAGGCAAGAAGAAGAAGACAAGCAATTGGACCAGCTCAACCTGTGGCGATAAGCAGCCACCGTGAGGTGGCGCAAAACCCGCGGGGCCGCGTTAGCGACCCCGCCTAGCCGCTTTGAGCGGCTCACAGTGTCTTAAAGCCCCCGGCTTTGCCGGGGGATATTTACTCGAAGCAGTGCTCAAAGCCGATCCCACGGGTTACATGCTTAAGCACCCGTGGATTCACTCGGAGGTTGACCGCCTGCCCGGTAGTGTCCTAATCCGAATGTAGCGCCGCCCTTTAGGGCGGCACATGCCGGGCTGAAGCCCGGCGACGGCTCGACCCCCGGTGGCCTGCGCCTCCCGGGGTTCGCTCTCGCCGACGATGGCTTTCTGGTGGAACGAGACGGAGATGCTTCCCCTCCTCATGGAACGGCTCGCGAAGGCGGGCTGCGCCATCACCGGGATGGAAGCTCTCGACGAGATCATCGAACCTCAGTTGCGCTTGCGCGGGACCTTGACGATGCACTCCGAAACCGTCCGGCGCAACGGGCAACGACACCGCCTACGAACGCGTTTTCAACGACGTGACGCCCGCTTCCGATGATTACCTTCACCTGGGGTTTCATCCATCTTCCCGGGAAGAACCCTTCCTGAACGCCTTGGAGATTGTCCCCGGCATTCCCGGGAAACTGCGTCCCATTCGTCTCGTGGCACGGGATACATCTGGTGCTGGAGGGGGGAGTTGAACCCCCACAGGCCATTGAAAACACGCAACTTATTGATTTTATTGAGAAGGCAAAACGCCAAAAACGCCCAACGCGCCGCATTTGGGCACGTACAGGGCACCCATCGCGCAGCTCGGGGGCCGGATGGTCACGCGCTCTACTTTCATCCACCCTCACACCAAGAATCTCTCTGTTCACATCCGCGCCTCGGTGCGCCCGTTCCTCACCTCTGCCGACAACGTGACAGCTAGGTGTTTCGTTAATCCTATACCTGTCAGATTGACACCTCAATCTCGATCCGCCAGTTCCCACAGGAACGGTGGGAACGACCAAGCCGGATAAAATCAGGCTCGTCAGTTGTCAGAATCGTGGCTCCCCCCCAACGGCATGCTGGGCCAAAACATCGGTACGGGCCTAAATCTGGGTAGGAGACAAGGTCGTACTCCCCTCAGTCTGCCGCGGCAGCCACAAAAGATCCTCGACCACATCAACACCAAACTCCGCGCTGTGGGGCACAACAATATTACCCGCTGCCAATCCTGCGCGGAAGGGGGGCACGACAGCAGCGGAGATAACCTCTCGATCTCGATCGAGGACCCTCGCAAGTACATATGTTGGGCCGGATGCACGAAAGACATGATTCGGGCGGCGGTGAGCTGCCCGGAACCAATCCAATATGCCTTATACGGGCAAAAGAAGGAGGCATCGAATGTCGAAATACAGCGTCAATCAGACGGTCTTGCGCGAGGAGAAATATCTCGTGGAGGCTCTGAAAGAGATGGGCTACCGCGTCGAGGTCCACGCCGAGGGCGCACCCCTGAACTCTTACTATTCCGACCAAGAGGCAAAAATCGCGAACATTATTATCCGCCGGGACCAACTGCGGGGGGCTTACGGTGATGTTGGGTTTGTGCGCGAGCCGGACGGGCAGCTTGCCATGATCAAGGACGAACTCGACGAGTACCGCGGCTACGGCGCCAGATGGCTTGGCCGCGTCCAGCAGCTCTACAAAGAGAAGCAGACCTTGGCCATGGCGCGGGCGAAGGGTTACATCCTGAAGAAGCGTGAAGTGATCCAGACCAAGGAAGGTCAGCAGGTGCGGCTGCAATTTGCCGTGCGGAGGTAAGCCACGATGCAGGATAAGACCATCACCATCACCATTGACGAGGGGGGAAATTCCACATTGGACCTCGAAGGCTTCGCCGGCCGAAGTTGCGAGAAGGTCTTTGACGACTTCCGTGGCGGCGACACGACGAAGATCGAGCGGAAGAAACCTGCCTATTACACGGGTCAACAAGTCCAGCAAGAGAAGTCCCAACGCTGAAGGAGGCTTGCCATGTTGCTTCACGCATTTATTCCCGCCAGTCGAGCCAATGGACCCGGCCTGCGCTCCGTCGTGTTCTTCCAAGGATGTACACTCGCCTGCCAGAACTGCTTCAACCCTGACAGCCACCCTTTCACTGGCGCCGACGCCACCGTGCTCGCCGTAGCCGAACGAGTGCTTCAAGCACACCAAGAACATGGGACAGAAGGCGTCACCTTTTCAGGTGGCGAACCTATGCAGCAAGCGCCTGCCCTGCTGGAATTGATCCAGACCCTGCGCCAGCAAGTGCCCAGCTTGAGCTTTGGCATGTTCAGCGGCTACAGCGACTTGGAACTTGTTCTGGGGGAGTATTCGATATGGGGCTGCGATTACTCTGAGTCGGACCGTCGTAGACTCTGGGAAGAGATCCGGGCGCACCTTGACTTCGCCGTCCTCGGACGTTTCAATGAAACCCAGCCGAGCGCTCTGCCGCTGCGCACCAGCCGCAGTCAAGCGTTGCGGATGCTGACGACCCGTTATGGCGTGAAGGATTACGGGCCGCAGTCGGTTGAAGTGATTGTCCACCCGGATGGGCGAGCAGAAGTCACTGGATTCCCCATTCTAGGCTTGCCCTGGTAGAGACCTCCTCAGTGTCCCTCGATTGCTCTCCCCCGTAATTCAGAAAGGAGCAAGCAAGATGATTCGATCTATGGAAGAGTTTGTGTCGGCGTTTCATGCTGCCCGCTGTGTCTCGACTCCGCTAGTCGCAGTCCGCACAGCAGACCCGGCCAGCACCACGCAGTTGCTCATGGAGACTCTGAAGCAAGGCCGTGAACTTCCACCCTTGCTCGGCTGGGATGTCATCCGCGGCCTCTTTGGCATCGGCAGAGACATCGGCGAGGAACTGGCACGCGTGTTAGGCGATCGCCAGCCTGAGACTGTCGGGCCGGCCGAAGCCCTGTTTCTCGCTATGCAGCTCTGCGAGGACGGGCTCCTGTTCTACTCCAACGCTCACCGCTTCTGGAATGAACCTGGAGTGATGCAAGGGATCTGGAACTTGCGAGATTCGTTCAAAGCCACAGGACGAATGCTGGTCCTGCTGACAGTTCCAGGTGCGACATTGCCAGCTGAGTTAGCGCAAGATGTCCTTGTCCTTGACGAACCGCTGCCTTCCACCACTCACCTGGAGCAAATCGTGAAAGAAACCTTCAAGTCGGCCAATCTTACTGAGCCTGAGCGTGCAAGGATCGACAGAGCAGTCGATGCCCTGATTGGTTTGGCTGCGTTCCCAGCAGAGCAGGCACTGGCAATGTCCCTGGTGAAACAGGAGCTGGATACCGAAGACCTGTGGGAACGCAAGCGGCAGATCATCGAACAGACACCGGGCCTGTCTGTGTGGCGAGGTGGTGAGAC
>JBEKLF010000554.1:0-2719 GCA_050010335.1 Terriglobia bacterium
CCCCACGAGCACCAGCGGCTTCCTTCAAGTCTCCTTATCGAAAATGCCTCGGCCCGTCATCATCGTGCCGGCCCCAAAAGCCACGCGTTTGGGCCAAGGCATTTCCGATCAAGGCTAGCGTCAAGGCAGGACCTATTCTTCCCGCAACGCGGTAGGGGCGACGGCCAGATCAGTGGTGATAAGGGGATTTCCAGTAAGCCGCTAGCGCGGCGGGGGACGTGCCCTGTACTTGGCGTAGTTTGCCCATAATGGGTGACCGAAAGGAGGTCACCCATGACCCAACTACGTCAACGCATGATCGAGGATCTTCGACTCCGTAACTACTCTGAACAAACAGTCCGCTCCTACACGGAAGCGGTCGCCGAGTTTGCACGCTACTTCCGCAAGTCTCCCGACCAACTGGGTTCCGAGCACATCCGGGAATATCAACTCTACCTTCTGAACGAGAAGAAGCTGGCTTGGCCCACTTTCCAGGCGCGCCGGTCAGCCCTCAGGTTCTTTTACACCCGCACGCTGAAGCGGCACTGGTTCGATCACGAAGTCGCCAAGCCCAAAGTGCGACGCAAGCTTCCCACCGTCCTCAGCCCCGAAGAGGTGCGGCTCGTGCTCGATGCCACCGTAAACCTGAAGCATCGAGCTCTCCTGGCCCTGCTCTACGCGACGGGACTGCGTTGTGCGGAGGCGCAGCAGCTTAAAGTCACCGACATCGATAGCCAGCGGAGGCTGGTCCACGTCCGCGAAGGCAAGGGGAAGTTGCCCCGCCAAGTCAAGCTCTCACCCAAGCTGCTGGAATTACTGCGCATCTATTGGCGCTGGCGCAAGCCCCAGGACTGGCTGTTTCCCGGTCAGAAGCCGGGATTCCCCATGCATTTGTCCGGCATTCGGCAGATCTGTCAGCAACTCCGTAAGAAGGTGGGCCTCGCCAAACCCGTTACTCCCCACGTATTCCGCCACTCCTACGCGACTCGACTGTTAGATGACAACACGGATCTGCGCACCATTCAACTCTTGCTCGGCCACGCGGACCTCAAGACCACGGCCCGCTATCTGCATGTCTCGGAGCGCCGCTTCCAGACTGTCCCCAGCCCTCTCGACGCCCTGCCGATTCGCGAGATGCGGAATTCCGACGGGGACGGTCGAAGGAGGTGAGAGGGTCACACCTGGAAGTGGCCGAGATCTTTCGCGGTTACGGAGAGCGGTTCCTGAAGCGCTGGGGTCACACCGTCTCTCCTCAGCAGCGCAAGGCGCTCCAGGATATCAGCGTCTGTCGCACAGCCGCTTTGGGCGGTCACGTCGAGGAGTGCGATCATTGCGCGCATCGCCGCATCGCTTACAACTCGTGTCGCAACCGCAGTTGTCCCAAGTGCCAATCCACCGCCCGCGACCGCTGGTTGGCGGAACGGGCGCAAGAGTTGCTCCCCGTGCCGTATTGTCATGTGGTGTTTACCGTGCCCAAAGAACTCGCTCCCCTGGCGCTGCAGAATCAACGCTGCTTTTACGCTCTGTTGTTTCGCGCCGTGGCCCAGACGCTGCTGGAGATTGCGGCCAATCCCCGACATTGGGGAGCCCGCATCGGCTTCCTCGCCGTGCTTCACACCTGGAGCCAGAACCTGCTCCTTCACCCCCACCTGCATTGCCTGGTTCCTGCGGGCGGGTTGGCCTTGGACGGGTCTCGCTGGATCCCTTGCCGACGGAAATTCTTCCTTCCCGTCAAGGTCCTCAGTCGCCTGTTCCGAGGCAAGCTGCTCGCCTTTCTGGGGACCGCTCGGGCCCATGGCAAGCTTCAGTTCAGCGGGCAACTGACGGCGCTCGCGGACCCGGCCCGCTTCCGCGCTTGGCTGCACCAACTCCACCAGAGAGAGTGGGTTGTCTATGCCAAGCCCCCCTTTGGCGGTCCTCAGCACGTGCTGAAGTATCTAGCCCGTTATACCCACCGCGTGGCCATCTCCAATGGCCGGTTAATCAGTCTGGCGGACGACCGCGTCAGCTTTTACTGGCGAGACTCGAAAGATGGCAAACGCCTCAAGGTCATGACCCTGGAGGCGGTAGAATTCATTCGCCGCTTCCTTCTCCACATCGTGCCGCCAGGCTTCGTTAAGATCCGTCACTTCGGTTTCCTGGCTAACCGTAACCGCTCTCAAGCCCTTGCGCTCTGCCGTCAACACCTCGCGTCGGCCATTTCCCACCATCCGACCGCCGAGGTGCTCACCCAGCAACAGCGACAAGCGATGGAACGCCGCTGTCCCGTCTGTCAGCGCGGCACGCTGCGCTTCCTGGCTTGGCTCTCCGTGGCGGAAATGATCCTTCGTCGGGATTCTTCCTCCATCGCCCCAGGCATGGATTCTTCATGAGACACGAGGGAGGTGACAGGCACGCCAACGCCAGAACGTCGGGCTTCCAGCTCGCCTCCCTCTTCGTGTGCCGCCACGATCTCCGCCCCCGCCTCGCTCCCCTCCAGCAAATCTCCCAACTGTTAGTTGTCTCCCCCAATCACCCTGTGCCATCCTTCGCTTGCTTCCTACAACCCAGGCCCACCTCCTTCAATCGCCACCTTTCCCCAACACGCCAGCAATCAAAACCCATAGGCCAGAGGGGGGTGCGCTAGCGGCTTACTGGAAATCGCCGTATCGGCAATGCTCCGGCCCGCCAACCTGGTCCAGCTACCTTACGACTCTCGGGCCGGAGCACTGCCGATACAGCCCTAATGATTTCCCAACAG
>JBEKLF010000555.1:0-2713 GCA_050010335.1 Terriglobia bacterium
AACTGGTCGCCACTTTGACCCGCGTCTTCGAGGACATGCAATCCTACCCTGAGCTGATCCGACCCAGGCTGCTACCCTTTTGTTAGCCATCATGTCCCTTTAATTATGCGCGGATGTATAGAACTACCACGCGCTCTCCAGCTTTGGTCTTGGGCTTGTTCGATTTTCCTTCGAATAAGCTTTCAGTCACGGTGATCTTCGACGCCGCCCTCCAGCAGTTCCTTCAGGCTTCGCACCTGCCCTTCTAGGCCAAGCGTGGTCCTGGCTACTTCGTCGCCCTTCTCTTTGGCCGCAGCCGCGATCAGTCTCAGCCGGTCAAGCCCGAGCAATTCCCGAATGAACAACTCCTTCCGTTCGCTCCGGTCGAGTGAAAGGAAATTCCCCGTGCGCTTCTGGCTGGAAAAGATGCTGCTGAGGAAGAAGTCAGGCGTACCGGCGCATTTGTGGATAAGCTCCTCGAAGGGCTCTTTCTTGCCGTTGGTAAGCGGTTTCCCCTCGCCGTTGAAGAGATAGCTCTCCATCTGGCGGGACTTGGGGTCAAGCTTGATAAGCGACCGGTAGCGAGCGCCATTAACGCTGAACGTGAGGTCGATTTCGGGCTGGGGATGGGTGGCGAAGTCGTACAGGGAACGCTTCTGGCCGGGCAGTTGGCGAAACAGAGCCGCGAAAACCGACCCGATCAGCGTGGACTTGCCAGCACCATTCTCGCCCACAATGGCGATCAGCCTGTAGGCGCGCACTGGAAAACGTACTTTTTTGAACAGAGGCCGGTCTCGATGGGTGAATCAGCCTCATCGCCGAAGGCGGCTTGCGGCGCAATCCATTGATGGGGCTGGCCTTGTCATCATCGCCGAAGGCGTCTTTTGGGTTAATTACCCCGGCGCGTGACGGATCAAGGTTCCATCTCCCATGTGATCGTGGTAGCGTATGGGATTTTTCTATTACGAACGCCGGACCGGACCCAACAGACAGAGCCTCTCCAAAGCGCTCGCAGCCCCTCTTCATGCCTCCTGAGGCGCTCCTGGCAGCTTCTGTCTTCTCCCGAAACGAGTGCGACGATGAGGCGAAACCTAAAACCGCCTGCGGCGACGATACTAATCGGCTCATAAAACCGGCCTGTGTTCAAATTTCTACGCTTTTACATGCGCGCCGACACCCCTCGCCCAGGCTATCGAAATCAACGAACACTTCATTTGGAAATGCCTCGGTGATTCCCCGTAGGCGGAGGTTATGCAATTTCATGGTGTGTCCTCGCAACGGTATTTTGGTTTGGGGTTCGTATATAAAGAGGATGAGGTGGCTTGGAAGTGTCCTAATTCTGCGTGACTCTGCCTTCAGTTTGAAGAGATAATCGCCCTATGGCAACGCCGAACAAGAGCCCGACCGCAGATGTATCTGCGATGGCATATTTCAATCGCGCACGTCGATACCATGAGGCAGCCAAGTGTCTCTTCAACGAACACTCAGCTTTGCAGGATCCGATCCACTTCCTGTATTTTCACACCGTGGAGCTTGCATTAAAAGCTTTCTTACGGTCACACAATCTCCCCAGTCGAAAGACGCACAATCTCACAAAACTCTACGAGGAGTGCCGTAACTTGGGACTCAAGATCGGCCCCGCTGACAAGTTTCAAATCGGTAATACTGTAAGCCTTCTCGATAAAGCGAATGAGGGCCAGGGGCTACGTTATTACAATCCGAAGTCAGGGGTCATGGCTGCTTTATCATGGACAAGTGAGGTTGTCGAACACCTGATGCGAGCTGTCGAGATGCATTTGGGGGCTCAGCAAGGCCCCACTCCTGGGCCTGCCGTTAAGCTCACCATAACCTGGGGGAAACCTGTACCCAAATAGAATATGCTAGCTTGAGCTGAAGTTATCCACTTGATGAACATGCTCGCCATTCGGTGTCCTCTAAACGCTTCCAGGTTAGGAGTTTATCTACGGTGCAACTTTCTCAAGCGGAGAGAACTGCTTTCTCCACTTCCGCCAGCTTGGCCAGCAACCGTTCCTGGCGCTCAGCAGGCGGTGCCCCTTTCATTGCCCAGTAGGCACGAAGTTTCTCCTCCGCAGAATGGGCGGCAGCGATTGGGGCAGGCTCCGAGGGAAGGTCCGTATCATGCTCAATCTTCACCTTCAGTTCAGAGGGATTGGCAGCCAGCAACTTCTCCCGGAGATTCTCCTGTTGCTCACGGCTGAGCAAATGGTCAGGTCCGTTGGGGACCGTCACCACGACCTTTACCCGAGAGTCTTTCAAGGTGAGTGGATCCAGGTTGTTCGGTAGCCGCAACTCGCCATCCTCGTAAACGGCGTGAAGCTCAACCATCCTGCGGGTGGGCGACATCCTGAAATCAACGTCCAGGTCCGACAGATCAGGGCAAAGCTCCGGAGCATTCAGTGTTACCAAGTGGTAGCCTTTGTCTTCAACCTCACTGTAATCACACCGGGAAAGGGAGCCGCAATACCAAATCCGTGGGGCGAGTTGCTGACGGAGGTGGACGTGGCTAAGGCCGACGTACTGCGCCTTCAAGCTACGTAGCGGGTCAAGGGGATATTCCGCGCATCGCCCGACCAGTGGCTGACCACTGCTCACCCTAGCAGCCCGTGGTAAAAGTCAGCCCGACGCAGATCCTGCAGTAGGGGTCTCGCTGCCAGCACAAGTACGGTAATCGTTTATTAGATATTGCAATATAGTGGGCTTATTCTATAATGCT
>JBEKLF010000556.1:0-2627 GCA_050010335.1 Terriglobia bacterium
GGACGGCGATCGCCACCATGTGCCCAGCGTGGCAGACCGGGCAATCGCGCAGGGATTTGCCGGTCAGTTTTTCGTAGAGATCACGATAATCGGGTTGGGACGGCGGCGAGACGATGCCGGTTGAGGCCACCCCCAGGAGTTGGCGGCAAAGAGCCAGCTTGGCTTGGCAATAGCGGTGACCGAGGAAGCCGTAGTGGCGGATGCGCTGGAAACCGTCCGGCAAGACATGCAGCAGGAAACGGCGAATGAATTCGTCGGCCTGCAGCATCATGGTTTTTTGCTGGTCGCCATGCCGATAATCTTTCCAGTGAAAACTCACCTGGCCGTGGTCGATGTCGAGCAGGCGGTTGTTGGAGATGGCCACGCGATGGGTATAGCGGCCCAAGTAGTTGAGGACCTGTTCGGGACCCCCGAAAGGCCGTTTGCCATACACCACCCACTTGGTTCGGCGAAACGGTGCCAGATACTGAAGGAAAGTTTTCCGGTCACGGAGTCGCTCCAGCGAGGAGAAGAACTGGAGCTTGCCCTGGTCAAAGGCGGTCTGCAAGTGTTCGAGGAACAAACGGCGGAACAGGCATGACAGCACGCGTACGGGCAGAAAGAATCCCGGACGGCAGGCGATCCAGCGTTGACCGTCCGCGCTGATACCGCCGCCCGGGACGACGCAATGAAGATGCGGGTGGAAAAGCAAGTTTTGTCCCCAACTGTGCAGGATGGCAAGGAAGCCGATCTCGGCGCCCAGATGTTTAGGATCAGCGGCGATCGTGCGTAAGGTCTCGGCGACCGCGCGGAAGAGAATACCGTAAACCACTTCCTTATTCTGATAGGCGATGGCGGCAATCTCTTGCGGCAGGGTGAAGACAACGTGGAAGTATTCGGTCGGAAGGAGTTCGGCTTGGCGGTCTTGGAGCCACTGAGCGCGGGCCAGGGACTGGCACTTGGGGCAGTGGCGATTCCGGCAGCTATGGTAGGCGGGACGTTGGTGGCCGCAGGAGTCACACTGCTCCAGGTGACCGCCCAGGGCGGCAGTCCGGCAGAGTTCGATGGCGCTCATCACGCGCCGCTGCCCGCGCGCGAGCGAACCTGCGTGTTGCTGCCGGTAAGCCGAACCGTAGCGGCGGAACACATCCGCCACTTCGAATTTGGGGCGTTCCATCCGCCCGGCGCTCAAAAATACTTAGGCGCAGCGGGCTTCGGTTCCGTCGCCACCGGCTGCGGGAGCAAGTCGAAGGGGCTGGTCGTGGAGCACACCTTGCTGGTGGCGATACGCAAGTAGCGGGCGGTGGTCGCCAGGCTGCGATGACCGAGCAGCAGTTGGATGGTCCGCACGTCGGTGCCGTGCTCGAGCAGATGGACGGCGAAGGCGTGGCGCAGGGAATGCGGCGTGATGGGTTTGGAGATGCGGGAGGCTCGATGTGCTTCCCGGCAGACCAACTCCACCGCATTCCTGGTGATATGGCGACCGGGGATATCGCCGGGGAAGAGCCACGATTTGGGTTTTGCCATCCGCCACCACTCCCGCAGGATTTCCAGCAGCTTGGGAGAAAGCATCACGTAGCGGTCTTTCTGCCCCTTGCCCTGCTCGACGCGGATGACCATACGCTGACTATCAATTTCGGTGGGTTTCAGGCGGACGGTCTCAGAGACTCGCAACCCGGCGGCGTAACAAGTCGTCAGGATCGTGCGGTGCTTGGGATTGGGCACACAACCGAGAAAATGCTGGACCTCTTCGGGACTGAGAACGATGGGCAGTTTCTGGGGTTTCTTGGGTGCGGGTATGATGTCTTCAAAACTCCAGTCTTTGTGGAGCGTGACCTTGTAAAGGAAACGCAGGGCGGCGACCGCGATGAGGATGGAACCGGGAGCCAGTTTCTTTTCGTTGGTCAGGTAGACTTGGTAAGACCGAATGTCCTCCGGACCCAGGGCTTCGGGAGACATGCGGAAGTGGCGTGCAAAGAGGGAAACCTGTTGCACGTAACACGTCTGGGTATGCGGGGAAAGATTGCGCACCTGCATATCCTCAGTCATGCGTTGGCGAAGGGGTGTCATAGAAGGCTCCTTTGCGAAAGGGATGTGCTGCAAGCAGCCTTTCCATAGTTTCGCAAAGGCAGTCCCGTGAGAAGCTACATGTGGCTGGGTGATGTAGACGCGCTCTGGCGGGTTTTGATCGGAATGTCGGCTTCAGCTACCGCGTAGCGGTTTAGTCCAAACCTGGGAATGGTCAGCTGACCATTACCAGATCACCCCGCAGACCCGCATCCTGGTGGCGGTGGAAGCGGTGGATTTCCGCAACGGGATTGATGGCTTGGCGCGGGTGTACCAGGAGCAGTTGCAGGCGGACCCTTTTTCGGGCCGGCTGTTCGTGTTCCGCAACCGTCGGCGCACGGCGCTGAAGATCTTGGCCTATGACGGCAGGGGATTCTGGTTGTGCCAGAACCAACACGCTTCACACTACACCTCCTTCGGTTCTATAGCAACGAATTGAGATTCTTGCTGCATACCTACTGCTCGATCCACCAGCCGGTCCCATCGACTGCAATGTTTAGCCGGCACGTTCGGCCCCACAAGCTCGTAGAGTTGCCATCCGTGGTCGTTGTAGAGGTAGGCTTTGATGATGCCGTGCTTGG
>JBEKLF010000557.1:0-2620 GCA_050010335.1 Terriglobia bacterium
TGATTTCGCTACTCTCAATTGGCCCCTTTTGATCGTCTGATTTGGCCCCACCTGGAAGGTCGAGCCGACTACTCTGTCATGGGCTGAGCCCAGGATGGAGGCGGCGGTGGATTGGAGAGCCAAGGTGGAGCTATACGAGCAGATGAGGCGAGAGTACGAGCACGGTGAAGGAACGATTCGAGGAGTAGCGCGGAAGTTTGGTGTACATCGGCGGATGGTGCGGGAAGCCCTGGAGAGTTCGCTACCGGCGAAGCGGAAGCAACTGGAACGAGCCTGTCCGAAGCTGGGGGCGGTCAAGGATTTCATTGATGCGATCCTGGAGTCCGACCGCAAGGCCCCGCGCAAGCAGCGGCACACGGCCCATCGGATTCATCAACGCCTGAAGGAGGAGTTGCCCAACTGCGACGTCTCCGAGTCTACCGTACGGCGTTATGTGGGAAGGCGGAAGCGCGCGATGGGATGTGCGGCTCGCGAGACTTTCGTGCCGCAGAGCTACGACTGGGGCGTGGAAGCGCAGGCCGACTGGTATGAAGCCGAAGCGGAGTTGGAAGGTGAACGGTGCACCCTGCAAGTCTTCAGTCTGCGGAGCATGGCGAGTGGGGCAGCGTTTCATCGGGCTTACTGGCGAGCCACGCAGCAGGCTTTTCTGGAAGCGCACGAGTTGGCGTTCAGGTATTTCGGTGGGGTGTTTCGGCAGGTCCGGTACGACAACCTGAAGAGTGCGGTGAAGAAGATTCTGCAGGGGTACCAACGGGAAGAGACGTCGCGGTTCATCGCCTTCCGATCGCATTGGGGATTTGCCGCCGAGTTCTGCAACCCGGGGCGCGGGAATGAGAAAGGAGGCGTAGAAGGGGAGGTCGGATACTTTCGGCGGAATCATTGGACACCCGTGCCGCAAGCCCGAAGCTTGGAAGAGATGAATCTGTTTTTGGAAGCGGCCTGCCGCCAGGACGAAGGGCGCCACATCCAGGGACGCGAACCGTGTGTGGGAGCGGCCCTGGTGCTAGAGAGAGAGCATCTACTGCCGCTGCCGGGGGAAGGCTTCGAGTTGGTAGAGACGAGCTTTCCCGAGGTGGACAGCAAGGGCTGTGTGAGGGTACGGACGAACCGGTACTCGGTTCCGGTCAAGGCCGGGACCACCGTACAGGTCAAGGCGCAGCCCGCGGCCATCGAAGTGTGGCAGGAGGGTGCCTGTGTCGCCCGCCACGAGCGTTGTTACCAGCGTGGGCAGCAGATTCTGAATCTGGAACATTACCTGGAGGTGCTGGAGCGGAAGCCGGGAGCTTTGGCGGGATCGACGCCGCTGGCGCAATGGCGGGAACAGGGGCGTTGGCCGGCCAGCTTTGACCGGCTCTGGCAGGAGTTGATGCGGCGACAGGGGAAGGCCGAGGGGACGCGGCAGATGATCCGGTTGCTGCAGTTGGGAAAGGCGCAGGGCTACGAGAAACTGCAGACGGCCGCGGAGTCTGCCCTGGCTTGGGGTTGTGGGGATGAAGCGGCCGTGCGCTACCTGCTGCTGACCGAACCGGCGGGGCGTCCCCCGCAGGAAGTCCTTGAGGTGGGATGGCTGGATCGCTATGCGCGGCCGCAGCCCAAGGTGAACGAGTACGACCAACTGCTGGCGGCGGAGGTGCAGCGATGAGCAACCCGAAAGCCGCACTGCAAGCTACGGCGGTCCAGCAACAATGCAAGCTCCTGTGCTTACCGGCGGTGGGTTCACAGTGCGCCGGTTTAGCCGAGTTGGCGGTGAAAGAGAAACAGAGCCATCTGGATTACTTGGAAGCGTTACTGGCGACGGAGATCGAGGAGCGTGAACGCAACACCGTGGCGCGACGGTTGCGCGACGCGCATCTGCCCAGGATGAAAACGCTGGAGGAGTTTGACTTCTCCCAATCACCGAAGATCTCGGCGGCGGAGATCCGGCAACTGGCCGAAGGCGGCTACATCGAGCGGGCCGAACCGATCCTGCTCATCGGGGACTGCGGCACGGGAAAGACCCACCTGATGACGGGATTGTGTGTAGCCGCCTGCCGGCAGAAGCGGCGGGTGCGGTTTACCACCACGGCGGGGCTGGTGAATGAGCTGGTGGAAGCCAAGCATCAACTACAACTGCGCCGAGTGATGGCGCGCTGGTCTCGCTATGAACTGATCGCTATCGACGAGGTGGGTTACGTGCCGTTGGCGGACCTAGGGGCCGAGTTTCTGTTCCAAGTGATCGCCGAGCGGGCGGAGAAAGCGGCAGTGATCATGACCACCAATCTGCCCTTCTCGGAGTGGACTCAGGTGATCCCCAACGCGCGGCTGTGCAAGGCCCTGCTGGATCGGGTCACAGACCAGGCGCACATCATTGAGACGGGAGCAGACTCGTACCGTTTTCGGAGGACCTTGGAGAAGCGGCAGAAAAAGAACTGAACGTTGACGAGAGGCGGGCGTGGGCGCTTTTCCGCTCCGCCTGTCGCTTCGCCCTAAACGCTCCGCCCTCCGGGCTCCGCAGGGCGAAGCGACAGGCGGAGCGGGGGGAACGAGTAAAGCACAAAGAACAACGACGAAACCCTGGAAAGAAGAAGAAAGCAAGGAGAGACGACACGAAGAATCAATAACTTAGGTGGGGCCAAATCAG
>JBEKLF010000558.1:0-2617 GCA_050010335.1 Terriglobia bacterium
GGTGGACAACTGGCCGTCGGAAAGGCCGTCAAGAGCCGTGCGGGCGGATCGGATAGACCTGTTGACAGACCGAGCGCTGGTCGGCCGCCCAGCCTGGTTTCTTACTGTCTGAATCGCAGTATCCAAGAGGGATCAGCATGCGAACGAGGCCGCCACATCTGCGCCTTGAGGATTCACCGCCTGGACTACATGTACCTGAACCCCGTGTTTAGATTGACGCCATGCGATTGCCATCGGGGTATCGCGCATGAGAATGGACCACGGTCACAAGAACGCTGACCTTGGCTTCCTGCTAATTCTCAAAAGCGTGTTTCAGTGCGTCAGACGGGAAGCGAGGAGGGTCTTCGCTGAACGTCTTGAACTTGCCCCCGTATGTATCGGAATGGATTGCGCCATAGACCTTTCCATCTGACAAGTCGATGAGGAGTACCGCCTCCTCACTACCGCATTCATGGGCCTTACAACCGGTAGCAACCAGGGTACCTTTGACATCTCTGAATGGCGTTTCAGTTTGCAGACGCTCCATAAAGAGATCGTAATTTCCGCCCAGAAGTGCCCGAAGCCGCCGCTCCACGTCAGGCTCAGCTTTGAGAAAATCGCTGGGGTATTTGCCGGCGTACTTTTCAAAGTGCTGTCCATTCGTGGCCGGTGCGGAGGGCGTTTGGGCAGGAACTTGGACCTCGGGAACCTGCTGGTCGGTTCCGATCTGTGTGGTTCCAACGCCGCCCGGAGGTGTCACCGTCTGAGGATTGGCCGGCGGGGAATGATGCTGGAGCCCGGCAATTAATAAAATCAGGAAGACCACCGCAGCCCCCGCAATGGCGGCATACTTCATCTTTTTCGATGACTTCGGCGGTATGGCTGGCGGTCCCGGTGGTGGAGTGGGTTTCTCAGGGCGTGCTGTTTCCTCGCGCAGTTTCTTCTGTGCCGTCTCGAAGGCTTCCCGCAGGCCTGGCGCATCAGGGTTCAGCTTAAGGGCTTCTTCACAAAACCCAACGGCCTTAGCATAATCGTGAGCGTCAAAGGCAACTTTTCCCTCGTTCACGAACTGGTCAAACCGCTGGCGCTGATCCGCTCTGTCGCGCTGTTGCTGCTCGGCCTTTTTCCCTGCCGCCTGCTCGGCCGCAGCCTTCTCCTTTTCCCGGCGCTCGGCTTCCAGTTTCTCGCGCGCCAGGTGCTCCTGCTCGGCGCGTCCCCCATCCAGGGGGTCGGCCACCACGGTGGGAGAGAAGTCAGAGGCTTCTGCCGGGGTGGGGGCGCATGCCGCACGCGCGAAATCCCGGGCGAAGTCCAACGCGGTTGTATAACGCTCGTCACGGTTTTTGGCGAGAGCCTTCATCACCACGGCCTCAACATCGCGGGGCACGGATAAGCCGGGCGCGGCGGCGCGGAAGGGTGGCGGCGCCTCCAGCATATGCTTGCGCAAATAACCGAGGGGCGTGTCGGAATGGAAGGGCACGCGCCCGCTCAGCATCTCATACACCACCACACCCAGCGAGTAGATGTCGGATCGAGCGTCCAGTTCATCGCTCCTCATGCCGGAAGCCTGCTCGCAGGACATGTAAGCGGGTGTACCGAGCACCATGCCGGTCTGCGTATGGGTGGAGGATTCGCGCAGCTTGGCAATGCCAAAATCCACGACCTTGACGACGCGTTCGCCCTCGTCGCCGCGGGCCAGGAAGATGTTATCGGGTTTGAGGTCACGATGAATGATGCCATGCTTGTGCGCGGCGTTTAGGCCCCGCGCGGCCTGCTGAAGAATCTCCGCAACCTCCGGCACCGCAAGGGCTCCCCCCCGCTTGAGGGCCTCGCGGAGAGATTCGCCCTCCAGGAATTCCATGGCGATGTAAGGCGTGCCGTCATCGGCTTGGGCAGATTCGTAAATGGCAACGACGTTCGGGTGATGAATGAGCCCCGTGGAACCCGCCTCGTTCTGGAAGCGCAGCAGGAATTCGGGGTCGTCGAGAAGTTTGCGGTTCAAAACCTCGAGGGCCACGGGGCGATTTCCCACTCCAATCTGCTGGGCGAGGAAAACCGTACCCATGCCGCCCGCGCCTAGCCGGCGGACAATGCGATACCGGTGGGAGAGTCCCGCGGCAAGCTCCGCTTCAGTTTCCGTAACTTGGGCGGTCAGCCGAGCGCCGTCGCGTGGACAGTGGGAAAAGTCGTCCGGATAAGTCTTTTTGCAAGTCGGGCAGATTTTCATGGGCACCCGCGGAACCCTGGGATAGCACGGATTCTAGCAGAAGTTTCGCCGCATAGGGAATAGGCGCAAGGGTGCAAAACGCTCCCACGCTGTCATCCCGAGCTTGACGGGTGCAGGCAAGGTCGGCGCAGTCCTGACCGTGGGTTCTTCTGGCGGCGGTCGAGTTACAACAGTTTTACGGCGGAGTCAATTCCATTTGATCGAACTCGATTCGTGAGCCGTAGGCTCAGCAAGTAAAGCCGCTTGCTGGTCATGCTCAATGTCAACTTGAACCCTTTCGCCCAAATCAACTAATTCTAATGCGCGTTCAAGTTGAGACTAACAATCCAAGGCCAAGCCGTGAGACTGCGCAAGCGCTGCGGGTCTGCAGCGAGCCGGGGCAATCCCTGGTGCAACTGGCGGATGACGGCA
>JBEKLF010000559.1:0-2583 GCA_050010335.1 Terriglobia bacterium
GATTGTCTTTTGGATGCTGGCTGCGTTTTTCCTCTGCGTAGCGGGTGCCCAGTCCCTTGCCGGGAACCCGGCCGACGTGCCAACCATCAATGGCGACATGGGATCGTGTACCGCAGACTTCACCGTAGTCGACACATCCAATAAGCCAGTGTTTGACGCCAAGATCCACGTCAAGGTGAAGTACGGTTTCATGAGCAAGAGAGATACCGACCTTGAAGTCGGCACCAACAGTGACGGTAAGGCACGGATGGAAGGCCTACCCGAAAAGCTGAAGAAACCCCCCATGGAGTTCACCATCCGCAGCGGCGATGTGACCAAGTGGGTAACGAATGATCCCGCCGTCGAGTGCCACCCAACTTTCACCGTCTCTCTAGGAAAGTGAGAAGTGATTCCCTCACCTGGCAAGGGATATTCAGGCCTCTGATTTCGAGGGTGGCATGACGGTAAGCGGGCCGCTCAACTCCCTGATGACACGCCTGCCAGCGGCAGCGGTTTCCTCTTCGTACCGGTAGACCCCTGGCATGGAGGCGCTAATAAACTTCCCCGATGCCATCTGGCGCAATGCCTTGATCTGCTCAGCCGCAGAACGTGCAATCGGTACGACGTAACGGGCTGCCTCGGTGAGAGGAATTCCCAGGCGATATGCTTTCCGGCAGCACTCTTTGATTTCTGCACCAGTCCAGCCCTCGTCGTTCGGTAGCTCGCCCGACACGCCATACTTCTTGAGGTAGATTCGCCAGATTGTCTCCCGCTCATCCGCAGTGGGCAGGTCGAAGAAGAATGTGCCCAGCGTGAAACGCGTACGCAGTTCGGGTGGCAGGCTCGCAATGGAATTGCAAGTCGCAATGAACAGCATCCGTCCTTGGGAGACCGCATCGATGATTTGGAGCGCGGTGCAGCGGTCGGTCAGCTTGGTGCCAACTTTAACCAAGGTCTTCCCAGTTGCGAGGGTCGCTTTCTGCGTCAGGTCGGAGACGCGAGGCAGAACGGTTGACTTGGTGTAATTGATTGTGGCAGCGGCAGCCTTGTCGGCTGCGCTAAGCCATCCACCAAACAAGTTTGTGAATATCCGATTTGTATCCATGTGTCCTCCAGGACAGGCCCAGCGGAATCTCTCAACTACGATATTTCAAGGAGACCCCCCCTGGGCTCGAAACGATTGGGGAAAAGGGGACCCTACCCTCATCACCTGGTGAACACAGTTATTGACCGTTCTGGCCCTCGCGGAATACACACTTTCCCCACCCCATGCGAGGGAGGATTGGGATTTGGGAGTGAAAGGACGATTTGGTCAGGTTTTGAGTACAAGATGGGCCTCGCGTGCGGACTTGCTTAAGGTGGGCGCGTGGAGGATGGTTTATGCTAGCAGCCCGTGGTAGAAACGGGTCTTTCCGCGGTGGTGGGCAAAGGGTTGTTGGAAGGCTCAGGGAGCAAGCCAGGCGCTTGGAAAGGTTCGAGAGAGTCGGCATACTCTTTCCAAGCCAGGGGTGGAGCCCCGACCGCGCGGAGCAGCCGCAAAAGGATAAAAAAGAGCGCCGCATCACGGCCCTGGAAGCCCCGCGGCGTCCCCCGACCCCAAAGCTGGCGCATGACCAGTCCCAAGTTGAACGCTGCTACGTGCACCAGCAGACGCTTGAGAATATTCGGGTGATGCCGCAGATGCACGCGTCGCATCCCGCCCGTTTCATAGCAGTGCGCAAAGCTCCGTTCCACCTTCTCGCCCCGCTGCCGCAGCAGCCGCTTCCCCCGTTCGCCCCGAATCCGTCGCCGGTTGGCGTACACCGCCGCTTGTTCTTTCTTCTTCCCCTCCCAGCGCCGCCGCCCTCGGTCCGGTTCCGAACAGTAGGTGCGCACCTTCCAGTCCGCTAACTCCGCCAGCACCTCGTTGCTGTGGTATCCCTTGTCCAGCACCACTTCTTTCGGCCCTTCCGGATTCACGGCCTCGCCCTTCTCCCCGCCCGCGACCGTCGCGATCTGCTCGCCGGCTTCACACACGGTCTCGCGCCCCGTCGCCGTGTCGCCCGCATCCGCCGGCTGCAGCGTCACCCCCACCACCGCTCCGCTGCTGAAATCCACCGCGTGTTCCACCTTGTGCGCCAAGTGCGTCCGCCCATCCTTCATCTTGGCAATGCGCGCGTCCGCATCGTGGGGGTACTCCCACTCCTCATTCGAGCCCTTGTGTGCTCGCTTCCGATCCAGCCGCGCCAACTGCTCGCGCGTCGGGGTCTTGATCCCCGACTCCTGCGCCAGACGCTGCAGAAACTCCTGGTAGCCTTCTCCCGTGTCCCGCCGCACGATCGTCCGCAGCGCGGCGTTCGCTTCCAGCGTGGTGGCGTCCACCCCCAGCGTCTGCCCCTTCAGCAATCCTTTCTCCGCCAGTACCCCCAGCACCCAGGTGAATACTTCCCGGTGCGTCTCCACATCCATCAACCGCCGCGTCCGCGAGATCGTGGAATGATCTGGCGGCGTCTCGTCCAGTCCCACCCGCAGAAAGCGCCGCAGCGCCAGCGAGTCGTTCGCCCGCCAGGCGATCCCGCGCTCGGAATCGATGCCTTCGAAGTAGCCCATCAAAAGCAGCCGGAA
>JBEKLF010000560.1:0-4182 GCA_050010335.1 Terriglobia bacterium
GGGGTATCCAACCGTCTGCCCAAAGAGCACGCGTTGATCCTTGCGCAGGTTGAGCTTCGTGGAAAGTTGCGACTTGTCGCAGTTGTGGAACCAGGCCGCGAGACCCACGGACGCGGCGAATAGATAGACGTTAGCGGCAATGAGGCCCGTATCGACGTAATAGTACGACCGCTGAACATCGGGGTCGCGAAGGCCGGGCTCCTGATAACCGGACGTGTGGACCAGCTTGTCGATATCCGCGACGTAGACAAGGCGAAGCGGAGCTTCGGCGCCAGCTTCGGCCTGCCCCCGGCCGATCGCAAAACGTCGCAGGTCTCCCGCAACCACCGGCACCAGCCGGTGATGAAACGGGTCATACAGGAAAGTTCCCTCCTCGAGGGCAACGTAGACGTCAATCTCCTGGGAGTTGCTCGCCGATGCCGCAGTCCTTCCGGGAATTCCGAAGGGACCCTTCTGCCGGTTCACTCCGCATGCCGCCCAGAGAAGATTTGAGAGAATCTGCAAAGGGAGCTTCTTGGCGCTGATCTCGCGAGTGGTTTTCCTGAGCTGCAAAGTCCTCGCGAGCGACCTGCCGGGCTCGAGCACGGGTCTCGGCAGTTTGATCGGTCGGGGAGCATCCGAAATGGTTCTCGGTTCTCGTCTACCAGGCTTCTTCTGGATCATCGTAACCTCCCGTGCGCGCTTGGCCCGAAAGACCCGTCCTGGGAGCGCTGCTGGGCAGCAGGATTCTAACACTTCCGCCCTCGTCGCCCTACGCCCGCGCACGCCTGCGCACTACATTTCTCGACCTCACAACACAGTCAGCACCGTTTGAACAATTGCAACGATCAATTCCTGCCACAAAGGAGGCACCATGTTCGTTGAACTCATGCCGCTTCTCGCCGGCCGCACTGTGCTCATCGCGGTGGCCAAGGTGGATGACAAGACGCTCCGCGTCAACCTCATCCCCATGGAAAGGCCGACGACAACCCGGCTCTCAGTACACCGCTCACCTATACCGGCCCGCCCGAGGAACTCGATGCTGAGATCGGCAAGCATTTGGCCGGTTATGTCCAAACCCACCAGCAAACCGCCAGCACCTTGGCCGAAGCCAAGGCCACCCTGGAGGCTGCCGCCAAGGCAGCGCAGGAGGAAGCGAAGCGTAAAGGCGAGGAGCGCAAGAAGGCATCCGTGAAGTCGCCCACAACTACTGCGCCTGAACCTGCATCAGCGTCTTCTTCCCCATCCCCAACGCCTGCTGAGGCCGCGCCCTCCCCAGCATTTACTGGCACACTCGGGTTGTTCCCACCTACGACGCCCGAACCCGCTCCAACTCAATCGAAGGGAGGTCTTGCAATGTAATGGAGAGCCATGAACTGTCCCGCTATTTCGAGTTTAATGGCGTTCGACTTCCAGATATTAACTCCAAGCTTTCGGTGGAGGAAATCCGCGCCGCGTACGCGCACCAATTTCCCGATATCGCTACGGCAACAATCACTGGGCCGGAGGCGGTCGGAGACAAGCTGCGCTATTTGTTCTCACGAGCCATCGGCTCGAAGGGGTGACCCCATGAGCCGAAAATCCAAGAGCAAGGAGGTGACGAAGCGTGCGGTCCTGGCGGAACTTGAAAGACTTCGCCAGGGCCGCCACGCCCGTTACCAGACCCTTATCGGGAGGTTTGCAAGATGTCCGGATTTAATTCAAGCAGCCGTTCTTTGCGCTGCCGCAGTCAATGCTCCGGATTTAATTCAAGCAGCCGTTCTTTGCGCTGCCGCAGTCAATGCGACCGCCCGCACTTACAACCGCACGCCCCTCGACGCACCGCCCGGCTGGCTTCCTCCGGTCAGTTGATGGCGCAGGGAAGCGGCCTCATACTGCCGCGATTTGGCACCGTGCCGGTAGTCCATCGCTTGGTCGCTGATGACCGCTTGGCGGTAATGCTCGCCATGGCCCTCCTGGAGCTGGATATTGCCGTCCCCGGAGATTGGAATAGGGCGGATCGCGACCCAACATCATTTATCAGGATTACGCTAGAGCGTTGGATCCACGCGCATGGCGGCCCAGCCATCCGCCACCGCTTCCTGCTTTCCGCCGTGATCAGCAACTCTCCCTCTGATTGGGCTGAGCGTGATGAAACCAGGCCCAACCAGTTGTTCCTCATCGTCGAGCCTTCCGAGGCGACGTGTGGCTGCGCGACCTTTGGGCCAACGCTTCAGTTGCTGGAGAACGTCCATCCGCAACTCCCAGCGACGTTCTTCCACCTCTTTGTCGGAGCGCTTAACAGGTGGACCAGGATTTATGATTATCGAGATGCCGAAGAAAGGGCCGAGACACTGCGGGAATGGGCCGCACAGGAGCCGGACGCTGACCAGTACGAACTCCCCGTCGTCGAGGGGTCGATTCCACCGTGCATGAGGCAAGCAGCACTGGATGAGAGTGAGCTTGGGCCCAGGGCGGAATCTCCGTACGCGGGTCCATGGCGCTCCAATGTCGTGCAAAGCCGCGCACGAAACTGAGGCGCTGGGCCCATACGAACGGCTGAACATGGGAAGGTTGCGTGGCCCACTGCAAGGCGCGCTCAGTGGTGATGTGGGAGGTTCCCTGTCGTTCTGGGAAGGACACGAAATCCAACAGCCCCACCTCGACCTTTTCGAGCTTGAATCCCAAGGTACGTCGCAGGGCCACATAATCTTGCACACCTTTTCGGAGCTTTTTCATCGCCCACCTCCTGGCCAGGGGAGTGCCAAGCTACGCAACGCGGGAAGGTCAACCTTGGCATAGATGGTGGTCGTGTTGGGGTGCTGGTGACGCAGCAGTTCGCTGATCTCAGCTAATGATGCACCTTGGCGGAGCATCTCGGTCGCCAGGCTGTGCCTGAAAAGACGGGCTCCCTTGCGCGGCGAGTTAACTCCGGCGCGGGCCAGGGCCCCCTCGACAACGGTGCAGATGGCGACGGAGTTGGCGAAGCCGACTCGGGGTGGGCACTGACGAATGAATACCCGGCGACTGGCACAGCGCGGTCCCCCTCGTTGGAGCTAGGAAGCCAAGGCCTCGCCGACAACCGCCGGCAGGGGCAGTTCGGTCCACCGCCCACCCTTGCTGCGCAGGGTAAGGCGGCCTCCCTCCCAATCGATGTTGTCTAGGGTCAAGGTGACGACCTCGCCGGCGCGAAGGCCTAAGCTGGCCAGTAGAAGCAGGATCGCATAATCCCGCCGTCCCGTGGCGGTCTGCCGATCACAATGGTCCAAGACTCGCCGCACCTGTCCATGAGGGAGAGACTTCGGCAAGGTCAAAAACGACCAACGCGGCATGCCGGGTACACAAGCTGCCAAGTCGGACGCAATTTCGCCTCGGCGCCACAAGTACCGCAGAAAGGACCGCAGTGCCGTTACCATCAGTTTGGCGCGTCCGGGACTGAAGTCGTGGGCATGGCGTAGAACAAAGTTAGTGATGTCAGCGCACCCAGTCGAGTGAATCGAATTCGATCCGTGCCGAAGCGGCCCAAAAGAAACTGCCGAGTGAAGGAACGGTAGTAGACGACGGTCGCCAGCGAGAGCCCACGTTCCTGCAACAAGTAACGCCCGAAGTCTTCCTCCACGCGCTGAATAGGATCTGGTGCGGGGAACGGCGGGTCTTGAGTAACGACTCCCTTTTCGCGTAGAAGGCGCAAAAGCTTCTCCAACGCTGAAGAGTCGCTGGGATGGGGACGTAGGTGTCGCCGGCGATACCGGAGATAAGCTTGAAGGCGTTGGAGGCTGAGATCATCGGCTGTCAACTTGTGCCGCCCGAGCCAGCAGCCCAAGTTGGCCACCAATCGAATCTGGCGACGGCCTCCCTGCCATCCATATGCTCGTACAGAAACACCGCGTAGGCGTCCATTTGGGCGCCCAGCGGACCTTCATACAGACTCTGAAGTGTCTTGGGATGCGTGAAAAACTGGTTGGTCATGTCTTCGGCTGACGAAAGCATTGTTAGGGCATATGCTGACGCCGAGGACCGCGGAGAAGTAATCCGTAAGAGCAACGTGCGAGGTATTGGCTCCCTAGGAGCCCGTCGGAGATAAGGTTTCCAAGTCTTTACTCTTTGCCGGCCTTGGTCTCATTGAGTCGGATGTTGGGCCTTTGACCCCGGCCAAGCCGACTGGAAGAGGACCTCGCCAAGTTGGGTCAGCTCTTTCAGGCACTTTGGGGACTCCATCCCGAG
>JBEKLF010000561.1:0-2536 GCA_050010335.1 Terriglobia bacterium
ATGGAAAACGCACTGGTCCTGATCCACGAGAAGAAGATCAGCTCGATGAAGGACCTGCTTCCGCTGCTCGAGCAGATCGCCAAAGCCGCAAAGCCGCTGTTGATCATCGCCGAGGAAGTCGAGGGCGAAGCCCTGGCCACGCTGGTGGTGAACAAGCTGCGCGGGACGCTACAGTGCTGCGCGGTGAAGGCGCCGGGCTTTGGCGATCGCCGCAAGGCCATGCTCGAAGACATCGCCATCCTGACGGACGGCAAGGCCATTTCCGAGGACCTGGGCATCAAGCTCGAGAACGTGAAGCTGGAGGACCTCGGCGAGGCCAAAAAGATCACCATCGACAAGGACAACACCACCATCATCGAGGGTGCCGGCAAGACCTCTGACATCGAGGGCCGCGTCAAGCAGCTCCGTGCGCAGGTCGAAGAGACTACGTCCGAGTACGACCTTGAGAAGTTACAGGAGCGCCTTGCCAAGCTCGTGGGCGGCGTCGCTCAGATCAAAGTGGGTGCGGCGACCGAGACCGAGATGAAGGAAAAGAAGGCTCGTGTCGAGGATGCCATGCACGCCACTAAGGCGGCCGTCGAGGAGGGCATCGTGCCTGGCGGCGGCGTGGCGCTGGTGCGCTGCATCCCCGCCCTCCACAAGCTGAGGGGCGACGGGGACGAGCAGATCGGCATCAACATCGTTACGCGAGCGCTGGAGGAGCCTCTGCGCATGATCGTCGCCAACGCCGGTCATGAAGGCGCGGTGGTGGTGGAGAAAGTGAAGTCGAACAACAACCAGAACTATGGCTTCAACGCGGAGACCGAGCTCTTCGGCGACCTCGTCGCGGAGGGCGTCATCGACCCTACCAAGGTCACACGTGCCGCACTCCAAAACGCTGCGTCAATTGCTTCGTTGCTACTCACCACCGAGGCCATGGTCTGCGAGTACCCGGACAAGGAAGAGAAGGCTTCGGCGGCATCTGCGGGAGGCATGGGCGGAGGGATGTACTAAAGGGCGGCCGACGCTAGTCAGTTGTCGGCAAGAATGGGTTTCCAACGTACCTCTGCTTCCCGGCGCTGTTCAGGCCCTCGTCCGCGGGCTAGCAGATTCTACTGATGGGGTTTGTGAATTGTGCAGCGACTATCTCGGCCACTCAGGCCCGCCGCGCAGGTAAGTACTCGTGAGGAGGACGGATACCCACTGGCTTCGCGGGAGGTGAAATATGAGAATTCAGCTTCGGCGAACTCGCTGCTTGCGGTTCTTCGGCCGAAACGGAGCCTCTAAGCACCTGGCTGGATGCATTTCGTCGGCGCCATGTGGTTCCAATCGTCGAAGGGATTTGTTGATGAGAAGCCTCAATATGCAAGTAGACAAGGCCTTTCAGTTTGCAGTGGTTCAATCCTGGGAGGATTTGACGAGAGGGGCCGAGCCCTGTCTCAATCCGGGTTGAATACCAAGGTGAACCCGGAAGCTCTTTGGATTATCTGAGGATCTAGTCGGATAGAGGCGGGGGTTACCGGCGTCTGGTTTGCGACTACTGGACATGGACCTGGCCAGCCCATCGAAGCGGAGTGCGCTTCACGGATAGATACCACTCTGACGGGTTGGGTCAGACTCTGGACTTCATCATGAAGAACCAGGATCAATTCGCGCGTCCTTCCGATGCTTGCCGCGATGGCCTGGTTCTGATTCGCCCGCCCACCGGAGATCAACGGGCGGAAGCCGCCGCTTGGAGGGCTGAAAGCCATGGCATCGCAACGAAGTTCGGCAGCGCTGCGGATGAAGGGGCGCCACCCTCTGGGACGTCGCTGACAGACCTCCACCCAGGAAGCGCGTCGCTGTGAAGCCGTAAACGTGGTCGTCCTGAGCACAATCGTAAATGGGGGGTATAGCTGATGGCAAAGAAAATCCACACCGACACCATCCTGATCAAGGAAGGCACGCTTTTGCCAGAAGGCTTGCAGTTAGAGAGCGATCCGTATTTGAAGGGCTGGAGGCTGGTCAAGAATCTGGGTAGCTCTGGAATGGATCGAAAACTCGGTGTGGCGGGATGGACCTTTTTCTACATGGCGGGTGAGGTCAATGCGATGGCCTTCGGTTCTGATTCAGAGAAAACCACTCACAGGGCAGTTAAGCAGGTCATCGCAAATATGAAATCGGACAGATTCAACTGCCTGGAAATTTCCCGAGTGGCCGCGAAGAGTTTCCTGGGGCTGCCCTACGTCACCGTCGCCGTCCATCCACGACATATTCAAGAATGTGTATATCTCTTCCACGCCAAACATATTTCAGAGTGGGCTCAAGCGAAGTTGGCGGTCGTCTGAACAGCAGTGCAATCCCAGTCCCCTGAAGGAGGACTCCCTTGATCAACGCTCGCCGACTGGTAGTTTCAGTTTTGGGGGCCGTGCTGGTGGCGGCGCCCTTGATGCGCTCGCAAGATGTGAGGCCGTCGGGGGCAAAGGTAATCGTTATACAACCGCTGGCGATCCAAGAAATGGGGTTGCAGCATCGGCGCGTTCTCGACGGTTGGCTGCAAGCGGTCCCTGTTTCGGCG
>JBEKLF010000562.1:0-3624 GCA_050010335.1 Terriglobia bacterium
GGCACGCCTTCGATGAGGAAGCGAAGTGCTTGCTGCGCGTACGCATCGCCTAACTTGTTGTGTTGCTTTATCAGCGCGAATGCGCCGCCTACCGCGACCATCACCGCCACCGCAATGATAGTCCTCATGGTAGTTCTCACGGTTGCCTCCTTGGGCCATTCTGACAGCCGGCGCGAACGAACGCATGGTACGGAAGTAACGTGTTCGAAGTTCATCGCGCACCTGCCTTCGCCGCTCTCGCCTTCGCCGCAACTTTGAGGACGCCTTGCGATTTCATCCACGACACGTGGCGTCGCAATTGGTGCTGGGTGACTTTCGTCCCGTTGAACTGCCGTCCACAGAACGCATCGACGAAATCCGTGAACGTGATGGTGCGCCTTCTGGCCGCGGGATCGCCCATTTCCTTGACCAGACCGCGCTTGAGCTTTTCGGTGGATACCGCTACGAAGGTTGCAGTTTGAACTTTGCTCCGATTTGCCATTTCCGTCATCCTTTTTCGGTTCGGCAGTTGCCGACGAGGAGATCGTGTCTCTCGTAGACCCGGCTGGACACGACGAATCTGACGACAGCCTCATACGGAAGTTCGGGAAAGTACCCATAAGTAAGTCACACAGTATTAAGGGGATATGAGGCAGCAGCCTTACATCTACGTCTACTTTGACGAGAACCATGTTCCCTACTACGTAGCCGCTGCGCAAGCCGCTTCGTTGCTCGATCGCGGAGAAGGGTCAGTTGAGTAAACAACGGTCGTTGGCTAAAAGCGGGAGCACTCGCTGGAGAAGATGGGATGTGCCTGAGGCTTCTTCAAGGGCACATGCTGTGTGACGCTACGGAAATCACAGCCTACGAATTCAAATAAGGACGGCGATCACTCCACAGGTCGCCGTTTTTATCTGCACTCCCAGATTGACTTTCCCGAATCTACATCCATCGACGCTACACTCGCATTCTTTAACGGTATTTCGGTGGTGCACACTTGCTGCACAGTTGTGCCCAAACATGATCTTTGCTACCCGACAATGGACAGGCTCATCCGACGTAAGTCACTGAATCCGAACAGCAGGCCCCAGGACGGCATAGTTTGCTAAACCGTTATACGGGCTAACACCTGTATCGAGGGTTCGAATCCCTCCCTCTCCGCCACTGTTTCAAACACTTACAGACCGCACCTGCTGTTTCACCTGCCGTTCAATGCTAACCGCTGCCGTTCAATGCTAACCGTGTGACTTTTCTGCTGGCTACGGTCACTTCATCCGTAACGATGTCACCGTACACGTTCATGGTGGTGCGAATGTCCGCGTGCCGCATTAGCTTTTGCTGCATGGCTATCGGAGTTCCCACGGCATCCAGCCATGACCGATACGTGTGACGCAACGAGTGAGTACCGAGTCTGCCAATTCCAGCTTTAGCGCCTGCCTTCTGATACATGCGCCAAACCTTATCGTAGGACCACGGCAACCGTCCAAGCTGTGCCGGGGAAGCGAACATCCAATCATCCGTGCCGGAGAATTGAGTTGTCTGCTTCCAGTATTTCAGCGTGAACAACATCGCGTCGTCAATGTGAAGGGAGCGCCGTGACTCTGCTGTCTTCACATCATCTACTACCTGACAGACGATGCCGCGTTCCACCCTGAGCTTGCCTTCCAGCCAATGCGCTCAGTGCCGGAGAGAACATACCCCTTGATGCGTCCCTCTCTGGCCCACAGGAGGAGCGTTCGGGGCTCGACTTTTAGATAGCTCGCGGCCTCCCTGGCCGTGAGCCATTTTGAGTGTTGGCCGATCATTGGTTTACCGCCCGTAAGACCTACTTCCTGAACTTCCATCGCCCGCTCCACTGCGGGGCTGCATTCGCCCTATCCCCAGCTATTTTTTCCTCAGCGCGGCGCTCTGCGACTTCGCCGCAGCCCCATGATCGACACCGGGCTTCACCTGGACTCCCTGCGCCTGCGCACGCTCGGCGACTTTACCAATCGATTCCAAGAGCCCCTGAATATGATCGATCGCGGTGAGCCACTGGTAAGCTTTTCGGCCCCCTTTCCGCAGAACCACCTTTACCTGACAGCCCTTCACCAGGCGCTGGAGCACTACGTGGATGGAGGACAAGGGATTGGAGTAGTGGGAGAAATCAAACCCTTTGGCTTCCATTCTCTGTTTGAGTTCACTCGTGCTCAACGGGACAAAAGCCTCTTCCAAAGTGACCCGAGCCAGCTCGGTCAGACCCGTTGTCAATTCCACCTTGGTAGCGCGTTCCTTGGCGGCTCGATCGCCGAGTTCTCGGCACAACCCCTCCAAATGGCTGATGAGGGGTGGCAATCGGGCCATCTTTTCATCAATCTTCTGTCGTTGCCTCAGCAAGTTGGCCAGCTCTCGTTTGCGGGCCTGCAGGTCCCGACGATAGGAGGTTAAGTTCATAGCGCATACTATACACTAAGTATGTATATGTGTACAATACTATATGTTTCCATATTTGTATATTTGCTGGCACGAATCGTAACGCTCATTCCCCGTTAAGCGGCTTAGAAACGAACCTTCGTGCTTAATGGCCGTTCTAGGAGGGCGATTGACCGGCAACACTTTCACGAGAGAGATAGTCCTCGGCAAAGGGCCAAAGACTCGGGAGGAGATCGTCGCCCGAGCCCTCAACCTTGCTGCACTTGAGGGACTGGGGGCACTCTCCATTGGAGGTTTGGCCAAAGAACTTAAAGATAAGCAAGAGCGGCCTGTTCGCCCACTTTGGATCCAAAGAAAACCTGGAGAAGGCCGTGGTACAACGCGCGAGTTCCCTGTTCGTCGATCACATCCTGATTCCCATCGAGCAGGATGGTCTCGAAGGGATCGAGCGGGTTTGGGCACTCTGTGATCGTTGGCTCACTTTCGTCGAAAAGAGTGTCTTGCCCGGGGGCTATTTCTTTACTGGGGCCTTCTTCCAGTACGCGGAACAGACTGGATCGATTCCTAAACGGTTTAAGAAGGTAGCGCGAGACTGGCTGAACACCTTGCGGGATGCGCTAGACCAGGCACGCTCCCAAGAAGAAGTGCAGACCGACATCGACATCAAGCGGACCGCCTTCGAATTGAATGGCATTTTGCTTGGGGCACAATGGTCTCAGCTCCTGTCACAGGGGGACCACGCCAGCGCCCGCTTGGCAATCCTCGCCAAACTCAGCAGTCTGGCAACCGACAGGATCCCGGCCCCTGCATTGGAGTCAGTAAGCGCTTGAGAAAGCTACCTGAAGAAAAGGCGTCAGTAAGTGTTTCGAAACCGCGCAGCGTTATAGAGTACAAAATAGCCGCCTAAAATGATATTGGCGGGTATGCTCTAGGACCCGTGCCCTTGGAAGTAGGCAATTCGCTCGCAGCCTCTGTTGGTGATTCGGTACTTTAACTGTCCGCGCCGTCGATCTGGAGCTCGCTCCAACAATCCCTGTTTCCCGAGTCGCGCCAAGTAGCTGTAAAAAGAACGGCGATCCGGGCCGGGTTGGAGTTTTCTGCGCGCCTGGTCGTGACCTGCCCCCCGAAAAGTAGTCCAGCGGAAATGTGACTTCTCCATTTAGGATGACCCGCTCAGGGCCAGAGAGGAGGAGTCGTGCGCAAGAGTCGTTTTAACGAAGAACAGATCATCGC
>JBEKLF010000563.1:0-4593 GCA_050010335.1 Terriglobia bacterium
CGCCGCGACAAGTTAAGACATCTCTATTCCCCGTGGTTTTGCGGGGCCGCGTTAGCGACCCCGCAGCCGCTTTGAGCGGCTCACAAACTAAAGCCCCCGGCTTTGCCGGGGGATACTTACTGCTGTGCTCATCTTGTGATGAGAAGTGTCATGTGATAACGAAGGCGGGCTTCGCACTTGATCCTGCCACTCGGCCCATTCACGTAAGTAATCCCTAGCCAAACATATTTGAAATTTCCCGATCAGCTTAGTTGCACGATGCGGTCGGTTGGATAGCCGAGGATCGTGACGATGCGGCCAGCGTCCCGGTCGAGGTAGACGAACGCCTGGCGTTCGATACGGTAGCTGCCTTTCCAGCCGATGGCAAAACTCTTGTCCGTTTCCTCGATCACGGGTAAGAAGTAATGCGGCAGCGAATAGGTCCGAGGGGTATCGCCTCGGGGCGGCGAGCGGCGCGGCGGACCGAAGCCAGTAGGAAAGCCGTTTCGATAACCGTCAGGGGGATCTTGCGCTCCCAAAGTTGACGGACCAGACGCAGGTCGAAGCGGCTCAGACGGCGGGGCGTGTCGGGGAGGCGGGGATAGAGATCGATCAGCGTTTGGCGATAAGCCTCCCGATCAGTGAGCATACGGTTTCCCTTCGCTTTTTGGGCTTCTTGCGGGCGGCTGCTTCTAATCGCTTGGTTGTCACCATGGGCTAACTGAAGGGTAAACATCATCCAGAAGGAGAAAGGAGGGTTTCTGTGCGCAGACCCTGGCTGGTCACGGTTCTGGTAGTGTCCCTCCTGCTTCCCCTCAGCACCTTAGACCCTCGACGGGGTAGTTCACATCGGTCCTCATCCAGCAAGCGCAGACTTGTGCGTAGAAGTGCATTAGTCTGCGGTTCTTACTTGGCGCCTACAACGTCGGACAACCCGTCCCGCAAGGTCCCGAAGAGCCTGTCGAACGGCAGCATGGATTCACCATAGTTACAATCGAAGTAGCGGTGATGAAGGTAATGAATGTAGGAACCCCCTGGCAGTTTTCCGTTTAAAAAAGGCCCCTCGAAGCCCAGGTGACCAGCCGCCGGCCGGAGTGCCGTGGTTTGGATGTCAAACAGCAGGTGGATCGGGTGAGAGGGCACCACCCAATGGATCAGCGCCACGCTGAAATATATGAGGTGCTCCACCGGGTGCATAGAAATACCGGACCAAGGGCCTGGGTTAACGTTTTTGTGGTGCAAATAGTGGACGTACTTATACAGCGGCTTCCAATGAATGGGGCGGTGGGTCGAGTAAAAATGGAATTCGCGCCAGATCGGAATCACGCACAGCCAGACGGCGCAGTACACGGGATGTTCGGTCCAACTCACGTAGGGAACATGATGGTTGGCCGCCGACCAAAAGTAGAACACCTCGTACGCCGTCCACACCGTGCAGCCGCTCGCGCAACTCCAGAAGATATTGTCGTAAAGTTGATTGCGGAACAGGAAATTGCGGTTGCCCACGCGCAACCAACGCCGGTCATACTTTCGCGCCGTGCCCTCCATCTTGAAGGTGTACAGGAACAAGTGCCAGCCGCCAGCCACCAGCCAGACCAGGACGAGATCGCGAAGGTACATCTGGCTGATCCAGCCCACTTTGAATTCCACACAACGAGACAGGGCCGGCTGGAGCCAGAGCCACGTCACTGTCGCGAGCAACATGTAGAACACGTTCCAGGGCCACAAGTAACCGCCATAGCCCAGAAGCCATTTCAGCGTTTCTATCGGTCGCGGAGGCCAGTAGAACAGGGGTGCATATTCCACCGGATACGGCGGTCGCCACTCACCCTTCGCCGTGCGAAAGCCAAACTCCGGCTGCATCGAATCGGTCATAGGATTATCCTTTGCCATGGTTAGTTGGTGAACCCACCGCCTAAAGATACTGCGGTGGCTACTCCTTACGTGATGTTCTTATGGATCAGGTGCTGCACCACGACCTTATCGGTCATTTCCCCGTAAGCTCGAAAGAATATTTCCCTGAGCCGACTTCAAGGGTGAGGTCCCTGTCGCCCTGCGTTCCACGAGTGATTCCGGGGGTGCCAGGAACGAATTGACCCTTCTCCCAAACCACCCGATCGCCTTCTTTGATACTTATCTCCGACATGTTCGACTTCTTGGGGATGATAATCTTGGCTTCGGTGTTGACCGGGATGGATACATCCAAAGTGATGACTCCCGGCGAATGAGTCCAAGCAGAAGAAATATCGAACCGCTCACCCAGTGGAGGTCTTCAACGATTTGCGGGGCGACGCGAAGGCGGCGATAACCCTCGCTGTCTTCGTCTGGATTTATCCCCGCGAGGGCCTGGTAGTACCATGCCCCGATACTGCCGCCAAGCATCTTATGGTCGTGGGAATTCATCTCAGGTCCCGTCCTCTCCTGCCAGAGTTCCCAGAGCGTTGTTGCTCCCCTCGCCAGCATGAAGCCCCAACTGGGATAGGTCGTCTGTATTGCCAGATCGTAGGCAAGGTCGGCGTGCCCGCTTCGTGTCAACAGGGGCATCACGGTCCTTCCGCCAAGGTAGCCAACCGTTAAATGGGTATTGTGCTTATAAATGATATCGTACAGCAAGTTCGTGATTATACGAGGAAGTTGATCCGGCGTAGCCAGTAAGGCCGCCAGCGCGTTGGCGGTTTGGGTTCCGTTGCCAAAGTTACCCGTTTTGGAATCATAGAACTCCCGGTCGAACGCCTCCTTAATCTTGGAAGCCAACTGCGCATAGGCTTCAACATCGGCCGTCTTGCCCAAGACATGGGCTACGCGCTGCATGATCATTACGTCGAAATAATAGTACGCGTCGGAGGTCAGAGCAGCAGGAGCCGGATCTATCGCCACCCAATCGCCGTAACTGCTGGTGCGAAGAACGTTATCCGGCGCCCGACTCTGCAGAGACTGTATGTATTTTCGTAGCCCCTCGTAATTCTCCTCCAGGATACGCCGGTCTCCATACTGTTGGAACATGTACCAACAGAGCTGTGGGTACGCCGTACCACACGCCGGGTCTGCGGGCCGCGACCCAAACTTCTCCGGGACGGTGTCAGTGATGCTCCCGTCGGGACCCTGCACGTCCTGGATGTTGCGGACGAAATTCGTGTACAAGGCGGCCATGTCGAAATTTGGCATGGCTTCTTCCGCTGTCACTTGAAGATCACACAACCAGCCCATCCGTTCATCACGTTGCGCGCAGTCCGTGGGAACGCTCTGGAGGTTATTCAACTCCGACCAGCGAATGAGCCTCTGAATGTCGTTGAGAATCTGCTTGGAAGCAACAAAGCTGCCAGTTTCTCCCACCGCGCTGTGCACAACCCGCCCCCGGACCGTATCCATATTGGGGGCACTGGGAAGGCCGGTCACTTCCACGTAGCGGAATCCATGGTAGGTGAAGCGTGGTTCCCAGGTTTCGATCCCCTGTCCTTTCAAGACATAGATGTCGCGGGCCTTGGCGCCGAAGAGGTTCTCCTGGTTGATCGTTCCGTCTTCGTAGATCAGTTCAGCAAAGCGGAGCTTCACCTCCGTGCCGCGAGGTCCGCTCACGCGCAGCCTCACCCATCCGGCGAAGTTCTGTCCCATGTCGTAAACGTACACGCCCGGCTGTGGGTTCGTGAGGCGCACGGGAACGATGGTGTCCGTCACTCGAATAGGAGGCATCATCTGTGCCGACAAGACTCCCTGCGATCCTTCCACCGCTTGCACGTTCTTCCAGGAAGCGTCATCGAAACCCGGGAGGTCCCAACCCGGGGTCTCCAGCCGGGCGTCATAGACCTCGCCATCGAAGATGCTGTCGCTGGTGACGGGAGCCGCCGTCGCCTTCCAGGATCCGTCGCTGACCACACTGATCTGCTTGCTGTCTTCCAACTCGATGTTCATTTGCAGCAGCAAGGCCGGGTCCTGGTAAGGGGCCTTTGGCAACCTGACCGACGTCATGGTGGCCCAGCCCCCGCCGAGCATCACTCCCACGGCGTTCGCCCCCGAGCGTAACTGGCGGGTAATGTCGTACGTGACGTAGAGCATCCGCTTCTGATAAGTGGTCCAGCCAGGGTCCAGTACGTGGTCGCCGATCTTCTCGCCATTAATCCTCAGCTCGTAATAGCCCAGCGCCGTGACGTAAACGCGGGCCCGGACCACCTTGCCGTCAAGGTGGAACTCCTTCCGCAACTCGTTGCCGCCGCTGATCCAGCGCCCCTTCCATTCCTCCCGGGTAAGCAAGGCCATCTCAAAACTCGCCGCGGGGCTATACGTACTCACCTTGTCTTGCGTGTCCCAGTAACGTACCTTCCAATAGTGTGTGCGCCCACTCTCGAGGGGCTTGCCGTGGTATGCGACCTGCGAGGAGTCACTCGAGACTACCTTGCCACTATCCCATTGATCCGCTTGATTGCGCTCCAGCAGATCCTGTCTCGTGCTGACCAGGATCTGGTACGCTGTCTGCATTTGTCCCCGGTCACTGTGATTCAATACCCAAGAAAACCGCGGCTCGCGGACATCAATACCCAGAGGATTCGAAAGGTATTCACACCTCAAGTTTGTGGGGGATAAGGGACCTTCCGCGCTCTGGATGAACTGCGCATTGGA
>JBEKLF010000564.1:0-4447 GCA_050010335.1 Terriglobia bacterium
CAAGTGACCCCTCACCCGTCCTTCGGACACCCTCTCCCCACGGGAGAGGGATGGAATCTTCCAAAGATTATTGAAATTACATCCCTCTCCCGTGGGGAGAGGGTGTCCGAAGGACGGGTGAGGGGTCACTTGGTCCTGACAATCATCTAGCGGGACTTTCATAAAAAGAGCCATCGGGAAGTGGCCGTGTATTGAAAACAGTTGACTTACCCACCAGTGCTGTGTATATACGGAATTAATCCCTTCGAGAATCTGCCGGCATCGCTTATTCATCAAGCGCAATTAATTGTTGACAGAGCACAGATGGTTATGTATATACGTAATCCATGGCCTCTCTCCAAGCCTATCAGTCGCACGGACGACGCTATTACCGCATCGTGGAGTCGTTTCGACAGAACGGCAAGCCGCGCCTGCGCGTGCTGCTTCATCTGGGGCGAGCCGAGGACGTGCTGCGCTTGGTCGAGGGTCAGCGCTCCCCCCTTCAGCTCGCTTCCGTCAGTGCCGGCGCGGTGACCGCCCTGTATGCGTTGGCCCGCGAGTTGGACGTGGCCGGACACATCGATCGGGCGCTGGCGCAAGACGGCCAGCGCGTGCAAAAGCGCGATGGCCTCACCGTGGGCGAAACGTTGCTGGCGGGAATCATCGGCCGGGCTTGCGCCCCGCGGAGCAAGCGCGCCTTTGCCGGCTGGGCGGCGCAGACCTACCTGCCAGCGTTGATGCGCTTTGCGGCCGGGGACCTGACCAGCGAACATTTCTGGGAGCAGATGGATGCCCTGCCGGAAAAGTTGTTGGCAAGCATCGAGCAGGAGATGGTGCGCCAGGTGGTGCAGACCGAGCAACTGCAGGTACAAGCGCTGGCGTATGACACCACCAACTTCTACACGCACATCGCCAGCACGAATCAGAAAACCCAGTTGCCCCAGCGTGGACACAACAAGCAGGGGCGTCATGACCTGCGGCAGTTAGGGCTGGCGCTGGTGGTGGATCAAGCCACCCAGTTGCCTTTAGCGCACCAGTTGTACGCGGGGGCGCGGTCCGACATGCAGACCTTCGCGGCTTTCCGGCAGCCGCTGCGGGAGCGACTGCAGGCGCTGGGCGGTCTGGCGGAGCAGTTGACCCTGGTGTTCGATGCCGGAGCCTCGTCGCAGAGGAACTTGGAAAGCCTGGAGCCGGGACCCGACTACTATGTGACCTCGGTGCGCCCCTCCTACCACCGCGCCTTGCTGGCGGAAGGGGCCCAGCACCTCGCCGAGGTCACTTTGTCCAGCGGGACCACGATGCGTGCTTGGCGGACGCGGCGGCGCATCGCAGGCCAGGAACGCGACGTGGTGATGGTGTTCAGCCCCCAGCTTTATGAGGGACAACTCCGCGGACTGCATCAGCACTCGCTGCGGGTGAGCGCGGAACTGCAGGAAATGGGGCTCCATCCCCGCGGCACCCCGGAAGCGATCCCGAGGAAAATAGCCAAGATCTGCGGCCGTCAATATATTCGGACCTTGGTCCACTGGGAGGTGGTCAGCGGTGAGCCCGGGAGGGGCCAGGTCCGCCTCTGGTCAGACCTCGAGGAGTATCGGCGGCTCCAAACTCGCTACTTCGGTTTGCGGATCTTGGTCAGTAACCGCAGCGAGTGGTCCACGGCGCAGATCATCGAAGCCTATCGTGGGCAAGCCAAGGCCGAGTCCGCCTTTCGGGATCTGAAGGACCCCGGCATGCTGGCGACCCGCCCGCAGTTCCACTGGACGGACCAGAAACTCCACGTGCATGCCTTCATGTGTGTGACCGGCTATCTGCTGGTACGTCTGCTGTGGTGGCGGGCCCGGCGGAAAATGGGCTTTGCCGGGGGGCCGCGCACCCTGCTGTCGGACCTCTCCCGCATCCGCTGCTGTCGCGTCATCGAGAAGACAGGGCGAGCGGGTAGACCCAGAGTACATTGGCAGTGGGAGGAAATGAACCACGCCCTGCGAGAACTCGGGGGAGTCCTCCAGGCGCTCCCACGCCTTTCCCAAGCCGTGGTATATACACCCTGATCTCACCTAACCTACCAAACACCAATGACTTGGCCGATTTCGTCGGCACTGTCTTATGAAAGTCCCGCTAGCTGTCTTATGAAAGTCCCGCTAGATCAGGAGCAACCGGGCTTAATCGAGAGGTCCGCAGTGAAGTCCCATTGGGTACTTGGTAAGTCTGAGGACAAGAAGTATGATCTCCCTCCAGGAGGCGGCCAAAACCAACGAGCTGTCGGCCAGCGTAACAGAACTCTTCGATAAAGAACTACCGAGTTTAGGCGGGTGGGTGTAGCGGGCCAGAGGGTATTGGTATGACGGGTCTGGGAATCGAGGCAGCCTTAGAAGGCGCACTTGCCGTTTTCGTGACGGGAGTTTGGTGGCGGGTTGGCCACAAAAAGGGCGAGTACATTGGGTGGAGATACAAGGCTCCGGTAGCCGGATTAGCCCTCTCCACACTAATCCTCGCCGTCCAGCTTATGCTCACAGGCCTGGAGGCGCATTTCGGCTCACTAGCGGCGCTAGACGAGGCCAGCCTACATTGGCGTTGGTCCCACCTGCTCGATGGACTTTGGTTATGCTCATTCTTTGCGACTGGACTACTGCCATTTTGCGGACTCGTCTTGGCGGCAGTCGGCAAGGGGCGCCCACGTCTGCCCGGAGTTCTGTCGTCGGCTCTAGTGCTCGGCACCTTCTTATTTAACTTGTTCCTGGCAGTTAATTCGTTCCACTGAAAGAACCCCAGTCGAATGGCTTCATCTAAATCCTGCGCGGAATTGGCGGCGAAGCAGCCAGCAAATGGGTCCCGAGTCGAGTTACAACCGCCCGACCCTCAATACTGCAACCGTGGCGCCCTGCCCGATTCTAGCTGGTGACATGCGATTGCCAGTGAGGCGTCGCCCACGAGAAAACCCCAATACATACGCGGCGTCATAAATAAACGCGGACCGATCTCGTAAATACCCAATGTTTATGAGGCTCCAGTTCAGAAGTATGCGTAATTACTTACGACGTTGCGTATAGAAACTGATATAGAGTTTTCTACCGCGTCCTCGCCGATGAGACTCCCGAAGGCCGGTTCCCCTGGGACCGGTGATTTTGGTTCGCTTTTAAGCCGATGCTGACAGGGTTAAGACCTAATGCGGGGGAGAAAGTGGTTGAACACTTACTTGCTGGCGCAGGAGTCGGTCAGCTTGGTGCCAATTTTAACCAGGGTCTTCCCTGTTGCCAGCGTAGCTTTCTGCGTCAAGTTAGAGACGCAGGGCAGAACAGTTGACTTGCTAAAATTAATTGTCGCAGCAGCAGCTTTATCTGCTGTCTTGAGCCATCCACCAAACAAGCCTGTAAAGATCGTATTCGTATCCATGTACCCTCCTGGAACAGGCCCGAAGGTTCTCTCAACTGCGATGTCCGTGGAGACCCTCCCGGCCTCGAATCGACGAGAAGGTAGCTGACCTCTCCTACCACCAGGTGCCGATCCACTTTGGAAATTTCGGCCTCGCGTGATGCACATTGACCCTCGCCTATGCCAGGTAAACGTACAGAATCCTGATTCTTGAGACGATTTGGTCAGGTTTGGATCGACAGTTGGTCTCGCGTGTGCGACTTGCTTAATGTAGCTGTGGGCAGAATGAACTAGAGGTATGGCGTATTACGTGAGTTATTCGCTTTTGCAAAGAGCAGGAGGTTTTGGGAACGGAAACCAGATCGTGAACCTCTTCAGCAGGTCGATCGCGAGTCTGCTGGAGGTTCAAATCACGCGCCAGCCGCTCCCGGAACCACGAACCAAATCGGACGACCGATTTCTCCTCGGTCTTGACTTGAAACTGCTCCTTCGTCCGGTTTAACGGCAGGCGAGTGAAGGGATTCCTGAAAAGGGAACCCCTTCCGATGTAACGTTGATTGGCGTTTGGCTTGAAGCCGGGTGCTCTTTTGGTTAACAACCTAGTTTTCATGGTGACTCCTTATCGTTCCCCCTTTGGTCCGGCGAAACTGCAAGCTCGACGATCCCATCAAGCAGGTTGTCAAACGCCCCTGCGTGGCGAGGTCGCAGGGCTTTAGTCTCTTTGAGGATGAACTGCTCCGTCATCTTTTTATCTGACCAACCCAGCTTCTTTAGCCGCATCTTTCCTTCGACGGTGTGCTTGTCAAGGGCATGTGGTGGAATCGGCACCTTTTTACCTTTACTCGCTTCCAAATCGGCGAGTAGTTCCTCTTCCGGGATTGTGGCGGGCCTGTAATCCAGGCAATACAAGTTGTCTACATCCCTGCACTTCTGCGCCAGGGCCAGCAGGTAGGCCGCTTTTAGAACGAAGAGCAAGTTGAGCGGTTTGTTTTTGCTTCCGTCTTTGTTCTTGTTAATGTGTTTGTCTGCTGTTTCAAGGGCCTTGACCTCCTGCCGGAGTGCTTCCACGTGCTGTGTTACAGTACCCCAGCAGTCTTCG
>JBEKLF010000565.1:0-2703 GCA_050010335.1 Terriglobia bacterium
TTGAACGGCATCTTTGGATGTGGAGATTTGCGACATATAGCCTTCTGGCAGGCGGTTAAGTTGGTGGATAAAACTGAAGAAGAGGACGAAAAGGGCATAATCACAGTCAGAGAGAAAGAACGGTTTTCCAATGAATTGACCGTTGTGTACAGCACAGGCCAGGTCGCAATACTGAAGTAACCCACCCATTCCACCCTCGCCCACGCCACCCACTACAGCCAAATCTCACAAGCCAGCAGAGGTCAACCATGAAGAATGCCCACGAGCGCTTCGGGGTATTGGAATACACGAAGCGGATGAAAGACACCACCACGCGAATTCGCCTTCGCTTGGATCGGTTTATTGGAGAAGTTGATGACGCAGGGAACAGTCGAGCCCACCTCATATCTGTTTTGGGAGGCGACTCCGACGTTGGCGCCATCTGGGCAGCCGTCATCGAGCAGAATCTCTTTACCGTGGAAGCCCCGGGAATCGAGCCGGTTACTGCAAGCCTGGGTGAAGACGCCCAATGCTTCCGCGGGACCATCACTATCGCCAGGCGCAAACCAATCCGCCATCTGGTGGCAATCTCGGCTGAACTGGCCAAAACGCGACCGGGCGCAGACCCACAAGGTGGGCGCACAGTCCTGTGTGATAACGACCCGACGTTCGTGCTTTACCGCATCGCCCAACGGTTTGGGCTGCCAGTTGTGCCGGAGTGGGCCGGCTGGTTCAACGACGAACTCAACCGCCGGGGCGCAATCAAACCGCTCATTGGCCTGGGATGCTCCCCCGTGCTGGTTGGCGGCACGAAGAAGTTGTTCCTGAAATGGATTCGAATTGCCCTACGGCAGAAACGGATCGAGGTTCCTGACTGCAATGGGCCGGTCCAATGGAGCCTGGCCCACAGTTTCTTCCGAATCAACCAGAGTGACCTGGAGGAGGAGACCCGCCAGGAGATAAGCGAGGAGGCTTCCGCTATCCCGGAGGAGGCACCGTTATGCGAATAGTCTTGAAGGTTTCAAGCAACAACGAGCATTGCGCTGGTCTTCCGCCGATCCGACAGAGCAGAATCATGCCGACAGCCAAAGCAGAGGCGTAAGACCTAGTGCGGCCAATCCCACCAAGAGACATAGGCTCCGCGTGCCTGTCTTGTGATCGGCCATGGCGTAAGAATAAATCCCTTTGACAACATTGTTACTAGCCGCTGCAATCAGAATACCTGCCGATGCCAATGTCAGAGGAGTAAGCGTGGGAGTCGCTTGCGTCATACCCATGATAAAGGGATCCACGTCCGACACTCCCATGATTGTGGCAAGAGTGTAAACCCCGGCTCTTCCCAGGTACACAACCGTGTAGTGCGTGGCCACCAGCATTGCCAGGAAAAGGACTGCGAAAAGTAGCGCCGCCCGCAGCTCAAGCGGATTCTGCGGCTCAAACTCTCTCCTGACCGCCTCAGAACTGGCGTCAGGCCTGCGGGACCAAATCCAACCTACAGAGAGAGCCAACAAAGCCAGCCCGAGGAATGAGGGAGCCAGTTTAATCATCAGGTTCCGGTTGAACAAACCCAGGAGAATGACCAGGCGAAGGTACATGACACCTGACGCGATGAGGATTGCGCCAGCAAAAAGGTGGGGCCGGTCCTCGCGTGAAGCTCTCTTTGCCAAAGCCACCGTCGTAACTGTGGAGGAATAAGCTCCTCCGAGGATCGCCGCTAGTACCACTCCGCCTTGTAACTTCGTCAGCTTTTGGAGGACGTAACTCCCGTAAGACACCGCACTCACGGCGGCGACGACCAGCCATGTCTTGTAGGGGTTGATCTGGAACAGACCAAAGGCCTTATTGGGCAATATCGGCAGAATGACGGCGGTGAGGAGGAGAAACTTGGTGAAGGTAAAGATCTCTTCTGCAGCGATGCGCTTGGTGAGGCCTTCGAGTGTGGTCTTCAACTCCAGCAACAATGCACTGACCACACTCAGCGTGGTGGCAATCCAGAAATGTCCCTGATAAACCAGCCCGCCCACCAGGTAGATGGTCAGAGCGGATATCTCTGTTGTGACCCCGGCGAATTCCGAAGAGGTAAGCTTGTGCCAATAGGAGAGGAACAGAAACCCCGCAACCACGGCAAAGCCCAATGTTAACGGCAGCAGTTGCCCGCCCCCCAAGAGAGCCATGGAATAACCGATCAGTCCAATCAGGGGAAACGTGCGCACGCCGCCAAAAGTAGGGCGGTCGGTGCCAGCTTTATGCTCCTCTCGCTCCAATCCGACCAGAAGTGACAGACCCAGCACCAGGAGGATTTTTACCGATTCCTGCGGCAGCCACGCATAAAGTCTCACCAGCATGGTGCCAGATTTGCACTGATGTTCGCATTAATCAAGGCGTTTCTCCGCCAACAGGAGCCAGCTAATGAGCGAACAGTGGTTGATTCTCTTCTGCAACACCAACTGCTGAACTCACGAAGAAAGGAGGAGACTGTGCCTCTGCCCGAGACCATTGCTGAATACCTCAGGACAAACACGGAGGAGCTCGGTAACAGAATCCTTGAGTCCTACCCGCCCTTGCACTCCATCGACGACCCTCCGTCCCCGATGATTGGCAGGCTCCTTCGGAAACCTTATCCGGCTCAGACATTAGCCATTATGGGTTTGGTCCGGATTTGGGAACAAGCCCGGGCAGGAGCGGTGATTGCGGAGTGCGGTACGGGCAAGACGCTCATCTCAC
>JBEKLF010000566.1:0-2599 GCA_050010335.1 Terriglobia bacterium
ATGGAAAGCTTGTCCTGACCCGTGACGGAAGAAAGGAATATCTGCGAGCCACGTCCGCCGACTACGAGGCATACCGGGAATGTACATCTCAATTGCATGAGGAAGGCAGGCAGGGTAACCTCATTCTCCCTACCCTGAGTCTTGCCGACGGAAACAACACGCGCCAAGCCATCAGCTACAATTTCAAAGCGTGGCGAGACTTTTTCAACGATAGGCAGCTTTTGGCCGTATCATGGCTTTATAAGGCAATCCTTGAAATTGGGGACATACCAACGCGCCACGCGCTGCTTACGTTGTTGTCTGGCACACTCGAGTTCAATAATTTGTTTGCGTCGTACAAAGGAGAAGGGACGGGTGCGGTCCGCCATATGTTCTCTCATCACATTCTGAAGCCGGAACGGACACCCATTGAAGCCAATCTGTGGGGAACATCCAAGAGTTCGGGATCGTTCTCAACCCTGTTTCGAACTCGCCTGTTGAGAGCAATCGAATACCGGTTGAAGCCGACCGAGGTCAACGGGATAAGCGGCAACGGCCGCCAGTGCGCGCTAGCCTTCAGTGGGCACATTGAAGCGGGGTGGCCTAATGATGCATGTGTTGCGGAGCGTGCGATCTACCTGTCGTGTGGAGATTCTGCGAATTCCTCCTTATCCGCCGGCAGCATCGACATGGTCGTGACCGATCCGCCCTTCTTCGATAACGTCCATTACTCGGAGCTTGCCGACTTCTTTTATGCGTGGCAGCAATTGCCCCGAGTTGGGGGCGCGAGTCCCCCCGTGTCCACTCGCAGCAACGCGGAGGTTCAAGATAGCGACGTCGAAAGTTTCGCCACGAAATTGAAGGGTGTCTTGCAAGAGTGCGGACGCGTTCTTAAGGACTCCGGCTTGCTGGCGTTCACCTATCATCACTCACGCGAGGAAGGATGGAGGGCGCTCGCTGAGGCCATTCTTGGCGCGGGCTTCCTGGTCGTCAACTCTCAACCAGTTAAGGCGGAGATGTCGGTTGCCACCCCCAAAGCTCAGGCGAAGGAGCCGATTCAATTGGATATTATCCTGGTTTGCCGGAAGCGAAGCTACTTATCTCCACCGCCACCGTCCACTGAAGAAGCGATCGAAGCCGCCAGGAAGAAGATGGACCGGCTCCATGTGGCGGGATTCAAACTCTCCCGAAACGACCAGAAGATCGTACTCTTCGGCCAGTTACTCACAACCCTGAGAACGCCTGCCGAATCAACCTGCTTCGCGCGAGCCGAAGGTCAATTCATACCAATTGAGTACCCCGAGCTCGTTACAACATCACAGATGGGATTGGATTTCTGACTGGGGCAACCATTAGTTCCCTCGGGCGCATGTCGTAAAAGCGCTTCTTGAGCTGTTCAATCACCTTCTTGTTGTTGGCCGCGTCTTTGTTGGGGGAAAGATTGCCGGGCTCCTTGTATTCAACAATCACGCTGCCATAAACAGAATCGGGACGCCCCGTCGCGATCGTGATGTTGTGGTGGCCTTCCAGGGTGATCTTGGCATCGCCGGCAAATTTCTTGAGTGCGGCAGCCACGCCAATTTGCAAGTCCATTTCGGATTTGGCCATCGTCGCGGCCGCCCGAATCTGGTCAGCAATTGCCGCCGCGCTGCGAGTTACGATTTCATCGAGAGATGGCTGACTTCGAGAATTTTCCGGGCGTTCCATTGCCGGTCCACCTCAAGGGGGTTGTCTTTCAAGCTATAAGGGGTTCGATTCTATACCGAATAACAAATCTGTGAGAGGAATTCATTCCTTGTCGCCAGGAGGATCGAAATCGTCGTGGATCCTACCTCGCCGGACACTTTGACCATAACGGCCTACCTCTAGAAATGCAACCCCTGACCCCCACGAAGTCACCTTCGAAAAAGTTTGGAACCTTACATGAGCCAGGGGTGCATTGCACGCGGCAGGTGTCAGCCGTGCAACGCCTTATTTTGACGCCTATGGGGATTCGGGATTCGGGGGCCGGTGTACGGGTCGTTGCGGCAAGCCTTGGATTCCCATGTTGCAACGCAGTGCTTTCAATGCCTTGCTGCCTTCTGGAATGCCCGCTTCTGGTCCTGTGCGCCATGGAAGGTGTGGTGGCAAATCGTAGGTGGCAGGTGGGAAAGTACGGGACTTAGCCCCGAGCCCCGCAACCCGTAACCCGAACACCGTATCCCGAGCGCCCCCCGCCTGCGAAAGTCTTCCCATTTTCTCCTTGAAGGCCATATACATTTAATTGTATATTTGCTTGTGGTTTTGCTGATATAGTCGCTCTCGTGAGCAACCATGAAGAAGGGCAACGTGCTCGATGACCTGGGCTTTTCGCCGGAGCAGGCCATGGCGCTGAAATTCAAAGCCGAGTTGTATCAGGCAATCCTGAGGTGTGCTAAAAAGTATCCGCAAAAGGACCTGCAAATAATCCTCCGAGAGCCTCAGCCGCGGGTGAGCGAACTGCTCAATGGGAAGATTGCCAACCCAAGAATCGCGATTGAGCGATGGTAGGGTGTTCCTGAGATGGTGGAAAGATCGTTTGCCGCGAGCCGTGGTTAATCCGGGTGAGGTCGCGACTCCATTGCGGTCAAGATTCAGGGGT
>JBEKLF010000567.1:0-2547 GCA_050010335.1 Terriglobia bacterium
GAATTAGGCTGATCACGACCGTTCGTTGCGCCATGCGCACCTCGGGACGACGGGAGTTACTCTGGCGAGTTCCGGGCATTGTAACACCTATGGGTACGCGCAGGGGGTTTGAGCTGCCCGGACTATCCTCGCTCGCCGCCCCAGGTGAAGTAACGGAACGAGAACGTCCAAGCGAATTATCCATTCGTGTGGAATCCCCTCGATACCTTTCCATGCTCCCCAAAACTGCCCTGCAATCGATGCGAGACACCGGGGGCGCTGAACAAGTCCAGCTTTCGCCGTCCCTTGTATGCGCCGTTGGGATAGAGGGGGGTAGCCAAGCGAGGAGCCCGAGGGACGCCACCCTGGTTTGTTTCCATTCATGGTTCCAATGAACTGTGATAAAACGTTAGGGCGGCCAGCGCCAACGTGCACTGGGTTAGCCAGGTAGCGATCAGTAGCTGGAATCCCGAAGGGCTGTGTTTTGCGGTCGTCCCGCTCATGCGGCCTTTAATGGCAAATAAATCAGTGGTCGTTCAGCAATGAAGTAACCCGCAGCCGTGCGGGTTTGTTCATGACAGCGCACCCGCAAGGGAGTTCTGATTCTGCCGCTCGGGATTCAGCCGTGGTTCTGACTGCCGCTTCTCGCGTGCTACGAAGAACCAAGGGCAAGAGGCAAATTTTGTTTTTGTAGACGGCGAAATCAGCCTTCCACATCACCCAAGCGGGATTGTGCCCGAAAAACGCCCTTCCACACTCAAATCAACTTCGTCACCCGCACCGATCTTGGCGGCATTCGCCCTATGGTTCCGGAGTATGGGAGTATGTCCGACCTGTCGAAATCGGCACAATCGTCTCAGGCGCGTTTGCTCAGGTGCTGGCTCTCATCGGCTGCTGAGACGGGTCTACTGCTTATGAGCCAACGGAATAGGGCGGCCCGTCTCCGAACAGAAGGGCGTCGGATTAGCGCGGGTGTCCTACGGGAACCAAGTAAAGCGGACGTTGATCCACAGGCAGCGCCAGAGCCTTCTGAAGGGCCTCGTCCTCGAAAGCTCCTATCGGCACTCCACCCAACCCAAGTGCTACGGCTTCCAGAAGCAGGTTCTGCGCGGCGTGTCCCACTTCCATGTGGAGATAACGCGGAGTCCGCGCGGCACCGTACTTGCGGGATGTACGCTCATATACCGCGGCAATCACGAACACCGCAGGAGCCTGGGTGATAGCCTCTTGGTCCAACGCGGCGCGGCGCATGGCCGCTCGCAGGTCGCGGTCGGAAAGCCGGGCAAGTTGATGGGGGCGTGCTTCGTAATGATAGAACCCGCCGGCCGAGGCGACATAAATCTCAAGGGGATAAAGCGCTCCTGCGGAAGGAGCCGTCCGCAGGCCCTCCGCACGGGTTATGCCCTGGGCGGCCCAAAGCAGTTGTGAGAGTTCTCGTTCGGTCAGGACCTCCCGCGTGAATTCCCGGACCGACCCTCGGCGCGCCAGCGCTTCTTCGAGGGACATCTTCCCCTTTTGCTCCGGCGCGGGAAGTCGCAGGATACTTCCAGAACTGGATTTGGATTGGATCATAGCGGCCCCATAGCTGAGAACGTCGCGAGACCGACGGAGAAGGCGAAGAGGGAAACGAAAAGGCTCAATTCACGGCTCGAGGGACCTCCTTTTTATGAGCAGGTTCAGCCCGGCCATGAATGTCCCTCGGGCGGAATCCCTATCCCTCGGAACAATTCGGCACCTTGTCCCATACGCCGGGGATGAGCCGCCCACATTGAGGACACTTCCCGGCGTCCAACCTGTACTCCACGACATCGAAGCCCCATCGGCGAATCAGCAACGTGCCGCAGGCTGGGCAGTACGTATTATCATACCGATGGCCGGGCACGTTACCCATGTAAGCGAATTCCAGGCCCTCCTCTTTGCCGATTTGCCAGGCGCGCTCCAGGGTTTGAGTCGGTGTCGGCGGGGCATTGAACTGGTACGCGGGATAGTAGCTGGTAATGTGCCAGGGCACCTCGCGGCTCAAATCTCCTGCGATCCGCTCTGCGATCCCGTGGAGGACTGAATCGGAATCGTTCACGGTGGGAATCACCAGCGTGGTAATTTCGATATGCACGCCCCGCGAGCGTGCCAGCTTGGCGGCAGCCCACACCTGATCGACGTCGACCATCTTGCAGAACTTCTTCACGGACGCGGCATCGCCTTTGATATCGACGTTCATCGCCTCCAGGCCTGAGTCAATCAGCAGGGACAACGCCTCCGGTGTCAAATAGCCGTTGGTCACATAGGTGTTGTAAAAACCGCGCTGCATGGCCAAGCGAAACACATCCACCGACCACTCCAGCGATAGCGTGGGCTCGTTAAACGAAATGGATGTTCCTTGGCAGCCGGTTCTCGCCACGGAGTCGATGAAGCGCTGCGGAGAAACATAATCGCCTTTTGCTGGCGGGGGCGACTTGCTGATGTCCCAATTCTGGCACCACGGGCAAGCGAAGTTGCATGACCAACTACCGGCGGTTAGCGCTTTGGTGCCCGGGTGAAAGTGGTAGAAAGGCTTTTTCTCAATCGGGT
>JBEKLF010000568.1:0-2606 GCA_050010335.1 Terriglobia bacterium
CCGTCATCCGCCAGTTGCACCAGGGATTGCCCCGGCTCGCTGCAGACCCGCAGCGCTTGCGCAGTCTCACGGCTTGGCCTTGGATTGTTAGTCTCAACTTGAACGCGCATTAGAATTAGTCTATAAAATAGCAGATGACAGGTGGTAGGCAGAAGATAGTAGGCAGCAAGCGCCGCCACGCACGGAAGTTTTTGCGCATACTCCAGCCCTGGCCTCACAGGGATCGCGAGAAATCCAGTCTAAGAGTGCGGCGGGTTTCAGGGGCAGGAAGGTGTGAATGCAGCTCAACTCATATCAGACAGATGGTTTTTATGATGAGGTGTTTGACACTGAAGGCAAGGGGCGCGCGGAGGCTCGCCTGCTCCTTGAAACCATTGAATCGCTGGAAGAAGGTGAGCTCCTGCGGTGCCAGCGCGCGGCGGAAACACTCCTCCTCCAAATGGGAATTACCTTCAACGTTTATGGAGATTCGGCGGGCACCGAACGCATCTTCCCCTTCGACCTGATTCCTCGCATCGTCCGCGCCGAGGAGTGGGAATGGGTCGAGCGCGGCCTGAAGCAGCGCATCCACGCGCTCAACGAGTTCATCGACGACATTTACCACGACCAGAAAATCCTGAAGGACAAGATCATCCCCGAGGAGATCATCAATTCCGCGGCGTTTTACCGCCCCCAATGCCGCGGAATCAACCCTCCGGGCCGGGTCTGGTGCCACATCACTGGCACGGACCTAGTTCGCCACGGCGACGGCCAGATTTATGTTCTAGAAGACAACTTGCGCGTGCCCTCGGGTGTTTCCTACGTGCTCGAGAATCGCGACCTGATGAAGCGGACGTTCCCCCGCGTGTTTGCCGGCCTGCATGTTCGCCCAGTGGACATTTACCCGAGCAAGCTCCTTGAAACTTTGGAATCCATTGCGCCGCCGCGCGCCGCTGATAATCCGACGGTGGTCTTGCTGACTCCTGGTATGTACAACTCGGCTTATTTCGAACACAGTTTCCTGGCGCAGCGCATGGGGATTCAATTGGTTGAGGGCCGCGACCTGGTGGTGCAGGACGGCTGGGTCTGCATGCGTACGACAAAAGGTCTGCGCCGGGTGGACGTCGTCTACCGCCGCATTGACGATGACTTCCTGGACCCCGAAGCCTTTCGTCCCGATTCTCTGCTTGGCGTTCCGGGATTGCTGGACGTCTACCGCGCCGGCCGGGTGTCTCTGGCCAACGCCCCCGGCAACGGAGTGGCGGACGACAAGGTGGTTTACGCCTATGTGCCGGAAATGATCCGGTATTACGAGGGCGCCGACCCGATCCTGCCCAACGTTCCCACCTATCTCTGCTGGAAGGATGAGGACCGCCAGCATGTGCTCCAAAACCTTGATAAACTTGTGGTGAAGTCCGCGAATGAGGCGGGCGGATACGGAATGCTGGTGGGGCCACACTCCACCGCGGCACAACGCGAGGAATTTGCGGCCAAAATCACCGCCAAGCCACGCAACTATATCGCCCAGCCCACCTTTCTGCCTTCGGACTTTTTTCTCGTCACTCATCATTCATCACTCGTCACTGGCCTTTTGCCTTTTCTTGTCACTCGCCACTGAGCCTGCCCTGAGCCTGTCGAAGGATCACTGGTCAGTGTTCTTTTTCGACTTCGGAGTCTGTTTCTCGTCACTCGCCACTGTTTTTCAATAACTCCCTTTACTTTCATCAATATAATGGAGAGAATAGTCTAACTCGTTTGTTTTCATGAATATCATGGAGAGGCGAAAAACTGGCATTTTTTCTATATGTGTTTTCAATAGCTTACGGAATTTTCGCCTCATTTTTTAACCCCCCTTTTTTTCCATGACCCCCGCCACTGCGAAATCAGCTAAATCTTTTAATTTCAATGACATCGATTTCTGCAAAGTTTTCGCTATTCATCGCTAACCCATTTTGTTTCTATTACATCATGGAGAGCCGCGCTCTTTTTCTCTCCCCGGCTCGCTTATTTCAAGCTAACTATCTTTATTTTAATGAGATATAGCTTTCAGACATTTTTACTCTAAACGACTAACCCCTTTTGTTTCTGACACATCTTGGAGAGCCGCGATGATCGGGCCATTGGACCATCGGATCATCGGGCCATCTAAAACCAACTCCGTGCTCCTCCGATGGATCGATGAGCCGATGAGCCGATGAGCCGATTTTGTGTGCAACTTCGCCCTGATTTATCGCGTAATCCGCGCATTTTCGGCCAATACGCCCAATCAATTGTCGTCGCAAAGCGGCAGTTTTCTGCAAAATTGGCGTCGGTTAGACGCAAATGTCCGAATCTAATACATAAATGTCCGACTTTTTTCCGGGCATTGTGTCCGAGATTTGTTTGTTTTCATAGACATTCCGGCTTCGAACGTATTTTTTCTAACATCTTTTTTGCTCCCCTTGCCGGAACTGGGCCACGGCGGGGGTGACTCCGGCCTCCGGCGTCGATCCCCCCGGGGCGTTCGCGGCGGTGAATTCGTGCCCGTGGGCATTCGGCAATTCCGGTTTGCTTTCGATAGGCGTACTAGCTTCACCGCGCTCTCCCGGCGCACAAGTACATTTATTATCATCAACATCACCGGGTAC
>JBEKLF010000569.1:0-3713 GCA_050010335.1 Terriglobia bacterium
GGCCTGCTGGCGGCGTTGTTCTAAGGCTTGGAAATCCCGTCGAGGACGCACCTGTGTGGTCATGCGCCCACTATACACCACGGGCGAGGGATTGTCACTGTATTATGCGAGATTCAGTAGAACTTGGGCATTGAGGACGGCACAGAATTCCGCATCGGTGGTATCCCTGGCCGACTTCTTCACGCGAACTCCTGCGCCGTTGACCAGAATGGAAATAGCCCCCCACGCGCCTGGAAACTCGTGCTACGAGGCCTCCTTTGGTTAGCGACCCCGCCCAGCCGCTTTGAGTGGCTCACAACCTGAAGTCCCCCGGCTTTGCGAGAGGATACGTACCGTTTCTAGAAAGATCCTAGCATGTCACGCAGAACAATTTCACCCCGATCCTGAGGCAGGGATCTGCCGGGAGCAGGCTCATCCCGAGTGGGTGCAGGAACGGTTGCTGATGGAATGGCCGGAGGAAGAGGAGCAACCGACGAAATACTTGATGGTCCAACTCGGTGCGCAAGTGCCCGGGTGGCGTCAAGCCGTGCGCACGCCCAAGGCGCGCTGGCGGGTCGAACAGGCCAGCGGGGAGCGGCAGCCCGTCCTTGCGCCACGCGTCCCGCTGCCAAAGAAGCGGCGATAGACTCGAGGTCGGCCACATTGAAGCAATGCTCGCGAGGCCACCGATGGATCTCATGGGCGACGCATAGGCAGTAGGGAGCCTGCGTGAGCAAAGTGCCCGAGGCAGCACCGCGATCATCAAGGTCTATAAGATATTCAACTCGTTCCGAGGCAAGAGGTCCTTCACGATGCCGTTGAGAAACAGCAGGATATGAAAAGGTCTTTTCGAATATGGTGTGCACCTCCTTGGAGGATGATTTCACCATGTGCGAGGATCGGATTATGTGGCGAAGTTGAATGCTGACGTGTTGAGCGCCAAGCGCTTAAAGCCACTTGGCCTCATTCTTGACTTCGCCACATACGCATCAAATGTTGTCGACAACATTTGATGCGGGAGAACCGCCTGTTCGGTTTCGAGGGAGGGCGAGCGTAATTTCGCTCCCTACGCCCATTCAGACTTATTGCTTATCCGTAAATAACAATCGGTTGTCGCCAGCAAATCATGGCCGCCGCCAATGCTAATAAGGCGACGTAGCTTTCCTCGGTTTTTTCAAAGCTCACCAAGACCTTGGGATATCGGTTAAGCCAGGAGTGGGTCCGTTCCACCACCCAGCGGCGGGCCTTATAACCGGGTACGGTACGTTTGGCCTTGGCCTCTTCCCGCCGTTGCGTGATATGCGGGCGGTAAGCTCGCCTCTTCGCCGCTTGCCGGGCGGGAGCCCCCTTATAGCCTGCATGGGCACAGAGATGTTGAGGTTCCCGCGCCTTCGGTACCGGTCGCGCCCTCACCACTTGGTCGAAAGTCGCGGCCAGCAGTTTCACGTCATGCAAGTTGGCTCCGCTGGTGACGAGCGATGGCGGGACGCCACGCCCGTCGACTAACAAATTTCGCTTGCGCCCATTTTTTTCCCCGGTCGGTGGAATTCGGTCCGACGCACGTCAGGGCCGGCGGTGCCTTCACCATGGCCCCATCGATGCTTTGCCAGTCCCAGGCAATACCTTCCAGATCATCGCACTCGGCCAGCCCCGACCGCCGTAGCACCAGAAAGAAACCCGCCCGATGCCACTGTTGAAAATGCTTGTGGATCGCACTCGCACTGCCGAATTCCTTCGGCAAGGCCTTCCACTGACATCCCGCGCGGAGCACGTACACGATGGCCGAGAAGATCTGGCGTGCAGGCATCGGCTTTCTCCCACCCCCTGGCTTCCGCCTATACTTTCGCTCCTTCGATCGCTGTCGAGCGGGAATCAGCGGTTCGACTTTCACCCAAAAATCGTCGGATACTTCCCAAGAATTAATCTGCGGCATCTTGGCTCATAATCTTGCCTCAATTTGCAGCAGGTTTCAACATTTATCTACGGATAAGCTCTTAGTATTTCTAGTACTAGACCGACCGTGGGGAGTCTCGCCAAAGCCGGCTGACCTCGTTGGGGCAGGTCAGCCCCTGAGCGACCAGCAGCACACCGTGAAGGCGGTGATCGTAAGGAGGCTCGTCCGAACGACGGATCTCGTCTTGAAGTCCCAGAACCATGGTGGCGGTAGCGGCGATGGTAAGTAGTTTCATGCCTCCAGGAAACCATACCTTCTCATGATGCGCAATTATTTATGACGGCATGTAAAGCTGGTTCAATCGAGAGACCGGGCAATGGCGGATGAGGCTTGTTTTAACCCTTCAATGATTCCTTTTCTCTTGGCGCGGATTCGGCGGGATGGCCCCGATACGCTGATCCCAGCCGCGGCATGTCCAGTCGACGGGCTTAGGATCGCCGAGGCAATGCAGGAGGCGCCGTGTTCCGATTCATCATTGTCACTTCCGTAACCCTGTTTTTGGACTTTGACCAAAGCGCTCAGGAAATCACGGCGCTTGGTGATGGTTCGCGGCGTATAGCGGGTCCAAGAACAGTGGCTGAGGATTCCCTCCAACCTCTCTTTGGGGACGTGAGCCGCAATCGCTTTCCCAAGGGCGGTCGCGTGTATGGGTACGCGCGACCCGACCGTATCGGCCATGCGGAAAGCCTTGCTGCTTTGGAGAATGTCCAAATATACTATTTCACCATCCTGAAGAACGGCGAGGTTTACGGTCTCGTCAAATTGCGCGCGCAAGCGCTCCAGATGTGGGCGCGCAGCTTGGTGCAGGTTGGGACTCAACTGCGCCCACTTGGCCAGCTCCCGCATCTTTGTTGTCAGGCGATATCGGCCAGTCGCCTCATCCTTAGCGATGTAACCCAAATTCGCAAGCGTCCGCAAGATTCTAAAAGCTGATGTGGGTCCTACCTGTGCCTTAGAACCAACCTCTTTGAGCCGGAGCGCGGTGTTCGACCCCGCGAGAACTTCCAGGATCCGCAACGCGTGTTCGACCATGGGAACAACATAGGTGGAACCTGCCGAGCGTTCTTGCACTTCCCCTCCGTCGCGTCTCCTGTCATTCTGCGGAGACTCAACTCTTGACGGCCGGCAGCATGTTTGCGGCCAGCCGCAGCTTTGCATCGCACTCGGATCGGCCGGAAGGGTGACTGGACGGGTAACGCGCTCCCGGCCTGCGACATAGCCAATTGTACAGCCAGATAGGTTTAGGAGTCCATAAGGGTGGGAGCTTAGTCTGCGATTCAGACAGTGAGAGGAAGGTGCGAGGCTGGCGGGAGGCAGGTGCGGCGAAACGCGGGGAATTTGGCGCGGGAGTGGGAGCGTGTTGAGACGGGTGGCGGCTGTGTCTTAGCGTGAAGACTCGTTGTAGGGAGCAGCTCCGGCGGCTGACTTCTGGCGGTCAGTGGTGAGGTGAGAAGCCGTCGGTTGAGAGGCTGGGCCCCAGCAGCCGATGGGTAGGGGGATCGGGCGTTTTCAAGCAACTGGTAGAGGTCGCGTTTCGAGAGGCGCATTTTCCTGAGCAATTTTGCGCGCGCGTCCTCGGCCAGTTCCAGCAGGATCTCGGCGAACTCAGGTAGCAGCAGCAAGCAGAAGCGTTGGCGGTAGTAGACGGCGACCACTTGCACGGTCGGTCCGAGCCGTTGCAGGATTCGCGGTCGGGTGCGGCGGTTCATCTGGGGGCGATGGCGCAAGAACAGATGTCCCTGGAACAGCGTATAAGCCAGCAGGACAAACAGCACCTGGC
>JBEKLF010000570.1:0-3358 GCA_050010335.1 Terriglobia bacterium
CTCAAAACTCGGTCGCGGAGATTCACTCTCTGATCGTGGTCCCGAGCTCGCCGCCATCCAGCCTTGGCGGGATTGTCCCAACTCATCCCGCCATAATGGATCCATCCTCGCCGCCATTAACATTACTTGTGAGAGGTAAAGAGCGAAACAGCCTCACTATCCGAAAATCTCAATAAGGTCGGATACCTCTTCCCAATCTCCTTCGGCACTGCCAGATTTGGCACGCAGAGAAAAGAACCGAGCCGATTTCCCTTTCTTCCATGTTGCCAGCAGGATTCCGCAAGCACCGTGACGCTGAGCCACCGTGCGGAGCCGTATACCATCCTTCACCGTGGGCCTTGCAGCGGAGCCGCCCTTGACCTGGATGAGGATAATCTGAAAGGTATCCCCGCGTTTCGTTCCGGGATGCGGTTTCCCATGATCTTTCCGAATCGCAATCATGTCCACCACGCCCCGCGCTTCCCCGCCTTTCGGTCCGGCGAATGTTAATAGTTGCCAGTGCGGCCACGGCGCTTTGGCAACCGCTTGCCGGATGCGAACCTTGGCCATGGTGACGGCCCACTTCTCGCTTTTGTCCGCTTCCTCGAAGCGCCGCAGGTATTCACGGTGTCTTGCGGCTTCGTTTCTGCGCTTTGTATCCGCCGCCTTCTTACCTGGACTTATCGCCTTCTGATTTTTCATGTGCGGCATTGGACACCACCAAAAAAATGCTTGACCGATCAAAAATTCGTTTTTAGTCTGAATTTGGAAGGATGCTATCAGAATGAGCCGCCAATATAATCGAGAGATTCTGACCGTAGAACAAGCGGCAGAAATGCTGCAAGCCCACCGCACCATGATTTACAAGCTGATTGAAAGCGGTGATCTAAAGGCTTCTCGCGTTGGCCGAAAGTATTTTCGGATTTCGAGGAACGCACTGATAAGGTTCTGTGAGGCAGGACACGATCACAAAAGAGAGAAGACGGCATGACGCTTACCAAAAGGCTTTCTGGCGAGATCACGGACATCCGGTCGATTGAGTTCGTCTGTAAAAGCTGCGGTACGTCGGTTTCCTTCAATCCGGCCAAATGGACCGCTATCGTTCCCTCCCGTTGCTCGAATTGTCCAGACGCGGCGAAATGGACTCCGACCACCGATGAGAACATCAGGCAGTTTGCCGTACTGCTGACACAACTCATAAAGGCCGAAAAGGATATGCCCCTTGAGATTAGGCTAGATTTCGAGCTAAAGGAGAATTGAAAGAAGGCAGCAACGGCTAGCGCCAAAAAATAGAACAGCCAGCGAATAACGTTTCGAAGGCGAATTCGCTGGCTGTCGAATCCGAGGTACACGATGAAGCATACGCTCGAAGTGTCTAATCTACATTGCCGCTCGCCACCGGTCAAGGTCTTAATTTTCAACGCAGCGTGGTTACAGGCGGATAGATCGTTTATCTGCCTGTAACTCATTCATTTTACAGTGAATATAGTTACATTTTCAATGCATTTTTCTCTTGACGAACAACAAGCGATAGCTGTATACTGTAACCATGATGAGCGATAAAAAATCAATCCCGACAATGACTTGCGAAGATTGTAATATCGAGTGTCAACGCTTCGGAAAACACCGCGACGGCTTGCGGCGCTTCCGTTGCCCGAACTGCAAACGGACCTACACTGAGGCTCACACCAAGACGCTGGACACTATGAACATCCCCACTTGGGACAAAGCCTTGCTCGCCGTCCGCTTGCTGCTGGAAGGCAACTCGATTCGCAGCACGGAAAGAATTAGCGGACTCAATCGGAACACGATCATGCGCGTTCTGGTGCTGGCTGGTGAGAAGGCCGAGAAGGTTTCCGAAGAGATGATCCGCAACGTGCCGGTAAAGGAAGTCCAGGCCGACGAAATCTGGAGCTTCATCGCGAAAAAGGAAAAGAGGGTTAAAGCTGGTGATGACCCGACCTTCGGAGATGCCTACTGCTTTACCGGAATCGAACGCAACACCAAGCTGGTTTTGGCTTGGCACCTTGGACGCCGCACGACTCGCGACAGAGAAGCTTTCACCGAGAAGTTGCACGCAGCCACGTCGGGAAACTTCCAGATCACTACGGACGGCTTTGCGGCTTATCGTGATGCGGTCAGCTACAGTCTCGGAACGCGCGTTGACTTCGCGCAACTCATCAAGGTGTACGCCGTGTCATCCGAAGGCGAACACCGGTACTCTCCTTCGGAAGTAGTTTCAACGGAGGTAGTGCCAGTCATCGGACGCCCGACCCCGACAAGATTTGCACCAGCCATATTGAGCGTCAGAACTTGACCATGCGAATGCAGATTCGCCGATTTACCCGGCTGACGAACGCTTTCACAAGAAGTGGGAGAATCACTATGCGGCGCTCGCCCTGTACTTTGCCTATTACAATTTCGTTCGCATCCACCAGACTTTGCGCGTCACTCCCGCCATGGAAGCGGGACTCACCGACCACGTATGGACGCTCGGGGAATTGCTTCAGCGCGTCGGGTAATTCGCTTCCAGCGCTCTGGCGACTGCGGTAGAATTCCAGCCCGCCGTAGTCTCTGGATGAGCGGGCCACAGCCCATGTGGTCACGCTTCGCTTTAGCCACTGCGGTCTCGATACCAAATTCCTTGACGAAGAGGACAAACGTGTATTCTTCACCAGCGTTGGCAAAACTGAAGGCTCTGGTAACATCGAAAGCTCAGCTTGGAGTTTCGTTTGACCTACCCGTCTGGATATCTTCATTGACGAACGCGAGGAATCCGTGACGGCATCTTTCGGGCCGTTCCGCGATGAGGGAGTTCTCGCCCTCAGCTCTGGGGCATTGCGCCTGAAATTCTTCCTTCCCTCACCTGAAACCTTTAAGCTTGAGAGCGGAACTGGCAATGCACCAGAGATGGTGGTTATACCGCTCCCAGGTGGCACGCTGCGTTTGTGGAAAAGATAGGGATCGCCAGTCTTGGATTGCATTGGGCACACTCCTACGTACAATGGGTTTGCCCGGTAAGGCATTTTCTGAAAACCGATTGGGAGTCGGATTTCAGTCCCACCTTCGAACTGTCCCAAGAATCTGAAAGTAGAATATCACTAACTCGACTGGCGGCGATAAATGATTTATGCTCGGATCATGCCAGCCATTCCCGTCAACGCAACTTTAAGACACTACCGCCCAGCGACGTGTATTGGATTTGACTCGATTTGAACACAGATCTACCTCAGTCTTACTACATGAGTCTGGGGAGCGTCTAGCCTGAATTTCCACGGAACGGAATTCGCCTAAGTTTTAGGGTTGTCAGCCGGCCCATTCTAGATGGTCAGCCGCAAAGGCAATCCATTCCACCAAGGGACTGGAACGAGTTTTTCCA
>JBEKLF010000571.1:0-3354 GCA_050010335.1 Terriglobia bacterium
TGGCCTGGAAAGATTATGCCGACTCTCCCGAACCTCTCGAACCGCCCCGCTCGCTGCCGGAGCCTTCCACCAACCCTTTGCTCACCGCCCCGAAAAGGCACGTTTCCACCACGGGCTGCTAGGCAAAGCAGCAAACCAGCAGCCGCGCTACTTCCTCTCTGATTCCCTCGCGATCTACACAGAGGAAATGAAGCCGCTCACGTTCACACCGCAACCGAAACGCAATTTAAGGCCGTATCGCGACGAAATCGCGGGAACAAACACAGGCCCTGGAGCCTTGCCTTTCCCCACCCGCGAGGAGACTATCCTGCCGGCGAATTTCGAGAAGAATTTCAAAGTGACGGTAGGGGAAATCGGGCCACGCCGCTTCGAGCTGCGCTACGTGGGGCCGGACTCGACCGTTGTTTATGAATATCACCCCGAAAAGGGTGGTTTGGGTGAGCTGACGGCGCGAGTGAACAGCGGTTCGCCGTTTCGACCCCTCGACGGTGGAGGGGTCTTGTTTGTGGGCACGCCCACGCGGAGTGTGGCGCAGGGGGAACTAATCGACGCTGACTTGGCGAACGGCGCAGTGCAGGCTAAGTTTCGTATGGGATCGCAGTTGGTGGAATACCGGCTGCAACTGTGGCAGAAGTCGCTGGTGCTGGACGTCTGGTGCGAGGGCGGCGAAGCCACCGAATTGAGCTTCGGGCATGTCTCCGGCGTGAGCCACCCTCAGCTCATCACCGTACCCTATATCACGTACGGGTACGCGAACCCTCGCATACTGATGTCCGGAGAGGCGGCGAATCTCGCCTTCACCTCCATCTGGTTCGATTGGTATCGCTCGAACGCCTCTGAACCGTACTTCACTGCCGAGCCGAAAGTCACCGGCGATAGCGCCGAGATCAATGGGGGGATGCGCTATTTGCCGAAGACGGACGGCTTGAGGAACAATCTCTACGAAAGGATCTTCATCACCAATTCCCCGAATTACGAGGAAACACTTCCCTCTATTCCGAATCCCCCCTCACTGCGGCAGGCGGAGGGCAAACAGGTTCTCTGGACCGTGACGGAACCGGAGTCATTCCAGAAGGATCACGAGCGTTGTGTGCGTATCCGCTCGTACGGTCTCGACCGGGTCATGGAGCACAGCCACGAAGTCACGTGGTGCGACGAAGGTGACAGTAACACGCTCAAGCTGAAAGCCGCCCCGCAGAAGGGCGGGGACGCCATGCTGAAATGGTACATCCAGGCCCAGAACGACCTGGGATGGTTACAGGGCGTTTACACCAACTATTGCGACTTCAATACGGTGAACGAAAACTGGAATCCCGACGATGTGCAGCGCACGCCCGAGGGCGAGTGGCGGCGTGCCTGGCCGCGCAATTACGCGCTGAAGCCCGCCAAGGCCGTGGAGTTCGATGACTTCTATGCGCAACGCATCAAGGAAAAGTTTGGCGTGAAGATGTCTTACACAGACGTACACACGGCGAATGAGCCTTGGTCCTATTGCGACTTTGACGCACGTGTCCCCGGCGCGGGAACCTTCGCTGCAACCTTCTATGCCTACGGACAACTGTTGCGCAACGACCAGCAGGTCTATGGCCCTACGCAATCCGAAGGCACCTACCAATGGCTGTACGCGGGATTGACCTCGGGAAGCTACGGCTGGGTTTACACGAAGGGCAATCTACTTGCGGAACCGCCCAATGTGTCTTTCAAGCTCAGGAAAATCGGCCCCCTCGAGTGCGACTACGGCGTGGGTGACACAGGCTACTACCTGGGACAACTTGACAAGGACTGGGCCACGTCACCGAAGAAACGCGCCTATCTTGACCTCTTCCTAGCCACGACCATTGCTTACGGGAACATGGGTTGGCTGACCTCGGAATTCGACCCCTCGGGGCCTTTCAATATCGAAGCCACGGCGCGGTCTTATTACCTGATGCAACAGTTACAGCAGCAATACGCTTTTACTGAGCCCAGAATCATCGAATACGCGGACCGCAGTGGAAAGTTCCTCCCGCCCAGTCAGGCGCTCGCCACTGGAGCACTTGCGGAAGCCCATCTGCACGTCGTGCACGAAAACGGAACCGAGGTCTATGTCAACCGCGCCTCCACGGGGGCGTGGAGCGTGAAAGATCCGTCCGGGACGGTTTTCGAATTACCAGTCTCCGGCTGGCTGGCGTTCAACGTCAGAACCCACTTTTTTGAAATCTCTTCCGATGTCGGTGGACGGCGAATTGACTATGTGCAGTCGCCCGAGTTCGAATTCCTCGACGGGCACGGTCAGTGGACAGAGCACGGCGACGTGGGAGCCACGGGAAGCGTGGCTGTGGTTTGCCAAAACTCTGGCCGACCGCAAAATCAATAACATAGCTGCCGCTCTCCCGCCTCTGTTCTGCTATAACTCCTGGCTATGTTTCGATTCATTGTCCTGTCCCTCGGAAGGCTGGTTCGCCTCTCGCGGGCGCGTCGGAGCCTCCTCCTCGAGAATCTCGCGCTACGCCAACAACTCGCTGTGCTGAAGCGTCGCCACCCGAAGCCAAGAATAGGCCTGCTCGACAAGCTCTTCTGGGTTGCCGTCCGCCGGTTCTGGTCAGGATGGAAACAATCGCTGATCGTGGTTACACCCGAGACTGTGGTCCGGTGGCACCGGGCTGGTTTCCGCTTGTACTGGCGGCTGATCTCCAGGCCAGGACGCCGGTGGGGAGAAGACCGACGTCGAGGGAAGTTCGGGAATTGATCTTCCGGATCGTGGCTGAGAATCCGACTTGGGGAGCACCGCGGATACATGGGGAACTCCTCATGCTCGGTTTTGACCTCTCCGAGAGAACGATTTCACGCTGGATGAAACGAGCTCCGAGGGATCCCGAACCGGCCCAACGTTGGCTCGCCTTTCTTCGAAATCACAGGGAAGCCATTGCGGCAATGGATTTCTTCGCGGCCCCCACGATCACCTTCGGCGTACTCTATTGTTTTTTCGTGATCAGCCATGATCGCCGGCGGATCCTGCACTTCAACGTCACAAAGCACCCGACGAGCAGTTGGATCATCCAGCAGTTGCGGGAGGCATTTCCGTTCGAGTCGGCGTCCAGATATCTAATCTTCGACCGGGATGCGAAATACGGCTTGGAGGTCCCCGTGGCCATTCGATCCCTGAAGATGAGCCCGGTGCGGACCTCCTTCGAGAGCCCCTGGCAAAACGGTGTGGCGGAGCGTTGGGTCGAGAGCTGCCGCCGAGACTTGCTGGATCATATTATCGTGGTGAATGAACGCCATCTGAAACGGCTGCTCTCTGAATACGTCCGTTACTACCACGACGACCGCACCCACCTCGGATTAAGCAAGGAAACACCGGGCGGTAGAGTT
>JBEKLF010000572.1:0-3289 GCA_050010335.1 Terriglobia bacterium
ACCCTACGACACAGCCGCCACCCGTCTCAACACGCCCCCATTCCTGCGCCCAATTCCCCTCGTCTCGCCGCTCCTGCCTCCCGCCAGCCTCGCGCCCTCCCCCACTGTCTGAATCGCAGCTCGGCAGCCCAACTTGGCTTGACTTCGCCGCAGACCGGCCTTAGAGTAGCCGTCACTGCAAGAGGTATCATCCGCCCAGCGGCCGTTCCTCGCGAGGTGGAGTGCACACTCCTGATGCAGAGGCCACCGATATGATTCTCCTGGCAAGTACATCGGCGTTCGTTACCTTCCTGGCAATCGCGGTTTTCGGTTTTATTTTTGTAATAGCCAGTTCCATCCTCGGTGACGTGTTTGAACATGGTGACTTTGGCCACGACGCCGACGGCCACGGCGCAGGTCCCAGCCTCCTGAGCAGCCGCATCCTGAGCGTTTTCGTCACGGCGTTTGGAAGCTTCGGGGCCATCGGCGTACACATTGGATACGGGGTGGGGGTCAGCACGGCGATGGGCTTTGGGGGCGGCGTGCTGTTTGCGGGATTGATCTACGTCTTCGCCAGCTTTTTATACAGCCAGCAAGCTTCCAGCCACGTCCTGACGGGCGACCTGGTGGGTAACACGGCGCAGGTGAGCGTTGCCATTCCCAAAGGGGGAGTTGGCCAGGTGCGCTGTACGCTGGGTGACACGGTGGTGGAAAAGGTGGCTCGCGCGACGAGTAACGAGGAGATTCCCGTCAATTCACTCGTAAAAATCAGTTCTATTGTCGGGGACGTCGTCCTGGTGGATCGCGCGGAGTAGGGGCCGAAAATGGAAACTTGAAACTCGAAATTGGAAATTGGAAACTGGAAACTCGAGAATAGAAACCCGGCGCGTCTTTCGATTTTCGAGTTTCCAATTTCGAGTTTCTTCTTTCGATTGGTCGTCACTTTTTACTGGTAACGCGTACTTCCCTGGGGGAGGATTCTAATGGAGCATTTTTCGCCCTTTGTAATTGTTCTGGCGGCTGCTGCTGCCGTTGCGCTACTGCTTGCTATTTCCCGCTTCGCCAAAAACTACATCAAGGTACCGCCCAACGCGGTGGCAATCTTCAGTGGTCGCAAACACAAGTTAGCGGATGGCCGCATTGCGGGCTATCGCATGGTGCGTGGGGGCGCGGCGTTTCGCTGGCCATTGCTGGAACAGGTGGATTACCTATCTCTCAACGTGTTCACGATTCCCCTTGAGATCAAGCGCGCCTATACGCTCAAAGGCGTGCCGATTTCCGTGAAGGCCGTGGCCAATGTGAAGATCAAAGGCGACGACATGTCGCTCGCGGCCGCCGCGGAACGCTTCCTGGGCATGACGCATGACACCATCCAAAAGGTGATCTTCCAAACCTTGGAGGGCCACCTGCGTTCGATCCTGGGCACACTGACGGTGGAAGAGGTGAACAGTGACCGTTCCAGTTTTGCCCAGAAACTGACCTCGGAGGCGGCGCTGGACTTGGAGCGCATGGGCATTGGCGTGGACGTTCTGACGATTCAGGACATTAGCGACGAGGAAGGTTATCTCGACGCGTTAGGCAAGAAGCGTACCGCGGAAGTCAAGCGCGACGGGACCATTGGCGAGGCTGAGGCCACCCGCGACGCGAAGATTAAATCCGCTGTGGCGATGCAGGAAGGCGAAAAAGCAAAGTTCGACGCTGACGCGAACATTTCCAACGCCCAGCGCGACTTTGCGGTGAGGCAGGCACAGTACCAGGCCGAAATTGAAATGGAAAAGGCCAAGTCCGCGCAGGCGGGACCCCTGGCCGAGGCGAAAGCGAAGCAGGCGGTGGTGGCGGAAGAAGTGCGCGTGGAGAAAACGCGTACGCAGGAACAGATCGCCGTGCAGGAACAGGAGGTTCTGCGCAAGCAACAAGAGCTCGAGGCCACCGTTATCAAGCCAGCAGAGGCCGATCGGCACGCGGCCATTCTGCGGGCGGAGGCTAAGAAGCAGGCGGCGATATTGGAAGCAGAAGGCCAAAAGGCCACACAGATCGCATTGGCGGAAGCGCAGCAGGAGAAGTTGAAGCAGGAAGGTCTGGGGCGCGCGGCGGCGGTGGAAGCGGAAGGCCGGGCGGAAGCCTCGAAGATCGAGGCCATGGGACTCGCGCAAGCGCGAGCTATTGAAGCGCAAGGCGTGGCGGAAGCGCAGGCCATTCTGAAAAAGGCAGAAGCGTGGCGGCAATTCAACGACGCCGCCAAGTTGCAAACACTGCTCGAGAAGCTGCCCAGCGTGCTGCAGGCCTCGGCGGGGATTTTTGGCGCTGTGGCGGCGCCGCTGGGCAACATTGATAAAGTCGTGGTAATTGAGCAGGGCAACGGAGGGGCGGGCAACGGCACCGGGGGCATAGGTCGCATCGCGCAAACGGGGCCTGCACTAGTCTTCGGCTTGCTCCAGCAACTCCAGGCGTTGGGGCTGGATATTCCCACGGTGCTTTCGCAACTCGGTGTGGATGGGAAGTTGATAGCGTCACCAAAGCCGGCGGCGCCCCGCGTGGAAGAAAGCGGAGACAAAAAGTAGACGGCGAGGAAATTCATTCTCTGATTGTTCTAGGGCAGTCCCCTTAGCCCCCGTCCAATTTACCCGAGGGTAGAATTTATGCCGACCTCTAAACTCTCTTCCACGCTGCACGAGACGGATGCCGAGGTGCTGGCCATCCATTGCAGCGACCACAGGTTCCAAGCCGGATTTTACGAGTTCCTCAACCTCACCTTGAAGCTGGATGAAAATTACGACCTCCTGGTGCTCCCGGGCGGGCCGCAGTGCCTGACGCTGGTGGAATACTTGCCAAAGTTTTCCTGGGCAGGCTGGAAGTGGTTCCGTTATTTGGTGGATTCGCATGACCTGAAGCGCCTGATTCTGATTCAGCATCAGGATTGCCTCTGGTACAATTCGTTGCCCCTACACTTGCATTCTTCCCCGGAGCCGCGCGAGCGCCAGGAAGAGGACCTTCGGCGCGCGCGGGCGTCGCTTGCCAAAGAGCGGCCTGAGCTGAGCATTGAGCTTTACTATGCGGCCTGGGACGCGAGCCAGCACATTGCGATCGACACCGTCTCAGCCTGACGCCACCCCAGAACGATTCTTGCGGGGCGTCGAACGTACCGCGTTTGTTTCCCCCCCCAATCCACCCGCGCAGATTCGAATATCCGTAGCGCGTCTATAACGGCATCGGCGTTGTCAAGCAAAACTTCTCCGTGGGGGTGGCGGTTGGGTTTTTCTCGCGCCTTTCCCCCTGTGCGATTCGTTTTGGGCTCATGCCGACCAAGGCT